>JBDHAL010000066.1:0-14471 GCA_039588075.1 Gemmatimonadota bacterium | reverse complement strand
CTGCAACTCCGCCCGCAACTCCTTCGCCGCCTCGCCCTTCGGTTTCGAGGTGATCGCCCCAAACAGCCCCAGCTTGTGCTCTTTTAGTAGGTCGAGCGTCTTCTGCGGCAGCGGGTTCCCATCATTGATCCAGCAATCCCAACCTATGTCGGCGTGAACGTAATCAGCATCAAAGCCGATAGCGTTGAGGACTCTTATGGCTTCGGGCAGGACTGTTTTGCCTATCCCGTCGCCTGGCATCGCTACGATTGTGTGTGTTGCCATGTTCGGGCTTTACCTTTCTCTTCTCTTTGGTCACGCCCTCGTTGAAGGTAGAGAGGTGACCTGCTAGCGATCACTCGCTACGTTAGCCCAAGCTTCACCCTAACCAAGTTCTCTATCCCCCCGGCCACGACAAGCCCCTGGGGCACCGACCCCAACGGAGGGAAGCTGAAGGTATCGCCAGCATACCCAACGGTGCCTTCGGCAAAGTTGATGTCTAGCTCATCACCGGGTATCAGAGTAGGCACACCCGCGCTGATGGGCTCGGCGAGCTCCGACCGCAGGCGGTCGACGAGCTGGGAGCACTCTATGCAGACGAAGCCGTTGTTGAATGCGTTGCGCAGGTAGGTTTGGGAGAAGCTGCCGGCGATGACGAGGGGGATGCCGGCGGCTTGCAGGGCGGTGGCGGCCTGCTCGCGGCTGGAGCCGGTGCCGAAGTTGTAGCCGCCTACTACCACGTCGCCGGGGCGAACGTTGTTTACGAACTCGGGGTCGTAGTTCTCCATGACGACCCGGGCCATCTCCTCGCGGGTCAGCTCTCTGTATGTATAGTCTTTTCCGTAAATCCCGTCGGTGTTCAGGTTGTCCTGGGGGAGGAAGACGAGGCGTCCCTTGATGCGCTCGGGGAAGCCGGGCTGGATGCTGACTTTCTCGGCGGCCGCCGGTTTGGGCGCCGGGGCGGTGAACCCGTAGGCGGGGCGACGGCCGTCGGTGGCGGCCGGGGCGGAGATGTAACCGGCGGCGGCTGAAGCGGCGACTACGGCGGGGCTGGCCAGGTAGGCCTGGGCGTCCCGTGAGCCCATCCGGCCCTTGAAATTCCTGTTTGTGGCCGAGATGCCCACCTCGCCGGGCTCCAGCAGGCCGGTCCCGAGTCCGATGCAGGGCCCGCAGCCGGAGGGGAGCGGCCGGGCGCCCGCCTCGAGCAGCGCCTGCCAGGCGCCGCTATCCTCCGCCTCGGCCTGGATCTCGGCGCTGGCGGCGGCGACGTAGAACTCGACGCCGTCGGCGACCTTTTTACCGCTGATCACCCGGGCCGCGGCCTCGATGTCCTGGAGCCGGCTGTTCACGCAGGAGACGAGGTAGGCCTTTTGGATGGCGATCTTGTCTCTTTCGATGTCGGCCAGCGAGCGCATGACCTGGACGCTGTCGGGCCCCGAGACGTGGGGGCTGATGTCGCCGAGGTCGAGCTGGATGCGTCCGGCGTACTCGGCGTCGGGATCGGGCATCAGCGGGTCCGCCGCCCAGGCCGCCAGGTCGTCCTCGGTGTAGCGCTCGGCGCCCATGGCGGTCAGGAGCGCCTTCCGCTTGCGCAGGTAGCCGAGGGTCACTTTGTCGGCGGGGAACCAGCCGACGAGGGCGCCCCACTCGGTGGTCATGTTGGAGATGGCCATGCGCTCGTCCATACTGAGCGTCGCCACTCCGGGACCGGTGAACTCCACCGCCGCGTTCAACACCTCGCCCTGATTGTACAGACCGCAAAGCGTGACGATCACGTCTTTGCCGGTCGCGCCGTCGCGGAGCTTACCGGTGAGCGTCACCTGGACGCTCCGCACGATCTGCCACCAGAACTCGCCGGTCGCCCAGATCGCCGCGGCGTCCGTCCGGACCACCGGCGTGCCCAGCGCGCCCAGCGCCCCGTACATGTTGGAGTGCGAATCGGACCCCACCACCAGCGAACCGGGCACCACATACCCGCGGGAGACCATGATCTGATGACTGATCCCTGTACCCGCCGGGTAGAAGTCGACGCCCTGCTGCTTCGCGAACGCCTCGATCTCCGCATACTTGCCCAAATTACCTTTGGACTTGTTCTGGATGTCGTGATCCAGCGCAAAGACCGGCTGCTTCGGATCCTTGATCCGCGTCGCCCCGATCGCCCGAAACTTCTTCATCACCGGCGCCGTGTTATCGTGAGTCATCACGTGCCTCGGCTGCAGTGACACCACGTCGCCGGTGTGGAGCGGGCGGTCTGGTCCCTCTGTCATGTGGCGTTGGGCGATTTTTTCTACGATTGTCTGGCCCATCGTGCGTTATGTCTCCGTTACGCTAGCCAAGCAGGTCACCGGTTACCACTAACGATCTGCCCGACAAAGCTCCATCAACTCCGTCACCGAATCCAGCTTATCCAGGTTCCAGACCGCCTCTTTTACCCTCCCGCGGGCCTGATCGGTCAACACGGGAGAGGCCAACGCGTCGAACTTCTCTTCCACCTCCCTATCGGTAAGCGGGTTCCGCGGGTCTCCTTTAGGGTAGTCGAGTTGGGCGCTGAACTCTTTCCCGTCGGTCGTGGTGATCTTGACTATGACGCGTTGGAGCTCGGGGAAGACGGCCTCGATCTCCGGGTCGGCGACGACCTTGACCTTGTTGAGCTGGTCGCGGAGCTGCGGGTCCATGATCGCGTCCATCTCGAACTGGGCCGGCGTGACCTGGCGGTGGAACATGGCCGCGGCGATCACGTAGGGCAGGCTGTGGTCCGCGGTCTCCTTGCTGCGCGGGTCGTACTTGGTCGGGTCCGCCAGGATGTCGGCGGCGCGGCCGAGCGAGCGGATGTGGACATTTTCAATCTGCTCGGGCTGCAGGTCGTTCTCCCGAACGATCTGCAGGACGGCGGAGATCGGGGCGTGGGTCAGCGCCTCGGTGGGGAAGGCCTTCATGCCGCAGCGCTCGATCCGCCACGAGTCGCCGAGCCCGTCGGTCAGGATCTCGAGCTTCCATTCGGGGCCCATGCAGTGGACCAGGCCTTCCTTGCCGTCGATCACGTGCTCGGGACCGCTGTAGCCCTTCTCGGCCAGCAGCGCCGCCATGACGCCCGCCTCGGTCGCCATCGGGTCGACGGTGTTCTTCATCATCGTCAGCTTGCCGGCGGTGACCGCACCTAGCGAGCCGTGGTGCGAGGCGGAGATCCCGATGGCGTGCTGGATCTGGTCCCACGGCAGGTGCAGCATGCGGCCCGCCACGATGGGGGAAACGAAGGCGGTGAGCGTGGCGTGATGCCAGCCGCGCTCGCGGATGCCCGGGAACGCCGCCTCGCACAGCCGCATCTCGAACTCGTGGCCGAGCACGATCCCGACGATCAGCTCCTTACCGTCGCCGCCCGCCCGCTCGCCGCAGGCGATGGCCGCGGGGATGATGTCCGACGGGTGGGACGGGTCCTGCTGCCAATAGATGTCGTTGTAGTCCATCACCCGAACCATCAACGCGTTGGCCAGCGCGGCCGACACCACGTCTACCTTCTTCCCACTCCCCAGAATCGTCGCCGGCCCTTCACCCGCGACTTCGTCCAGCACCTCCAGCGCGATCAGCGCGTCCTCCTGCCGGTACCCCCCGAAGGCGCAACCCAGCGAGTCCAGCAAGTAGCGCCGCGCCTCGTGAATCGCCTTATCCCCCAGATCTTCGAACTTCAAATCCGCCGCCCAACGCGACATAGTAGCAGTAATCGTCTCACTCATCGTTTCACTCATCCTCGGCCTCTTCGTTCGTTTTAGTGTCCTACTCCTACTCGTACTCGTACTCGTACTCGTACTCGATTCCCGCGTTCGAGTACGACGTACGAGTAGGAGTATGAGTACGAGTACGATTACGAGTAGGAGTAGGAGTGATAGACGGGGTCATTTGGTCTCACAGGTTTTTGAATGGCAAGTAGGTCATGAAATCGGCGTGGTGCACGATATAAGCCTCGGTGCTTCGCTTCACCAGATCTCCTTCGGCGGCGTGGGCGGCGATGATGTGGCAGACGGCGTCCGGGACCCCGCACTCGAGGGCCAGGGCGACGCCGGTGAACGGGTGCCGCAGCGCCTTGCCGCGATCGCTCTGGACGGCTTTCCCATCCCGCATCTCGTATTCCAGTAGCTTGCCCACGTCGGCGAGTATGGCGCCGGCTATCACCACGTCCTTGTCGATCTTCAGCGCCCGGCCGAGGAATTCCTGCATCGACTCGGCCGATTTGCGCGCTACGTGGACCACGCAGCGCTTGTGCTCCATGAACGTGGCCGGGCAGTTGGGCACCAGCAGCGTGAACGGGATCTCGTTCAGATCGTCGGGCTCCAGCGGGCTCCGCTCGAAGGCCCGGACCCAGGTCTCGGTGACCTGCTCCCGCAGCGTCGGATCCTCGATCCACTCCAACTCCGGCCACAGCTTCTCGACGGCTTCCCGCATCGCGCTTGCCTCCCAGGCTCGTCGCCTCCCCTGCACATGACACCAGCTCGCCTGCAAGTCACCGGGCAAGCTGACTCTTGGAGGCAGCAATTTACCCGCTTCAACGTGGACTGGATAGTCATCTTCCCGGGTCGGAACCGGCCTTCCACTCCGTCAACGTGACCCGGAGATCGTTCTTCGCCTCGGCCTCGAGCAGCTCGCTGCCCGGGCTCATTCTGGCTGCCCCGGCGACCCGCGACTGGCCGGTTAGCAGGTCCTCAAGAGGACATCGCCAACAGCTAGTGATGTAACGACGGCTACGTCATCACCGCACGGATGTGCGGCAGGTTCGTAACTGAACTGTCCCTGGTGTGACAACGATGTGCGCCTCCACAAGAACTGATCCACTTCACGCAAACAGAGTCGACCGCGTACAGGGTCGTTGCGTGACACAGGTGTGACACTTACCGTCACACATTGTGCGGCAATTGGCCCCAGGTGGCCCCGGCACGCGTTGTGCCAGGCGGCGACCGGCCGCTGTAAGCCTCTCTGAGCTACGGGTTTCGAGGAAAAGGTGGGGGATGGCACCGAAGCTGCCGTAGAAATGGGGAATTGTGGGGGGAATAGGCTAGTGAATCTAAACAAGCTGTTTCCGAGACTCCCGATACGGAACAAGCTGGCCATAGCCTTCGGGGCGCTGGCGACGGTTCCGCTGATCGTGACGGGAGTCATCGGCACGACAGTGACGCTGCGGTACCTGGAAGAGTCGGCGGCGCGCCGGTTGAGCCACGACTTACAGACCGCCCGGGAGCGGACGGAGCATCTGCTGGCGACGGCACAGCGAGACGTGCGCTTTCTCGCTACGGGAGTACTGGATCGAGCGTTTGAAGCGGGGACGGACCTTGAGGCTCTCGACTCGGCAGCGGTGGCCTTTCTGCGGGCCAAGCCATCCTTCGTACAGGTGAAGCTGTTCCATGCGGATGGTGAGCTGATTCTGATCGGGCGCGGATCGGGCCGGCCAACGGGAGGCTCAGGATCGGGGGCCGGCGGGGCCTACTACACGTATCGCGCCAGGGCGCTGGAGCCGGGGGAGGACGTCTGGTTACCAGCGGAGATAACCGTACAGCACGGGGTGGGAGACCTCGTTGCCCTACCGATCATCGCTATTGTGCTTCCACGTTACGACGAAGTCGGTGAGCTGCAGGGTGTCGCGGTGGGCGAGGTCTACGCGTCGAGGCTGTTCGCGGCGTTGGAGTCGGGCTCACCGGAGTTGGCGGGTGTGACGGGTCTGGTTAGCGCGGATGGTCGATTTCTCTACCAGTCCGAACGAAAGAGCGATTGGAGAAGTCTGCTCGCCCCCGAACCGGACTTCAACCTGTTCAGCCAATTCACACCGGAGGTGGCGCGTCGGGTAGTCGGAGGGGAGCCGGGAAGCATGCAGGCAGAGGGCGACCAGCTTGTGAGCTTTACGCCGCTGCGCCTGCATGACGGGGACGGGGCGTCGCTCTTTATCTACCGGAGCGTGCCCAGATCGGTGATCGGAAGGCCGGTGCGGCGATTTCTCTTCGGCGCGAGCGCCGGAGGGCTGCTGGTATTGTTGGCGGCACTCGTATTTGCGGTGGTCGCGGCGACGCACTTCACGCGTCCGATCTACCAACTCCGCGAGGGCGCGCGCAGCATCGCGGCGGGTGATTTTGACCATCAAGTGCGCATAGAAACGAACGACGAGTTGGAGGAGCTTTCCGCTGACTTCGGAGACATGGCCGATCGGCTGCGTGATTATACGCAGGGTTTGGAGGGGTTGGTGGCGGCTCGATCGCAGGAGCTGCGGGAGGCACACGCCGAACTGGAAGAGATCCTGGCTCACTCGGAGGACGCGATAATTCGTCTCGACGCTCGTAGCCGTGTGCAGGTGTGGAACCAGGGGGCCGAGAAGCTTTTCGGCTACACGATTGCCGAGGCGACGGGCAGGGATGTGAACCAGCTTCTGATGGGCCCGGGGAGAGAGAGCCGCCGAGAGGCTGCGATGATCTCGCGTGAGCTGGTATCCAAGGGCTCGATTCTGGATTTCCACACAACGCGGGTCCGGAACGACGGCCGACCCATCTCCGTGAGTCTCTCGCAGACGCTGATTCGCGACGCCCGAAACCAACCCCTGGGTTGCACTTTGATCATTAGAGATGTGACCAGCAGCGAGGCGCTGGAGAAGCAGATGCTTCGATCGGAGCGTTTGGCCGCAGCGGGCCGCCTGGCCGCCGGCATCGCCCACGAGATCAACAACCCGATCGGCATCGTCCTCAACCGTCTGGAGTGCTGGGACCTCGAACTCAGTGAACGTGCATCGTACGACGGTGTGAGAGAGGACCTGCAAGTCATTCGCGACCAGACCGCGCGCGTGGGAGAGGTCGCCCGGCGTCTTCTGAGCCTGGCCCGAGACGAGCCGGACGTGAGGGAGGCGCTCGACCTGAACGAGCTAGTCGGGAGCGTTGTCCACTTCCTGGAGCCGACGCTCGAGAAGAGAGCTCTGCAAGTGGACTGGGATCTCGCCAGCGACCTCCCGACGCTTCACGCCAGTCATCACGGGATCGAGATCGTTGTCCTGAACTTGCTCCTAAACGCCATCGACGCCTCCGGGGATGGCGGCGTGATCTCCCTGGCGACCGATACCGAGGAAGATGGCCAAAGCGTCAAGCTGGAGGTCACGGATCAAGGCTCCGGGATTGAAGGAGCGTTTCTAGAGCGGATTTTCGAGCCGTTTTTCACGACAAAGGCCGGCCCGAGAGGCACTGGTCTGGGCCTCGCCGTCACACGGAACGTCATCCAATCGCACGGTGGTGATGTGTCGGTAAGCAGCGAGCGGGGTGTGGGCAGTCGTTTCGTCGTCACACTACCGCGTCGAGCCAGGGGGTTGAAATGGAAACGGGCCATGTCCTGATCGTCGATGACGAGCCGGAGATGCTCGTCAACTGCGAGCGCTTGCTACGGCGCGAGGGGTACACGTGCACGGCGCTCAACGATCCGACCGATTACGCCAAGGCTCTGCGTGAGTGCCAGCCGGATGTCGTGCTCTGCGATCTGCGTATGCCAGGCGTGGACGGTATGCAACTGCTGAACGGTTCCCGCTCAGAGGACCCCGATATTCCGTTCATCCTTATCACCGCGTACGCGACGGTCAGTTCGGCCGTGCGGGCGATACAGGAAGGCGCCTTCGACTACTTAGCCAAGCCGTTCACCGCGCAACAGCTGAGCGTTGCGGTGAAACGAGCCCTGCGGCAGCGCCGTCTCACCGAAGAGAACCGTGAGCTGCGGACTCAGGTCGCTCGCGAGCAAGGATTCCGAGAGATCCTCGGCCAGAGCCGCGAAATCCTCCGGGTGATCGACCGCATCAGGAAAGTGGCCTGGAGCGAGGCCAACGTTCTGGTCTCCGGCGAAAGCGGCACCGGCAAGGAGCTCGTCGCCAGGTGCATCCACTCTGGCAGCAACCGTCGGGATCGGCATTTTGTTGCCGTAGACTGCGCGGCGATTCCGGCGTCGCTGTTAGAAAGCACGTTGTTCGGGCACGAGAAGGGCGCCTTCACCGGAGCGATCGCACGACAACACGGCCTGCTCGAACAGGCGAACCGTGGGACGCTATTTTTCGACGAGATTACCGAGTTGAACGCTGACCTGCAGGCACGGCTGCTGCGGGCACTTCAGGAGAGAGAGATCCGACGTGTCGGGGGTACATCGGTGATCGAGCTCGATATTCGAGTCGTCGCTGCCACGAACCTCGACCCGAGTGAGGCTGTCAAGAGCGGCCACTTGAGGGAGGATCTCTATTACAGATTGAACGTCATCCCGATCGAGATGCCCCCACTGCGTGAGCGTGGATCCGATATAGTCCTGCTCTTCCAACGGTTCCTGCAACAACACGCTGAGCGGTACGAGAAGACCGAGCCGAAGGTTTCGCGCGCGGCTTGGGACGCCATAGAGGCACATTCGTGGCCCGGGAACGTGCGAGAACTTCAGAACACCGCCGAACAGCTGGTCTTGCTGCACGACGGCGGAACGGTCACCGTGGGTGATCTGCCGCAGCCGTTAGGGCCGGCACGCTTGCCCTGGGAAGAAGGGAACCAGGCACTGCGCGAGCTTCCCTATCGAGCAGCCAGGGAACAGGCTGTGAGGCAGTTCGAGGCGCGTTATCTCGATGAGATCTTGGAGTACCATGGCGGAAACGTGACGAGGGCCGCGAGGGCCGCCGGCGTGAGCCGGCGTACCCTGCACCGATGGCTGCACCGTCTCAAGTCGGGGCGGGGGGCTAACGACTCGTGAGGCGTTGGAGCGTGGTAGGCGGCCTCGCCGCCCTGCTGGTGGGCCCCGGAGGCCTCTGCGGCCAGGGGGGCGCAGTTTCCGGCCTCGTGCGGGTTTCCAACGCCCTGTCCCGCGGCGCCGTCGTCTACCTGATATCGGAGTCTGCAAATCCTCTGCCGCCTGCAGCGGAAGCAGTCCTGCTCGACCAGAGGAATCTGAGTTTTGTCCCCCGCACACTTCTGGTCCCACCGGGGCAAGAGGTTGCGTTCCGCAATAGCGACCCGCTGCTTCACAATGTCTTCAGTCCCGATTACCAGGGCGAGGATTTCAATCTCGGCACTTACCCTTCGGGAGAGTCGAGAACGCACGTCTTCAAGCGGCCGGGGACCCATGTCATCCTGTGTCACATCCATCCCGAAATGGAAGCCTACGTGTTCGTCAACCCGGCGCGCTTCCACTCCGTAGTCGACGACGACGGCCTTTTCCTCATCGAGAACATACCGGAAGGCGAGTATACACTTCACGTTTGGCATCCGCGCGCCGTCGCTTACCGCCGCGCGGTGAGAATCGGGGCGAACAATTGGCTCCGACTGGATATTCAACTCGAGCGTCGTCGCGCGGGCGGCCGGAACTGACACTGAGATGACGTGGACGCACTCATGACAAGAACTGCCAGAACTACAACGATTCTGTCTATCGTCTCGAGTTGTGTGGTTCCGTTCGCCGGCGAGCTTCTGGCTGCGGCCGACACCGGCCTCAGCTCGCCTATCCCGGCGTTCGCGAGGAAATACAAGACAAGTTGTTCGACGTGTCACGCAGCAGCACCTAAACTCAATGTCCTCGGTGAGGCCTTTCGGCTCAACGGTTACCGCTTTCCGGAGAATGATGCCTTGCTCCGTAAGGAACAGCCTGTCCCACTGGGGGCCGAGCCATGGAAGGAACTCTGGCCCCGCGCCATCTGGCCCGGCGAGCTTCCGGCGATCCCGCCCGTGAGCCTGCGAGTGGTGAGCGATGTCCGGGTGACAAACGATGACATGGCGGACTATAGCTGGACCTACCTGTTCCCGAATGAGATATATGCGCTTGCGGGTGGTACACTGGGAGAGAGCATCGGATTCTTTGTGGAGGCTGAATGGACACAGGATGAGGGAATCGAAGTCATCCAGGCGAAGATCCCCTTCCAAGATCCACTGCCATTCTTGCCGGATCGCAGCTTTAACCTGTGGGTAGGGAAGCAGAATCTGTATCTGTTAACGCTGGGGCAGCGTCAGATAGACAGAGCGGAGCGTCAACGTTTACTCTGGGGAGATTATGCCATATCCGAACTGGTTCTGCGCGACCCGAGTACGGGGGACAGTCTTCGCTCGCTCAATGACCTGGAGCTTCGATTCTCGCAGCCGGGCATAGAGATCAACGGCATCGTGAGCCGCCGGGCCTACTATGCCCTGGGGGTGACACAAGGAAGCACCGATTTCGCCGCAGACAACAACGATCGCAAGGACTTCTACTACAAGCTGCGCTACAAGCTGGGTGGCCTCGCTCTGGATGGAGCTTATGACCCGGGTGGTGAACCCGTTCTTGGCACCGGCGGCCAGCTCTTCGACCGTTCTCTCATCATCGAGCAGTTCGGCTACTTCGGCACCTTTCCCGTGGCGAACGATCTCGAAGATAAACACCATACCCTCGGGATCGCCGCGCGTTGGCTCAACGGCCCTCTCGATCTGGGGGCAGGTTACGCCTGGGGACAGAACGACAATCCGTGGGGTCTGTCGCCAGCGCAGCAGTCCACGCACTGGAGCGCTTTCTTGAAGAGCGAGTACTTCTTCTTCCCCTGGCTACTCGGCTCGCTCAAGGTCGAGCACCTGGAGACAGATGTCCCAGAGGCCGTTCGGGCAGCTGGCTTTACGGAAGGCGCTCTGTATCAATCTCGGTTCCTCCCCGGCGCCGTCGCGTTGATCCGCCAGAACGTCCGCCTGGTCATCGAAGCCGAGCTCTATAGCGGCGATTCCGTTTCGGGCGAGACGGGAACGCAGGTTCCGGATAACCTCTGGTTCAGGCTCGACATCGCTTTTTGAGCAGAGTCGCTAGTGACGCCGGCTGTCGCTGGTGCGATGCTGGCTGTCACACTCCCACCCAGGGCTTCATACATCTCGGGCACTCCGGCCCGCGGACCCCTTGCAGAATATGACGATAGCGGTGGTCGCCCAGTGCAGGTATCTGGGAACGGGGCTTGCCATGGAGACCGTGACAACGTTGGCGTGATGAACCCTGCAGAGGAGGACACGCCGCGCCTCGGTCGGCTCGGCCCTGCCCGAATCGATATGACTATCCGCTACCCCAAGGAGGACGCGATGAGGAACGCAAAGTTGTCGGGGGTGCTGGGAGCTCTGGGATTGGGAGCACTGTTGCTCGGTCTCCCAACGGCATGCGACGACGGTACAACGGAACCCGAGGCGACGCCGGTCGCGGCATCTGACTGGGTGAGCCAGGCGAACTGGGACGCCGCGGAAGTAGTGACGGTAACCATGGTGGAGGAGAGCGCGAACAGCTACGTGTTCGAGCCCAACGAACTGACTTTCGAAGCGGGCAAACCGTACATCGTGCGGATCATCAATCCGGCGTCGAACCAGGAGAAGCACTACTTCGCGACGGAGGGTGTGGGGGATCTATTCAAGGCGGTTGCGACGCGGAAGATCCAGACCACAGAGGCCGAGTACAAGGCTCCCCACTTCGAGGCGGTCGAACTGAAGGTTGACCAGGCATCAGGAACAGCTCTCGAGTGGTACTTCGTCGCCGTGTTGCCGGGGACGTATGACATCATCTGCACGATTCCGGGGCACGCGGCCCTGGGGATGACCGCCACGGCCACGATCACCGGTGGCGAGGGGTACGAGCTCGATCTGGAGATAGCGAGCGATTTCGACGCGTCCCTCGCGACGGATTCGAGAAAGTCGAGTTCTCACGCGGTCTGGGACTCGAGGGTTGATACTACAGTCACGATCAACGAGTCACCGTATGGTTACATTCCGACCGACCTGCCGTTGACCGAGGGCGTAGCGTACAAGATAGTCATCGAAAACCCGGACGGGCATGCGTCGAAGCACTACTACACAGCGACCGAGTTCTACAAGTCGGTCGTAACGCGAAAAGCGGAGGATTCTCAGGCCGAAATCAAGCCGCTGTATTTTACCGCGATCGAGCTCTTGATCGGTGGCCGAACGGAACTCTTCATGGTGCCGACCGCGACGGGGGAGTTTCAGGCGATCTGTACCATAGAAGGCCATGCTGCGGCGGGGATGACAGGTACTATCGTCGTCGGCCAGTAGGCGCAAGCGGGCCGCACATAAGAAAGCGGCCCCGGGCGGGTACGCAGCAGCGTCTTCCACCCGGGGCCGCAACCGCTGATTTTGAAGTTGGCTGCCTTGAAGGTGGGTGTGTTTGCTGGTCAGTTGCTGGCGGGCTGGGCGTACTCTTCCACCAGCGCCTGGAAGCGCGGGTGGTCGCGGAGGGGGGCCCAGAGCGGATCGACTTCGAGCCAGGCGGCCGAGAGCCAGCTTGGGATGGACAGCAAGACTTCAAGCTGATCGATAGCGAGGTCGTAGTCGCCGAGCATGACGTACATCTCTGACAAGTGGGCCAGCATCTCCGGGCCATCCATCGCGTCTCGGGAGACAGGTAGCAGTTCAACGGCCCTTGTGCCTTCACGAATTGCTCCAGCTCGGTCGCCGAGGCCGGCATACGCAATTCCAAGTAGGCTGCGGATGCGAGCCTCTTCCGGCTCAGACTCGACACGGCGCTCCAGTACCGCACGCGCCGAGTCGTAGCAGGCGATCGCCACCTCGGTTGGCCCACCCACACCGTACAAGTCCGCTTTGGCAAAGTAGTAAGTGACGGAATCGCTGCTGAGTGACTCCAAAGTGAGCGTGTCAACGGTCTCAGGGAGACCGTAAGAGAGGGTTCTGAACAGCCACCGCGAGCCGGAGATGTTCCCGCCGAGTATATCTCTGACGGCCATCTGTCTGGGCGCATCATCTAACATCCTTCGCGCCCTATCGACCTCTCCGTGCCAAGCCAGATAAAGGCGCGCTTTCGCAACGTACGCGAATGTGCCGGCCGGGCCCAGCGAGATCGCGCGGTCGAAGTACTGCTCAGCCTCAGCGTACTGTCGCACGAACTGGAGCGCAGCGGCTGTATTCCAGAACGCGCCGGGGCTTCGTGGATTGAGAACAGTCGCTCGCTTGAAGCTCGCTATGGCCTGGGTCCACTCACCACGCCGCGCTTGCGCTCCCGCAAGCTGGATAACGAAACCAGCGTTGTTCGGTTCACCCGCCAGTGCGATAAGGGTGTGGTGTCGAGCACGCTCGAAGTCCTTGATCGCCGAGTAGTACGCCCCCAGTGCGTTATGCCCACCCGGCAGATCGGGTTCAAGCTGCAACGCCCTGTCAACGGCAGCCTTCGCGCTCGCCAGGCGCTCTCCGGTCCGGTCCAGGTACCACCAGTACATGCTGATATGAGAGTTCGCCAACGCAGCGTACGCTTGAGCGAAGCCAGGATCGAGCTCCACGGCTTTCTCGTACATTGCGATCCTAATGTAACGGTCCGCAGGACCAGTTGGCCGCTGCTCCCGACCGCGCAGGTAGTAGTCGTATGCTTGCAGGTTGTCCGTCGGTCTGGCCGCGATCTGCTCGTCTTCCTCCGGGGATAGTGTGGCGCGAAGCGCCTCGGCGATCCGTCGGGCGACGTCCGTCTGTATGGCGAAGATGTTCTCTGTTGTCAGCTCTAGATCATAGGTCTCCGCCCACATATGCTCGTCGGTGCGGGCGTCGATTAGCTGCACGTTGATGCGCACGCGGTGTCCGGAACGCTGCACACCGCCTTCCAGCACGGTGGCCACACCCAGTTCGTTGGCGATCTGCCGGAGGTTCTTGGTCGTGGACCTGTACTCCATGACCGAGGTCCGGGAGATGGGTGTGAGATCAGCGATCTTGTAGAGTTGGGTCAGGATGTCGTCGTGGATTCCGTTCGTAAACGGCTCGGCCTCCTCGTTGCCGCTCAGGTTCTCGAACGGCAAGACGGCGATGGACTTTCTTCCGTCCTCCGTAGCTACAGCACGTTCACCGAAGAGCATCCAGCCCGTGGCGACGACACCCCAGACGGCGAGCGCAACCACGAAGCTTGCCACCGCGTTCCGCAAGGTCAGAAAGCGACGACGGCCAACCGCTTCTCGGCGAGCCTCAGCCTGAGCTTGGGCAGCCGCCGCTTCCGCTTCAGGTGTGGAAGGCTCGAGGGGCGGTGGTGCCGCGTCCTCGCGCACGAACGCCGTCGCCACCACAAACGGCAGTCCGATGACCAGGAGAACGAGAGCGAAGGCGGGCAACCACTCGGGCAGACCACGCCCTTCGGTGATGCCCTGGATGATCTCGTAGGCGAGCCAGGCACCACCCAGGTAGATGCCAACGATCTGCCAGAGCGAGTGGCGGTGTATCTCAACAATCAGCCGCTTGAGACGGGACATAGGCTGCTAGCGGCTAGAGGGTTGATGGTTGGGCTAGCTACAAGATGCTAGCTATGCACAGCTGGAGCAAGGAGCCGATGTAGGAATCTGGGGGGGCTGTGAGGGGGAGAAAGTCGAGGCTAGAGGCTATATGACATGAAACGGCCCCGGGCCGGCACGCCGTAGCGTCTTCTACCCGGGGCCGCTTATGGATGGTTACAGCTATGAGCTACTTCTCTCCGCCGATGACGGTCTCGTCGTCGCCGTCTCCTAGGCCGAATCCGGCCGGTGC
>JBDHAL010000065.1:0-14498 GCA_039588075.1 Gemmatimonadota bacterium | reverse complement strand
GGCGTGCGGGTGAGTCGGACCGAGAACCGCGAGGTAGGAGCCGGGGGGTGGGATCAGCCGATCCTCACTCAAGTGGGATACGACGGCGGCATTCTCGGATTGCTGCGCCGGCGCATCAACGGCGTCCCCCACTACCTGATAGAGGCGAAAGCCGAGCCCGGCAACTACGAGCTGGTCCAGATGAGCCCGACCATCCAGGCCACGTTCAGCAACCTGAAGCGCGCGCACAAAGGGAGGGCTCCCCTGTTCTCGCGCCTGTTCGAGCAGCCGGAAGAGAACGGCGCGACGGTTCTCTACCGGCAGTGGCTGTCGGAAGACGGGGGTCGACTGTATCGCAAGCGCAATCTCGCGATGCTGATCGAGGTACCCGAACCGACCCAAATCGAACTGCCGCCGACGTTCATCTGGATGAGCATGTTCCAGATCAAAGAATGCCTGCGCGAAAACGCCTGGGTGAACCCGCACGTGCGGGGCATCATCGCCCACATCTGAGGCCGACATGAAGGGAAAGAACACAGATAAGCCGGGTGTCGCCGTGTGGGGCGTCGGCCTACACGCAAGACGGAGTACCCTGCCAGCGCTGGCGGAGTGCGCGGACGTGCGACTGGTCGGCCTGACGACTCGAGACGCGGGCGTGCGGTCAGCGGAGTCGGCGAAATGGGGCTGCGCGGAATGGGCCACTCCCGAGGAAATGCTGGCGGACCCGGAGGTCGACGCAGTCTATCTTTCCACTCCCATCGGTCTGCACGAGCAACAAGGTTTGAGCGTCCTCGAGGCCGGGCGGCACCTATGGTGCGAGAAATCTCTGACCGATTCTCTCGGTGCAACGGAAAGGCTTGCAGACGCGGCGCGTGAGCGAGACCTGGTCCTCGCCGAAGCGTTCATGTACCTGCACCACCCGCAGCTCCTCGCACTTCAGCGCTGGATCGAGAGCGGTGCGATCGGCCGCGTCCGGAGCATACAGGGAAGATTCGGCTTCCCTCACCTGGACCCGGGCGATTCCCGCTACCGGCCCGACCTCGGTGGCGGCGCGCTCCTCGATATCGGCGTCTACCCCGCGTCGGCTGCCCTATTTCTGACGGGCGAGGAGCCCGAGACCGTGCTCGCCCAGCTCGGCCGGGACGATGGTTACGAAGTAGACACGAACGGCTCGGCGCTGCTTCGCTTTGCGTCGGACGTACACGCTTTCCTAGACTGGGGATTCGGTCGCGCCTACCGTAGCGAATTAGAGGTCTGGGGAGAGGCCGGGACTATCTTCGTGGAGCGCGCTTACTCGAAGCCGGCGGCTTTCGTCGCGAGCCTGTCCCTGCGACGGCAGGACGGCGGGATCGAAGAGAAGACGGCGGGCTCTGCGAATCACTTCGTGCTGATGTTTTCATCATTCGCACGGGCAATCGAGAACGCGGCGCTTCGAGAGGGCTACCAGCAGCAAGCGCTGCGTCAAGCACGGGTCGTGGCCGCAATACGGGAGGCGGCGCGCTAGTCGTTCGAGCGACATGACGCGCGACCGACCGACGCGCCCTTGATCCGGGAACAGCTGAGGGCAATCTTTTGAATCGTATGCGGAAAGGGATCATTCTGGCGGGCGGGTCTGGGAGCAGACTGTTTCCGTTGACGATAGCGACGAGCAAGCAGCTCCTCCCGGTATACGACAAACCGATGATCTACTATCCCCTGTCGGCACTCATGCTGGCAGGGATCCAGGACATCCTGATCATCGCGACACCACAGGACCTCCCGAGTTTTCAAGCGCTGCTGGGCGATGGCACGCAAGTCGGCATCAACCTCAGGTACGCGGAGCAGCCGCGACCCGAAGGGCTCGCCCAGGCCTTCATCATCGGACGTGACTTCATCGGTCAGGATCCGGTCACCCTGATCCTGGGCGACAACATCTTCTACGGTGGCGGCCTGGTGGAACCGCTGCGGGAAGCGGCGAACGACACGCGGCCGGGCGCATCGCTCTTCGGCTACTACGTCAAGGATCCGGAACGGTACGGCGTGGTGGAATTCGACAGCGAAGGCACGCCCATCGGCATCGAGGAGAAACCAAGCGCACCGAAGTCACACTTCGCGGTCACCGGTCTCTATTTCTACGACAACCGGGTGGTCGACATCGCGGCAAACCTGACGCCGTCGTCTCGAGGAGAGCTCGAGATCACGGATGTCAATCTCTTCTACATGAATGACGGCACGCTGCGAGTCAAGTTTCTGAGTCGCGGCATAGCATGGCTGGACACAGGGACGCCGGAGGCGCTGTTCCAGGCTACGAGCTTCGTCGCTGCGGTGGAGCAGCGTCAGGGGCTGAAGATCGGCGCCGTGGAGGAGGTGGCATACCGCATGGGCTACATCGACGCCGAGCAGGTTAAGCGACTGGCCGGCTCGCTGCAAGGGAATTCCTATGCACAGTACCTACTCGCCATCCTCCGCGACGCGCGCCCCAGCGAGCCGCCGCGGAAGCCGGCGTGATCATCTCGCGTGACACCTCATCCTGTCGCCGGAAGTAGCGACTGATGGAAGCACAACGCTTTACCCCATCCTGCGTCCTGGTTACCGGCGGAGCCGGGTTCATCGGCTCCAACTTCATCCGTTGGTTGCTCGAGGAGCACCCCGACATATCGGTCGTGAACCTCGACCTGCTGACCTACGCCGGCAATCTCGAGAGCCTGGAAGATGTGAGCGAGCGGTTCGGCGCCGGTGGAGATGGACGCTACTATTTCGTGCGAGGAGACATCCGCGACCACGAGTTGGTGACGCACCTGGTCAGGGGGGAGGGCAGCGAGACCGCTGCCCGCGGCGCGGCGCAACGGACTCCACCTGCTGCGGACGCGATTGTGCACACGGCGGCCGAATCCCACGTCGATCGCTCCATCATGGGCCCGGGGATCTTCGTCGACACGAACGTGAAGGGCACGCTCGCGCTTCTCGAGGCCTGCCGAGCCGAGTTAGAGCGCGAGGCTCGCCCCTTCCGTTTCCTACATGTCAGCACCGATGAAGTCTACGGCAGCCTGGAGTTGAACGATCCCGCATTCACGGAGACGACCCGGCTGGCGCCGAACAGCCCCTATTCCGCCAGCAAGGCCGGGTCAGACCTGCTGGTGCGAGCTTATGTGGAGACTTTCGAGCTACCGGCGGTCACGACTCGCTGCTCCAACAACTATGGGCCGTATCAGTTCCCGGAGAAACTCATTCCGCTGATGATCACAAGAGCTCTGCGCGATGAATCGCTCCCGGTCTTTGGTGACGGTCTGAACGTCCGCGATTGGCTGCACGTGCTGGACCACGCGCGCGCTCTCTGGGCGACGCTTCTCAAGGGTCAGATCGGCGAAATCTACAACATCGGTGGCGAGTCCGAGGTCAGGAACATCGATATCGTGAAGACAATCTTGCGGCTGCTCGCAAAGCCCGATTCCCTGATCCACTATGTCTCAGACCGCCGCGGACACGAT
The DNA here is from genome assembly GCA_039588075.1 of Gemmatimonadota bacterium. Lineage (GTDB taxonomy): Bacteria > Gemmatimonadota > Gemmatimonadetes > Palauibacterales > KS3-K002 > JBDHAL01. The sequence goes on along the minus strand of JBDHAL010000065.1, from coordinate 11,052 downwards.
AGACGCTACGCGATGAACATCTCGAAGATCAGCGACGAGCTCGGTTGGACTCCCCAACAGGAGTTGGACGCCGGACTCGCCGCGACAGTCGAGTGGTATCTCTCCAATCAGTCGTGGTGGGAGCGGGTCCTCAACGAGGCGTATCTCGCGACAGGCGCCCTATACCTAACCGAGGCGTGAGCGCCGCCGGGGCCGCGTCGCACGGAGGACGCTTAAGAAGCCTCCGCATGATTCAGCCAGCGAGCGAGGTGCTGGCGTGAAGATACTAATCGATATCCTGCATCCTGCTCACGTCCATTTCTTCAAGAACTTCTACTTCGAGATGCAGGACCGCGGCCACCAATTGTCCGTGACAGCGCGCGACAAGGAGTGCGCTTGCGAGCTACTCGAGAGTTATGACGTCCCGCACAGGCTCATCTCGCGACAGCAATCTGGCACTGCCGGCCTGGTCACCGAGATGATCCAACGCACTTATCGGCTGTCGCGAGTCATCCGGGAGTTCAGGCCGGACGCGCTGACGGGAATAATGGGACCCAGCATAGCGGTGGCGGGCGCGCTTCACCGGATACCAGCGGTAGTGTTCTACGACACGGAGTTCGCTACACAAACCAATTGGTTCGTCTATCCTCTTGCTCACAGCGTTTGCACACCAGACTGCTATCAAGCGACGGTTCGAGGTACGCATCGGACCTACGCAGGGTATCACGAGCTCGCCTATCTGCACCCAAACCGCTTCACACCGGATCCCGGGAAACTCGCCGCGTTCGGCGTGCGCGAGGATGAACCCTATTCGCTTGTCCGCTTCGTATCCTGGGAGGCGATCCACGATCGACGTGAGCGCGGATTGTCGCTGGCGCAGAAGTTGGAACTCGTCAGGCTCCTGGAGACGCACGGCCGCGTCCTCGTATCTTCGGAAGGACCGCTGCCGGAAGATCTTAGCTCGAGACGGGTGGCGGGGCCCGTTGAGGACATCCACCACCTTCTCGCCCATGCGCAGGCAATCGTCGGCGAGTCGGCCACCATGTCATCGGAATCGGCCGTCCTGGGCACGCCGGCAGTTTTCATCGCAACGACGGGGCGGGGATACACGGATGATCAGGAGGCACGATACGGTCTCGTCCGCCACGTCACGGAGGAGAGGTTCGACGAAGCGGTTGATGCCATCACGAGCCTGTACACCGACGGCTCGCCCCGCGAGTACGGGGCCCGAGCTCGAGCGCGCCTGCTCGAGGAAAAAATCGACGTGACACGTTGGATGGTGGAGTACTTCGAGGACCAGTTCGGAGATCAGAGTTGAACGGATCGCCTGCCACCACGCCGCCCATCGCTATGAAATACATATGATCACATGTGCGGAATAGCCGGCACGTTCGGATTCGGCGATAGCGAGATGCTGAAAGCGATGACAGACGTCATCGCGCATCGCGGGCCGGATGGCGAATACTTCTACCATGATGGACCGGCCCATCTCGGTAGCCGGCGGCTGGCCATCCTCGACCCGGAGCACGGCGCGCAGCCGATGTTCAACGAGGCCAAGTCCGTGGTCGTGGTATACAACGGCGAGATCTACAACTACTCCGAACTTCGTCTGGCTCTACTCTCGAAGGGCCACACGCTGGAGACGAATTGCGACACCGAGTTGCTCCCTCACCTCTACGAAGATGAGGGCATCGACTTCGTTCGCAGGCTGAACGGCATCTTTGCGTTCGCTCTCTGGGACCGCAGACTCGGCAAGTTGTTCCTCGTCCGCGACCCGCTGGGCGTCAAGCCGCTGCTCTTTGCGACGAACGGGACCCGGCTCGCCTTCGGATCCGAGGCCAAAGCCGTCCTGGCGAGCGGCCTGATCGGTGCGGAGCTCGATGAGGTCAGCCTGCACCTGACGATGAACGTCCGCTACATACCGGGCGATCGTACGTTGTTCGCAGGCATCCGCAGGATCCCTCCAGGCGGCGTTGTCGAAGTAGATGAGAACGGAATCCGTTCGAGCCGGTACGGCGAGATATCTTGGGAGCCGCAAGAGCGCGGGGCCGGCGACTGGGTCGACTCTATCAGGGCCTGCCTCGAAGACGCGGTAAACCGTCAACTGCTGTCTGACGTGCCGGTGGGCGTCTCGCTTTCGGGAGGCATCGATTCGAGCGGCCTGGTCGCGATGATACGAAAGCGGCACTCGGGCCCGCTGAAGACATTCACGCTCGGTTTCGACGAGCCCTGGGACGAGAACGACGACGCGCGCTTCATCGCCGAACGATACGACACGGATCATCACGAGATCGTACTCCACGAACCGGCGATGAATTATCTGAAGGAGGCGATCTACTTCACGGAGGAGCCCAAGGTAAACTGCCTGCAGCTGTATCTGCTGCATAGGTTCATCGGCGAACACGTCAAGGTCGCGCTATCGGGCCTGGGCGGTGACGAGCTGTTCGCCGGATACGACTTCTACGGTTACCTGCGACGCGCGCGCCTGCCGAGAGCGATAGTGCCGGCTGGCGTGATGAAGTCCGTTGTCGGACCAACCTTGGACGCGCTGGCGCGGGCCGGCGCCAGGCTTGGCCGGCCATCTCTGGATCTCTATATCAGGGAGTTGGAGTGGCTGGCATCGCTTCACGACGGGACTCGACACTACCTGCTGCTGCGCAACGGGTGGGACTTCAATCCGGAATTGATGCGCCGGGTCTACGCGCCCGCTTTCCGGGAGCGCCTGGCGGCCCGTATCCGCGACAGCTTCGAACCGCACTTTCCGCTGGGCCGGCCGGTCGAGATCGCAGCGCTGCGAGCGGAGTTCCACACGAAGCTCGTCAACGACCTGCTGCACAACGAAGACACGATGTCGATGGCGCACTCCGTCGAATCGAGGGTGCCGCTGCTGGATCTAGAGCTGGTCCGCCTGGCCGCCGGGATACCGGACGACCTGCGGTTCGACGCCGGGCTCAAAGGGCTGCTGAAGACGGCGCTGGAGGGTATCCTGCCCGAACAGACTCTACGAAAGAAGAAATGGGGCTTCACCGTGGATCCGGTCGAACAGTACAAGAAGGACCTGCGCGGCATGGCCCAAGAGTACCTGACGCCCGAGCGCCTTCGACGTGGCGGCGTCTTCAACCCCCGCTTTGTGGAGACCCTGCTCAACTCGCGCCCCCGCCGTCGTCTTCGCTGGCACTATTTCATGTTGTGGCAGATGATCGGACTGGAACACTGGAGAGAGGTCTTCCTGGAGGGGGGGTAACAGACTCGACAGCCGACAGCCGGCATTCGACAGCCGACGCTTAAGTATTGTTGGACTCTCGATGATCGACGTTCAACTCCCGACGTTCAACGCCGCTGCGGCGGCTCTGAGCCGGACGTCGGAAGTCGAGAGTCGACAGTCCAACAAGACTTAAGCGTCGGCTGTTGTATGTCGAATCAGTTACTCACCCACCACGTTGATCATGTCGAAGATCGGCAGGTACATCGAAACGATCATTCCGCCGACCACAACGCCCAGGAAGACGATCAGCATCGGCTCCATCGCTGCTAGCAGCGCCTCGACCGCCGTATCCACTTCGTCGTCGTAGAAGTCGGCGATCTTGTCGAGCATCTCGTCGATTGTACCCGTCTGCTCACCGACGTTGATCATCTGGGTGACCATCGGCGGGAACACTCCCGACTCTCTCAAAGGCTCTGCGATCGTCTCACCGCCGGCGATCGATGAGCGGCTGCGCATGACCGCGTCGTGGATAACGCGATTACCGGCCGTGCGGGCCGTGATTTCGAGGCCGTCCAGAATCGAGACGCCGGAGGAGAGAAGTGTTCCGAGCGTCCGTGTGAACCTGGCGACCGCCGTCTTACGCAAGAGATCGCCGAGGATCGGTACTCGCAGCAGGAGCCTGTCGAGGGCCAAGCGGCCATTGGAGGTCTTGTAGTACGTGCGTATGGAGTAGACGCCCGCCGCGATGCAAGCAAGCATCAACCACCAGTAGGACTGCAGCATGTCGGACAGCCAGATGACGAAGCGGGTCGGCGCCGGCAGCGCCATGTCGACGCTGGCGAACATGTTCTGGAAGGTCGGGATCACGAAGACCAGGAGCACAGTGACGGCGATGGCCGCCACCGACATGATGACTCCCGGATATATCATCGCGCCCTTAACCTTGCGGACCAGCGCCTCGTTCTTCTCGAGGAAGACCGAGAGGCGGAGCAACACCGTATCGAGAATACCGCCGGCCTCACCGGCGGCGACCATGTTGACGTAGAGGTCACTGAAGACCTTGGGGTGGTTCCGCAGGGCGTCCGCGAGGGTCGCACCCGACTCGACGTCCGCCTGGACTTCCTTGACCGAGCTCATCAGAAATGGGTTCTCGGACTGCTCGGCGAGAATGTCGAGACACTGCACCAGCGGTAAGCCAGAGTTCACCATCGTGGCAAACTGCCGCGTGAAGTGCACGATCTCCTTCATCTTGACGCGCTTGCCGAAAGGCAGCGACACGTCCTTTGGCTTTTCCCTGACCGAAACAGGAATGAGACGCTGTCGCCGCAGGTAGCCGATAACGGCCTCGCGGTTCGGCAGGTCGACGTTTCCGGTCTGGATATCGCCGGTTACTGTCTTGGCACTGTAAATGAAGATCGGCATCTCACAAACCCCGCATCAAAAAGCTGTTTGGTCGAACGGCAGTAGCCATTGTACCTCCTGCTATTCTATGCCGGTACGGGCTCGCCCGCCATCCGTAGCAGTTCGTTCGGATCAGAGGTGCGCTTCAGCGCCTCCTCGAGCTTGACCTCGTTGGCTAAGTACAACTGGTACAGCGCATCGTTGAGCGTCTGCATCCCGTGCTTCTTACCGGCCTGCATCAAGCCGTAGATCTGCTGGATCTTGGCCTCGCGTATGACCGAGCGGATCGCCGGCGTGGCGACGAGGACCTCGCAGGCGGCCACCCTGCCGCGCCCGCGCCCTTTGGGCAGCAGAGTCTGAGTGATCACGCCCTCGAGCACGAAGGAGAGCTGAGCACGTACCTGAGACTGTTGGTGCGACGGGAAAACGTCGATGATTCGGTTGATGCTCTCCGCCGCCGAGTTGGTGTGCAGCGTAGCCAGGGCGAGGTGCCCGGTCTCGGCCGCGGTGAGGGTCATGGCGATCGTCTCCAGATCGCGCATCTCACCTACGAGCAATACATCCGGATCCTGTCGCAGGGCGTACTTTAGCGCGTTGGAGAAGCTCTGCGTGTCGCTCCCCACCTCGCGCTGGTTGATCATGCAGTTCTGATGGCGGTGGATGAACTCGATCGGCTCTTCGATCGTAATAATGTGACCCTTGCGGGTCTTGTTGATATGGTCCACCATCGCCGCCAGCGTCGTGGACTTACCCGACCCGGTGGGGCCCGTGACGAGCACGAGGCCGCGCGGGCGCTCCGAGAGTTTGCGGAGAATAGGCGGCAGGCCCAGTTCCTCGAAGGTCATGATGTTGAAAGGAATGAGTCGAATCGCCATCGCAACGCAGCCACGCTGCCGGTAGGCGTTGCCTCGGAAGCGGGCCAGGTTCTGAATCCCGAACGAGAAGTCGAGCTCGTCCTCCTGCTCGAACCGCTTCTTCTGACTCTCGGTGAGGATCGAGTAGGTCAACTGGAGCGTGTCCTTGGGCATGAGCACGTGGTCGACGTTGGCATTGACCAGGTCACCGTCTACGCGGAGCTTCGGGCGGTCGCCCGCCGTCAGGTGAAGGTCAGATGCCTGGCGCTCGATCATCTCTTCGAGCAGCCCTCGTACGCTGAGTGTCGCCATATACTCGTGCCCGTATTCGGTGCCCCATCGCGGGGCTAATTGATTAGTTGATAACTTCGGAAAACCAGTCGTCCGACCAAGCTTAACTCTACAGCATTCGCGGCCGGATAACCATAGAGGCTGTGCGTCTCACGGCAGGGGAGGTGGAGCCCGGCGGCACGAACGGAGCAGTCGGCACCGGTCCGGGCTGGCCGCGAGAACTATGCCGCCGTTTCCTTGAGAATCTCTTCCAGCGTCGTGATGCCACGCTGTACCTTGATCAACCCATCGTCACGCAACGTGAGCATGCCGTCCGCAACTGCCTGCCCTTTCATCGCCTCAGCGCCCTCGCTGTGCATGATCATGCGGCGGAGCTTCGACGTAATCGCCATGACCTCGTAGAGGCCCTGACGACCGCGATAGCCCGTCCCGTCGCACTGATCACAACCCTTGCCCTTGAAGAACTTCATCTGCTCGAGCTTCTCGGCGGGGATCTCTGCGGCCTCCAGCACATCGGGCTCGTAGACGGTCTCCGCCTTGCAGCCGCTGCAGATCCTGCGGACGAGGCGCTGAGCGGTCACGAGGTTGACGGCCGATGCCACGTTGAAGGGCTCGACGCCGATATCGATCAACCGCGTGATGGTGGACGCCGCGTCGTTGGTGTGAAGCGTTGACATCACCAGGTGGCCGGTGAGCGCCGCTTTGATCGCGATGCCGGCGGTCTCCATATCTCGGATCTCACCGACCAGGATGATATTGGGGTCCTGGCGAAGGAAAGCGCGCAGGGCGGCGGCGAAGGTCAGGCCGATCTCGGCGCGGACCTGCGTCTGGTTGATACCGCGGAGGTTGTACTCGACCGGGTCCTCGGCGGTCATGATGTTGACGTCCTCTTTGTTGATCTTCATCAACGCCGAGTAAAGCGTGGTCGTTTTACCAGAACCTGTGGGCCCGGTGACCAGCACCATGCCGTACGGGTTCCTGATCGCGTGCAGGAAGTCCTTCTCGGCCCTTTCCTCCATGCCGAACTTCTCGAGGTCGAGCTGGAGGTTGGACTTGTCCAGAATACGCAACACGATCTTCTCACCGAAAAGGCCGGGCAGAGTCGAGACACGGAAGTCGATGACGCGCTTGCCCATGCGGAGCTTGATGCGACCGTCCTGGGGAACGCGGCGCTCGGCGATGTTGAGGTCGGCGAGGATCTTCACGCGGCTGGTGAGGGCGGCCTTCATGCGGAGCGGCGGCCGCATGATCTCACGCAGCGAGCCGTCGACCCGGAATCGGACGCGGAGCTCTTTCTCGTAGGGCTCGATATGGATATCGCTGGCGCCCTTTTGGACCGCGCTGGTGAGAATGCCGTTGATCAACTTGACGACGGGCGCCTCTTCGACCTGGGCCTGAAGCGCAGTGACCGACACATCGTCGTCGTGGTCACCCTCGACCACCTCGATGTCCTCGTCGTCGATCTCTTTGAGGATCTCCTGGAGACCGTCCTCGACAGTCTCGTAGTACTTCTCCACCGACTTGCGCAGAGAGTACTCGCCGGCGACGACCGGCTCGATGTCGTAGCCGGTGGAGAACCTGAGCTCATCGATGGCGTCGAGGTTTGTCGGGTTGGCCATCGCCACGGTCAGCGTGCGGCCCACGCGACGCAACGGGAGCACGAGATGCCGCGACGCGATCTCCGGCTTCACCAGGTTGACGACGCGCTTGTCGATCTGCCCGATCCGCGACAAATCCACGGCCTTGACGCGGTATTTCCGCGCCAGGACCCGGGTGAGATCGGTCTCCGAGACGAAGCCCATGGACACCAGCGTGTAGCCTAGCCGGTGACCGTTGCTGCGCTGCTCGGTCAGTGCGGCCTTGAGCTGCTCCTCCGAGATGAGTCCTTCTCGGACAAGCAGATCGCCGATGAGGTCGCTCGATTTAGTACGGGTTGTGGCCATTCCTACCGGAGTACATGGGTGTCGATGCTGACCCGGTGGCGGGGGGAGAGTACAGCAAGTTCTAAAGCTGCTAGAAGTTACGGGAGGTGTCAAGGTCGGACATAGACCATCGACCTCAACCGCTCTAGCGTTGCCGGCCCTACTCCCGGTACCTGCAAGAGGGCCTCAAAGTTCCGAAACGAGCCGTGCTCTTCCCTCCAACGCACAATGGCTCGGGCTCGCGTCTCGCCGATTCCCGGCAGAGACTCCAGTTCCCGCGCCGTTGCGCGGTTCAGGTCCAGTCCGTCCCGGCCCCTCCGGGTTCCCGGCCGGCTCGACCTGCCAACGGGCCCGCCCGGCGCACCCTCCGGCTCCGCCGACGGCGGCAAAGTCGTATAGGGCGCCAAACGCCTGACTGTACTACTCCCGAGACCGGGCACCCGTTCCAATTCCCGGACGGTGCCAAAATGTCCCTCCAGCTGCCGGTTCTGGGAGATGGCCCGGGCGAGCGCCGGCCCGATTCCGGGCAGGCGGTCGAGCTCCAGCTCGCTGGCCGAGTTGGGATCGATGAGCTCGCCCGGCGCCAGGGGGGCGCGGCGACGCTCGCTGGCCGAGTAAACCGATTCGGCGGCCACGAGCGCCGAGTCTACATCGCCGGCTCGATCCAGTCCCGCGGCGCGTACCTCGGCCGCCGGCGGCTGCCACAGCAGCCTGCCGAACGCCGCCAGCAAGACCAGCAGCGAGCTGGCGAGGAGAGCCCTGGTTTCGCCTTCGGTCAGAGAGGGAATTGGGAACGCTGCCCGTGCGAGTTGCGGTTGCGTGACCGGTGGGGAAGCTACGGGGGGCGGATCAAGGGATTATCAACTTCGTTAGAAATTCGGGAATTTGATCAAGATTCCCATTGAACTCCGATCTTCTAGCTTCCCCTGTAGACCAGCCGCGTCATGACGGCCCCCACGACCCCGAGACTGGAAGCCGACACCTTGTCGGGCGTGTCCTCCGGCGTGTGCCAATAAGGGTAGTCAAAATCGATGACGTCGATGGTACGGATTCCGGCCTCGTTGAGCGGGATGTGATCGTCGGTCATCGTGTGCCGCGTGGACCGGTGAAAGACGTCGCCGAAGCCGAGGCGGTGGGCAATGTTCCAGACGCGATCCACAACCTCGGGGGCCAGTCGGTTGGAGTGCCCCTCCACGTAGATATCGAGGTCGCGGTCACCTACCATGTCGAGAAGTACACCATACTCCGGGTCGTACCCTTCCGGCAGGTTGGCGGCGAAGTACCTCGACCCGAGAAAGACGGAGTGTCCTTCGCCGAAGTCACCGTAGTCCTCTCCGTCGACGAGCAACAAGTCGACTCTGCGCGGTGGCGGTGCCGTCCGCATCATGTCGGCCAATTGCATTAGGACGGCGGCCCCCGACGCGCCGTCATTGGCGCCGGGCACCGGAATGGCACGGTCCGCTTCGTCGGCGGCCTGGTCCGACATGGGCCGGGTGTCCCAGTGGGCCAACAAGATGATCGGGCGCGAGTCCGGAGGCCCGAAGCGGGCCCAGAAGTTGACCAGCTCCAGAGTCTCTCCCAAAGTGGTCTCGTGGGTGAACCGCTGAACGAGAAGCGTGTCCGCCCTCTCCGACAGGTACTCCTCCACCCAGACCGCCATCGCGCGGTGACCCTCGGTCCCTGGAACGCGCGGCCCGAACTCCACCTGCCGCTCTACCAGCCCGTAGGCGGCAGAGCCGTCAAAGCGCGGGTACGTGCCGGGATCGGATGCGGCAGCTCCGTCGCTCGATTCTCCACCGGCCCGGTCGCAGGACGTCCACCCGAGCACCGCAACCACCGCGGCCAGCGCCAGCCGGTTCGCTCGTCTCATCATCAACGGATCTCTCCAGTCTCAATCAGGAATTGACCGAACAGTATAATCTCGAGCTGCGTGTTCCCCGCCAGCTGCCCGATTCGGCTCTGGGTGTCGCGCCATGAGCCCTGCAGGCCGAGTACGAACGGCGGCAGGTCCGTGCCGACGGTCAGGTCGATACGTCGGATTCGCAGATCGGTGAACGGCTCACAACTGGCCTGCGCTTCCGGCAGCACCGATCCTTCGAGGAACGGATTCCCCAGCGAGCGACACTGCTCCTGGTTATCCTGCGCCAGGCGAAGCGAGATTCGGATCGGGTGCTGAAAACTCCCCTGGCTAGTCAGCGGTCGGAGCCGCCCGTTCAACTGAAACGCATGATTGGTGTTCTTACCTATCGTCGTCCCCGTCGGATCGAAACGCTCCTCGTCACTGAGGTTCAGGGTGTAGTTCGCCGACCACTCTGTAGTGAAAGCGATGTTGACGCTGACCGGAATGCTCTTCGTCTCGCTGATACGAGTCTGGTCCGCGCTGAAAATGTCACTCCGAGTCTTCCGCAGGTTGTACCCTGCCCGCATCCCGAAAGCGCTCACCCACCTGGAGATGGCCGGCGGCAGCGGGATTCGACTCCAGTTCAGGTTGAAGGCGGGCCACTGGGTAGAGCGATTGCGGCTCTGGGAGATCTGCGTCCAGATCAACAGGTCGTTCGTTCCGTAGTCGACGTTGAGGCCGATCCCGAACGGGAACCTGAACCCGCTGGAGAGAGACATCGCCTCCGAGTCCGTCACCCGGCTCGCCGTGTCGCCGCTCTGGATCCTGTGGCTCTCGAATCCGCCAAGCCCCATCTCGTACCCCAACGTCGGATTCGCCGTCTGACGCTCGAAGTTGGAAGACAACGTTCCAGTCCACGTTACGTTGAAGATATCGAAGCGATCGAAGAAGTTGTACAACGCTCCTACGCCGGCCGACCGAGGCGATCCAAACGTCGATCTGAGAAAGACCGGCAGGTTGAAACCAACGGACGCGCGCACGTTCCGAGCGTTGTCGAAGTCGCCGGTCAGCACGGTGTCGCCACGCTGCTCCGTTACGAAGGATGCTCCTCTGTTGAAGCGGTATCTCGAGTCAAAGGAGGCCAGCGGGTTGAGCCAGTTGGCGACAACCGGCCGCCAGGTCCAGTTCATCGTCAGGTTCTGACCCGTCACCCACCCCAGGTCGAGACCGGCAATCGTCGAACGCTGCGAGTTGATCAACTGGCGGGCCGCCTGACCCTGAACGAGGTAGCCGGTCGGCGCCAGCTCGCGCCCCTGAGAGAAAGCAAACAGTCCAGTCAGTGAACTGAGCGGTTCGAACGTCATGTTCGTGTTGGTCTGCAGGCGATTATCGAGCCTGAGGATGGGGACCACAACCGAGTCGACGGGGAGTTCGATGATCTCAACGAACCGCTGTGTCTCGGACTGAGCATCGACGTAGGCGGAGCCGAGCTGCAGTGTCTGGGGCGTCAAGCGCAGGCGAGTCTCTTTGACCGAGGCCGGCAAGAAGAAGAACAAATCT
>JBDHAL010000064.1:0-14599 GCA_039588075.1 Gemmatimonadota bacterium | reverse complement strand
TCAGTGATTCGGTCTCAATGATTGATGATTGAAGTGCGCCCTTCGAAAGGCGGTGTTCGGTATGCGGTGTTCGACATTCCTTGAATATTCAATTTCGACATTGATTGTTGAAGGCAAAAGAAAGCGCCGCGGCCAGTGGGCCGCGGCGCTCGCGCCGCACGGAAGATCGCTGCTTTACGGCGTGATGTAGTAGTTGATCTTGATGCTGAAGATGTTGTTGCCGCTGCTGTCCAGCAGGCGGTTGAAATCGTTCCTCGGATTGAAATCGCCCGTGAAGTCGAAGGCCGACCTGTTCTGCGACCAGACGAAGAAGAAGGTCGATCCGCGCAGGTACTCCCAGCGGAACACCAAAGTCGAGCGGAGTTCCTTGAAGCTGAAGTTCGGGTCGCTGAACGACATGTCGGTCGCTCCGTCCCGATTCAGGTCCACGTGGTACGTGCCGGGCTCCCCACCGGGGTCCGGGCTCTCCTCGTACGAGAGGCGGTCGGACTCGAACGGATCGAAACGGTCGTCGTACTCGGATGCCACCGGATCGGTGACCTCGGAGAAGGCCGTGTACTTACCGGCCGAGACGAACGGCTGAGCGTAAAGCTGCAGGCTCATGTCCGGTGTGAACGTCACCTCGAGCCGGGTCGTCAGTGATACCGTCTTCTGATCGAGCACGCCCAAAACAAATCTGTCGGTCCCTTCGACGTCCTGCGTGGTGACGTACTGCCAGTCATCGTGAAAGGCGTTGAACTGCGGGCCGAGGCTGAGGCGAATGTTGGTGACGGGCCGGTAGGTCACGTCGAGCCAAACACCGCGCGAGTAGGAGCGCACCACGTCCTGCCAGAGGTGGCCGCCCACCTCGAGGACCACCGGCTTGCGGTTGTCGGTGAAGAATCCGCCGAAGGCGTTCCAGGACTCCGGCCCCTTCATCGCCGGGCCACCGCGCAGCACGCGGATGTTCAGGGCGGGCAACTCGTAGTTCACTCCGCCGAAGCCGCCCCAGTAACTGAGCAGCGAGAAACTACCGTTGATGTTCGTTCCGGTGGCGGTCCGCTCGTTCCCGAACGTCATCATGTTCCAGAGGTTGTAGTTGATGTTCCAGCGCCTGAACACCTTGCCGGGCTGGTCCTCTCGGTACTGGACCCACAGGCTGTTGCGGATCACGTCGGACGAGCGCAGGAATCCGAGATCATTGATCTCGAACCCGGGCGAGACCCACTCGCCGTTGACCTCACCGCGCCAGTGCTCGCCGCCGATCTTGGAAAGCGAGAGCTGGCCGCTGGTGCCGGTCAGGCTGGTTCTCGAGTCATCGAAGGTGAGGTGATCGGCGTCGGGCCGCAGGAAATAGCGGGCCGAGCTCAACTGCGTGTTGGCGATCGCCTCTGGAGTGCCGCGAACGTGCGAGCCCAGGAGTTGACCTCTGACCTCCCAGTTTCCGTCTGCGAAGCGGGTGCGGCCGTCGATACCCCCGGAGTAGGCCGACGAACGAAGGTAACCCATCGTCGCCGGCAGGTTGCGATTGACGCCGGTGAACATCACCCCCAGTGCACGCTGCCCGCCGTCGAACTCCTTCTGCACGCGGGCCGCCGAGTAATTCGTCAGCGGCTCCACGACGTCCCGGTGCCGGTTGCCTTCACTATCGATGACGGTGGCCTTCTCTTCTCCCGTCACCGCTCCAAGCACGCCGATCGACCAGCCGTTCGCAGACTTGCCCGAGACCTTACCCGCGCCGATGATCGTCGTGTTCAGCGGATACTCCACGAACCCGCCACGCGGGTCCGCCGAGCCCTGCGGCCGGCGACCGATCCGCCGCGAGTAGAACAGCTGCTCAGCTCCCGAGAACGCGCTCACGCCGACTCGGAAGATGTCCGCCCCCTCCATGAAGAACGGGCGCCGCTCGGAGAAGAACGACTCGAACGCCGACAGGTTCACCACCGAGGGATCCGCCTCCACCTGGCCGAAGTCCGGATTGATCGTCGCCGCCAGCGTCAGGCTGCTGGTCAGCCCAAACCTGATGTCGGCCCCCACGTTGCCGTAGAACGCACTGCCCGTCTCGAAAGGATTCCCATCCACCGCCGGCGTCAGCGCCTGCTGCGTTACCATGTACGGCAGCAGCTCCAGCCGCCGCTTCGGCTCGATCCCCTGCAGGCCCGCCAGGTCACCGTACTCGCTCACCCACCCGGGCGCATCCTTCGCGATCGGCTTCCACAAATCCGTCTCGTTCTTCCGCTGGATGATCCGCGTGATGTTGAAGCCCCACACCTGCTCCGGCGCCGGCGAGAACCTCAGCTGCGACAGCGGAATCCGGAACTCCGCCGTCCAGCCCTCCTCGTCGACGCTCGTCGATACGTCCCACACCGCGTTCCACGAGTTGTCCATGTTCCGATCGTCGTACCGGAACGCGTCCCGCTCCACTCCGGACGGATTGACCCGGAACTCGAACGCCGTCCGTCGGTCGTGGTGCGAGTCTATGCTGACCACCAGCCAGTCGGACGGCGAATGCTGGTCGCGACGCGTAAGCTGACCCACAATCTTGTCGGGCTCGCTGTCGTAAGCGCGGATTCCGATGTAGATCGCACCATCGTCGTACAGCACCCTGGCCTCGGTACGTTCCGTGGCCGGGAGGCCCTCGTCCGGGTCTCGCTGGGTGAAGTCGGTGATGATCTGTGCCAGAGCCCAGGCGGCATCGTCCAGGTGCCCGTCGATATTGGGCGTACCGGGCGCAGCGCGGCTGGCTAGGGCTGTGTAAGGCTCTGGATCGGGCTTGGTGTCAGGGTCGTCTCCCTCTGGATGGGCTGGGATTACGACGCTGAACACGAGGAGCGACGCCACGAGCGACGCTCGCGTGAGCTTGGCTACCATTTCTATTCCTTACTACTCCCGGATTTTCGAAGTCGATTGGGGCTATCATCAAACCTCGGTCCCTCACTACGACTTAGACGCCACGAACGATTCAAAGGTTGGCAAGCAAAATCCGCTCGCTTTGCTTGCCGCCGCTGAATCGGCGTTATAGCTTGGCCACCATGCACTGCCCGGCGTTCGACGCGCCCCCGCCACACTCTCCGACCGGGCAAATCTCACCCGCCGGGCAGCGGCGAGCGATCCATCCAATAAGAATAATCGTGACAGTTGGAGTGTTTGCCGGGAGGAAGGCAACGGCATGAGCGCAGAACTGGATCACCGAACTCTGTACCGGCTCCCGTGGAGTCTACCGGACAATGCGATCTCCTGGCTGGAGCCGACCTCGGCCTGCAACCTGTACTGCGAGGGATGCTACCGGACGAACGATCCGAAGAGTCACCGCTCGCTGGAGGAGATATCCGGCGACCTGGACACGTTCGTGCGACTGCGCAAGTCGGACGGCATATCGGTGGCGGGCGGCGACCCTCTGACGCATCCGGAGGTGGTCGATATCATCGCGATGATCGCGGAGCGGGGTCTCAAGCCGATCCTGAACACGAACGGCCTGGCGTTGGACAGGGAACTACTGACGGAGATGAAGCGGGCGGGCTTGTGGGGGCTGACGCTTCACATAGACAGCAAGCAGACGCGGAAGGGCTGGCGGGGAAAGAGCGAGGTCGAGCACAACGACCTGCGGTTGGAGTTCGCGCAAATGATAGCCGGGGTCGGGGGCTTGTCTTGCGCCTTCAACTCGACGGTGTACGAGGACACGCTGGAGTCGGTACCCGAGATCGTGGCCTGGGGCGAGAAACACATCGATGTCGTCCACACCCTGGTATTCATCGCTTTCCGGTCGGCGCTGATCGACGGGGCATTCGACTATTACATAGATGGCCAGAAAATCGACTTCAGCCACATGCGCTACGCATCGGAGGCGCCGAGGCGTAACATCAGCTCCACCGACATACTCTCCAAAATCCAATCTCGATTCCCCGAATTCCGGCCGTGCGCCTACTTGAACGGCACGGAACAGCCCGACTCCTTCAAGTGGCTGGCGACGGTGCGGCTGGGTACCAGGAAGAAGATCCACGGTTACGTGGGTCCCCGGTTCATTGAGCTGGCGCAGGTCAGCCATCACCTGCGTCACGGGCGCTACCTGGCCTACAGCAGCCCTCGGGTGCACCGCCGCGGTCGATCGATGCTCACTCTGTCACCGCTCGACCGCGGGCTGGCCCGGACGGCCGGGTCCTACCTTCGCAACCCGTTCCGGGTGTTCCAGCGGCTCCACCTCCAGGCGGTGACGATCATCCAGCCGGTTGACGTGTTGCCGGACGGTCGCCAAGACATGTGTGACAGTTGCCCGGACATGACGGTCTGGAATGGGCGGCTGGCCTGGTCGTGCCGGCTCGAGGAGCCGATGCAGTACGGCTCGTTCGTTCAGACGGTGCCGAAGCGAACCGAGCCCACACACTGACAGCGACATCGATACCGCCACCGATATATGACCGAATCAACGGGAGGGACGGCCACGCCGGAATCCCCGGAGAGCGCCGCCGCGGGGCCGGGCCGACTCAGGCTAGTCGACGCGCTCGCGTCGACCTACAACGTATTGCTGGCCCTCGTCTGGGCCATGCTGATCCCTCAGTGGTCCTTCGCGCTCTGGCTTTTCCTGGCCCACGCGGCGGCCGCCGCTCTGCCGCGCCTGCTCGACCGTGCGGGTGACGACCTGTCGCCGTTCGGCCGGGTGCTGAGCGACATCTACCCGTTGCTCTGGGTCCTCCCGTTTTGGACCGAGTTGGACTTCATCCGACCGCTGCTGCACGACGCGGCATTCGATCGAGTGGTTGGAGCTTTCGACCTGCTGGTCTTTCGGACGCACCTCGATGAAATCTGGATGCCGGCCATGCCCATGGTGTGGTTCAGCGAGATCATGTACCTGGCCTACCTGAGCTACTACCCGATCGTCGTGATCCCTCTCGTCTACACGCTGGCCGCCGGCAGCCGGGAGATGAAACGCGACATGACGCTCCGCGTGACGCTCGTCTACTACGCGTGCTTCGTCGTGTACATCGCGTTTCCGGTCGACGGCCCGCACTTCCTGAGCGAGCACTACGAGGGCGCGCTGCAGAACGGGCTCTTCTACCGGATCGATGCCTTCCTGCAGGGTGGGGGCGCCTCGCTGGGCGCTTCCTTCCCGAGCTCGCACGTGGCCGCGTCCGTCACGATGGCCTGCCTGGGTTTTCGCTGGTTCTCGAGGCCGGTTGCGGTGACGCTGTCGGTGGGAGCTCTGGGCGTGTCACTGGCCATCTTCTATACGCAGAACCACTGGGCCATCGACTCGGTGACCGGAATCTTGTGGGCCCTGTGGCTGAACGTGATGGTGGCTCCCGTGCTTCTGCGCTGGTGGAGATGCGAGCGCGGCACGGCGGCGTCAGGGTAAGGCGCCGCCGTCACCTGCGGCCATCAGTGCGGCTTTGGCGGTGAGCTCCCCGTACTCCATCCGATCGTAGGCTTCATTCAGCGTTCGTCCCACGCTGACCGCCCCGTGGCGCATCAGCAAAAGTAGCTTGGCGCCGTGAGACACGGCCTCGGCCACGGCCTTACCCAGTTCGCTGGAGCCGGGCGGCTGGTAGGGTACGCGGACGACGCCGCCCAGGGAAGCGGTCGCCGCCGGCAGCATCTCGTCCAGGTCGAGATCCCGGATGCCCAGCGCCGTGAGCGCCGGCGCGTGGGTGTGGATCACCGCGCCGACGCTCGGGTCCGCCAGATAGCAGCCTCGATGCAGCGGCAGTTCCACGCTGACGTTCTCGCACGGTTCCGGTACCGCGCGCAGATGCACGAGCTGGATGTCGGCGGCGTGGAGGCGCGACTTGTTGGCGGCGCGCGGAGTGATGTAGATGTAGTTCTCGTTGCGCAGCCGCGCCGACAGGTTACCGCAGCAACCGGCGATGAGTCCGGCCTGCCAGGCCCGCTTTCCGTGGTAACAGAGAAGCAGCCGCTGGGCTTCGTCGTGGGCCGCCGCCGCCGGCTCGACGATCGCCCTGCGTATGGGGCCCAGCAGCATGCCGTACTGTCCGACGTGCCCGACCAGCCGTCGCGTTCCGCCGATCCATGGCGACAGCTTGGACATTTGACCTCCTTGTGCTTTCCGCAATTTAGCCCGCGACCCGCACCCAGGTCTAATTGATGTGAGAATTGTTCTTAGGAGGAGGCAAGTTCGAAGATCGAATACTCAAGGAATGTCGAACACCGCACACCGAACACCGCCTTGAGAAGGGCGCACTTCAAGGCTTGATCATCAATCATCAAGACCAAATCAGTAACGGCACAAATTCGGGGAGCTCTGAGAGTCAGAAGATCTTCGACATCAGCGATTCGGTCTCAATAATTGATGATTGAAGTGCCCCCTTCTCAAGGCGGTGTTCGGTGTGCGGTGTTCGACATTGCAGTTCCCAGCGCCTATTCTACCTCAGCGTCTCAACGACTCAAACCAGACAGGAGGTGCAGACTGGAATCGCCGGGCCCCTCTTTCGCACCGCTCCCACCGGTCTTTCGGGCCGTCGTAACGACGGTGATCCCGGAAGCGTCTGAACTAGATGAAAAAGACTGGACGGATCTCGAGGCGCTGGTACTCGAATCGCTCGGCAGTCGACCTCCGGCTCTTCAGCGCCGACTGCGCCTCTTTCTGAGTCTTGTCGAGTGGTTGCCACTTCTGCGCCACGCTCGCCGCTTCAGCTCATTAGATCGGGAGCGCCGCACGCTCGCGCTGTGGCGGCTTCAAGCCTCGAGCGTTTCCCAGCTGCGTGTCGGGCTCTGGGGCCTTCGGACCCTGGCGCTGCTGGGCTACTATGGCCGCGATAGCGCCGGGGAAGCGATCGGGTATCGGCCGGACTTCCGCGGTTGGGATGGCCGGGCATGAACGAGCGCGCTTACGACATCGTCATCATCGGCTCGGGTGCCGGAGGCGGTACGGTCGCCCAGGAGCTCGCACCGTTGTGCCGGGATGGCGTGCGGATCGCGGTTCTGGAGAAGGGCCCGCGCTTAGGGGACGACGAGTATTCCGGTCGCGAGTTCGAAATGGCCCAGGCGCTCTACGAGGACGGCGGCGGTTTTCTCACCGCCGACGGCTCGATGACCCTGGCGTTCGGCTGCGCGTACGGTGGCTCCACGGTCGTCTACACAGGCACCTCGCTGATCGCGCCGAAACGGGTGATAGAGGGCTGGAACGTTCCCAGCCTGACCTTCGAGGAGGTGGAGCGTCGCTCGAGGAAGTTCATGGAGCAAAACAACGTTCACTACCTCGAGGACGATCTGCTGAACGACAACAACCAGCTCTTCGCACGCGGCTGCAAGAAGCTGGGCTACCGGGCCGAGCGATTCCCGATCAACGTCCAGGGTTGCCGGGGCTCGAGCCTCTGCAACCTGGGTTGCCCCAACCTGGCGAAACAGGGCACGCACCGGGTGCAACTCCCGGAGGCCGAGCGGGCCGGCGTCGAGGTGATCACTCGCTGCGAAGTGCTCGCACTGGAAGGGCAGACTGTATTGGCGCAGGTGGGGGAGAAACCGCCGGGTGGTAAAGGCGAGCCGTCGGCCTGGAAGCCGGGCAAGTACCGAATCAAAGCGAAGCTCGTGGTCGTGAGTGCCGGCAGCGTGAACACGCCGGCGCTGTTGCTGCGATCGCGCTTACCGGCATCGCTGCCGCGGCTGGGCCACGGGTTCACCTGTCACCCGGCGCTGATCCTGGTGGCCGAGCACGGGCGTTCGATCACGAACTTCGTCGGCCATCCGAAGAGCTACTACCTGGACCAGTTCGTCGAGAGCGACGGGTTCGTTCTGGAAACGTGCATGTATTTCCCGTTCACGACGGCGAAGAGCCTGTCCAGTTTCGGCGCATCGCATAGCGAGCTGATGCGGGCGTTCCCGCGCCTGCAGATGATCCTCGTCCTGGCCTGCGACCACGTGAACCCGGCCAACCGGGTGACGATCGACCGGAACGGCCGGCCCGTCGTCCGCTACCGCTTCACGCCGGAGGTGCGGCGCGCGCTCGCCCGTGGAACGCTGGCATCGGCGCGCATCTTCTTCGCCGCCGGCGCCAGGCGGGTCCACGTGCCGGCGGCGGCGAACCCCAACGTGGAGGCGGCGGACGCCCACCGCCTCGAGGATATCATAGACGAGGATCGGTTCCGGGCGGGCACCGTCACCGTTTCCGCCGCCCATCTGCAGGGCGGCTGCGGGATGGGCCTGACCGCCCAGGACTCGGTGACCGACTCATTCGGCCGCGTGCACGGAGTACCGTGGCTGTTTGTCGCCGATGCCAGCCTTTTCCCCGAATCGGTAGAGATCAATCCTTACCTGACGATCATGGCTCTGGCGGACCGGGTGGCCCAACACATCCGCCAGGGTGCCGGCGATCTGCTCTCATGACGCGCATGACCGGCGGCGACATCGTGGCCCGGGCGCTGGAGGACGAGGGCGTCCGGTTCACCTTCGGCATCCCCGGCACCCACAACATCGAGCTCTACGACTCGCTGGGCCGCTCCCAATCCGTCCGCCCGGTCCTGGTCACCGACGAGCAGAGCGCCTCCTTCATGGCCGACGGCGTCTCCCGCTCGTCGGGCGCGCTGGGTTGCGTGAACGTGGTGCCGGGCGCCGGCCTGACCCACGCGCTGTCGGGCATCGCCGAGGCTTACCTGGACGGCATCCCCATGTTGGTCCTGGGCTGCGGAGTGCGCACCGATAGCGGGAAAGCCTACCAGCTCCACGACGTAGACCAGGTGGCGATCGCGCGCCCGGTCACCAAGGCACAGCTCGTACCGGCCCAAGGCTCGGAGCTCTACAGCGCCATACGGAGCGCCTGCCGCATCGCCCGTACGCCGCCACAGGGTCCGGTTTTCGTCGAGGTACCGGTCAACCACTACTTGTTCCGCCACGACCCCGGTTTCGAGGCGTGGGTCGACGAGCCGCAGGCGCCCCTGCCGCCGGACCCGCACGCCCTCGAGCGTGTCCGAGAGCTGCTGGCGGAGAGCCGGCGGCCGCTCCTCTACATCGGCCTCGGCGCGGCCTCCGCCGGCGCCGACCTGGTCGCCCTGGCGGAACGCCTCGAGGCGCCCGTCGCAACGACGATCCAGGGGAAGGGTGTGTTCCCGGAGGGCCATCCTCTCTGGCTGTGGTGCGGCTTCGGCACCGCGGCGCCACCCTTCGCCCGCGATATCGCTTCCTCCTGCGACCTCATGCTGGCCATCGGATGCCGCTTCTCGGAGGTCGGCACCGCCAGCTACGGCTTCCAGCCGCCGGGGCCCCTGGTTCACGTCGATATCGACGAGTCCGTCTTTGACAGGAACTATCCGGCCGCAGCGCGCGTCGCAGCCGACGCCGGCGCGTTTGTCGAGGCCCTCCTGGCCGGCCTCGAACCGAGGCAGGCCGACTCACGCCTGCGCGACGAGATCCGCGCCGGACACCAGGCGGTCTTGGCGGATTGGTCCAAACAGGCCTCCGGCGAACCCGTGTCCGCGCCTCTTCTGTTGAAGGAACTGCAGGAGCGCTACGGCCAGGATGCCATTTTCACTTCGGACAGCGGCAACGGCACTTTCCTGGCCATGGAATGCCTGCGCCTCGAGCGACCCGGCGCGTTCCTGGCGCCGGTGGACTACTCCTGCATGGGCTACTCCGTTCCAGCCGCGCTGGGCGCCGCCCTCGCCTGCCCGGACCGCCGGGCCGTGGCCCTGGCCGGCGACGGGGCGTTCCTGATGACCGGCCTCGAGCTGCTCACGGCCGCCCAGCTGGACGTGCCCGTCACCGTCATCGTCCTGCGCGACCGCGAACTGGCCCAGATCGCTCAGTTCCAGCAGACGGCGATGGCGAGGAAGACCGCCAGCCGGCTGCCCGACTTCGATCTAGCCGCGCTCAGCAAGGCGGTCGGCGTGGAGTACGTCTCGCTGAACAGCGATTCCCACGTGCAGGAAACCCTCCAAAAAGCGCGCTCGATCCACGACGATGGCCGACCCGTGCTGGTCGAAGTGGAGATCGATTACTCGGCGGCCACCTACTTCACACGCGGCATCGTGCGCACCACCCTGGGACGGCTGCCGTGGCCCGACCGGCTGCGTTTCGTGGCCCGGGCGCTGGCCCGGAGGCTCCCCGGGCGGGGTTCTAGCCGCAGCGAGAAAAACGTGTAGTTTATCCCCTCACCCCAATCAAAAAGAAGCCAGGGTTCGAATTATCCGGGAGACCGGGTTCCCCCTTGGGAGCCTCTTGGTAGCACCATTCTCAATGGGAGGGAAGCGATGTCCCAGCATTCGCCCCAGTACCGGAGGTCCCGCCGCAATCCGATCGGCTGGCTGGCCTATGCCGCTATCGCCGTCCTGGTCACCACCGGCGTCCAGAGCCCGGCTTTCGCCCAGGGCGTGGACATAACCGGTCGCGTCGTCGATGCCGAGGGCCTGCAGGAAGTCTCCGGGGTCACCGTCGAGCTGCTCACCCTGGGGGGCGGCGTCGTCCACGCCACCGTCACCGACGTGCGTGGTGAATTCCGGCTCGTCGGGGTCGAGGCGGGAACCTACAGGCTGTTCATTTCGGCGATCGGCTACGAAGAATACCGCAACGAACGGGTGAGCGTCGGCGACGAAACCGTGACGCTGGGAACCATCGAGCTCGCGACCTTCGCCTTCATATTGAACCCGATCGTCATCACCGCATCACGCGGTGAGGAGAAGGCGCTCGAGGCGCCGGCCGCCGTCTACACGGTGACGACGGAAGATGTCAGGGACCGCCCGGCGGCCGTCACCGCCGAGCACGTGGTGGGCCTGCCCGGGGTCGACAACGTTACCACCGGCCTGTCGCAGCACAACGTGGTCACCCGCGGCTTCAACAACGTGTTCTCCGGCGCCCTCTTCATACTGACCGACAACCGCTGGGCCTCGGTCCCCTCCCTCAGGTTCAACGCTTACAACCTGATCCCGTCGACTGACGAGGATATCGATCGCATCGAGATGGTGCTCGGTCCCGGCTCGGCGCTCTACGGGCCCAACGTCAACCAGGGCGTGATGCACGTCATCACCCGCTCGCCCCTCGACTTCCAGGGTAGCGCCGTCAGCGTCCTGGGAGGCGCTCGAAGCGGCAACACGACGAACCCCGACGACGAAGGGCTGTTCCAGGGCGTCTTCCGCACCGCCGGCCTGATCGGCGACCGGAACGGTTACAAGGTCTCGGGTCAGTACTTCCGTGGCACCGACTGGAACTACGTCGACCCGGTCGAGGAGGCGGAGCGCAATCTGGCCATCGCCGCCGGCGCCGACCCCGATACTCTGAAGATCGGCGCCCGCAATTACACCAACGAGCGCTTTACAGCCGACGGACGTCTCGATCTCGGCGTGGGCGACCAGGGCACATTGATCTTCGCCGGTGGCCTGACCAACATGGCCAGCAGCATCGAGATGACCGGGATCGGATCGGCGCAGGCCCTCGATTGGACCTATTGGTACGGTCAGTCGCGACTGCAGCTGGGTAACCTGTTCGCCCAGGCGTACATCAACATGAGCAACGCCGGCGACACCTACACGCTTCGCGACGGCAACTCCATCGTCGACAACTCGTTCCTGTTCGCCGGCCAGCTCCAGTACTTGTCGAACCTGGGCGAGCGCCACCGCTTCGTCTACGGCGCGGATGTCATCCGCACTGTGCCCAGAACCGACGGCACGGTCCACGGCCGCAACGAGAACAACGACAACATCACAGAGCTGGGCGGCTACCTGCAGTACGAGAGCATGCTATCTCCCCAGTGGGACGTCGTGCTCGCCGCGCGCCTCGATTGGCACAGCGTCGTGGACAACCTGGTCTTCTCGCCGCGGGCCGGGGTCGTCTACAAGCCGACTCCGGAGCACAACTTCCGCCTCACGTACAACCGGGCGTTCGCCCAGCCGACCAGCATCAATCTGAATCTCGACCTGGAGTCGGCCTCGACGATCGGCCCGATCATCGACTACGGCGTCCGCGCGCTCGGCGTGCCCAGCAACACCGGCCTCACGTTCAAGCGCGACTGCGGCGGCGGCCTCTGCATCAGGTCCCCGTTCGAGGCGGACCCGACCGAGTTCCAAGACTTCGACGTGACACCCTATTGGCAGAACGCCATCGACGAGTTGAACCAGGTCCTGCTCGCCAGCAGCGGCGAGCCGCTGGACCCGCTGCTCGAAGGACTGCTCAGGTCGCTGGATCCCACGGGCCAGGTCGGAACCTCGCTTCGCATGTTCGATTCGGAGGTCGCGCCCTTGCCTTGGGGTCCGGAGATCAGCATCGCGCAGGGGGCCGTCGACGTACCGGCGCTGGTGCCCAGCATCACCAACACCTTCGAGGTCGGCTACAAAGGCCTGCTGGGTGAGCGAGTCCTGATCGGCGCCGACGTCTATTGGCAGAAGATCCAGGATTTCATCGGCCCGCTCAGGTTCGAGACGCCCAGCGCCATGTTGGATGCCGCTGACCTTCGCGACTTCCTGGAGGGACCGCTGACCCTGGCCGGGCTCAGCCCCAGCGAGCAGGCCACCATCATCGCCGGGCTGGCCACCATGCCCCTCGCGACGGCGACCTGGCAGCAGGCGCCGCTCAGCAGCCCCACCGACATCTTCCTGACGTATCGGAACTTCGGTGACGTCGACATCTGGGGGCTCGACCTGGGGTTGACCTGGCTGATGAGCGACCTGTGGAGCGCCTCTGGCAGCTACTCGTGGGTCAGCGACGACCTGTTCATCGGGCTCGGAAACTCTCAGGTCGACAGCATCGGCGACATCGCGCTCAACGCGCCTATGCACAAGGCGATGCTCGGCATCGACTACAACAACTCGCGGCTGGGGCTGGGCGTTGGCTTGCGAGGACGCTACGTGGCGGGCTTCCCCGTCCAGTCCGGCGTCTTCGTTGGAGAGGTTCCTTACTTCCAGACGCTCGATGCCAACATCGCTTACACCATGCCGGTATCGACCCGCACCGAGCTCGTACTGAATTTCAGGAACTTCTTCTCCTGCGTCGGCGCGAGTGCCGTGCAGGAGAAGGGTTGCAGCTTCACCAGGACGCATCAAGAAATCGTCGGCGCGCCCTACATCGGGAGCGTCATCTCTCTCAGGGTCCGTCAGCCTTTCTGACGGTAACAGCGGTCCTCGTGCGCTAGGTAGAGTGAATAGAGAGGAAAGAGGAACAGCGTCTTCAAGCACTAGCCAGGAGGTACACATGCGACTCACACGTTTGTCACTGGCGCTCATGCTGGTCGGAGCGCTGGCCGTTGCCTGCAGCGACGACGACCCCACCGGCGTGACCATCGCCGACCTGGTGGGCACCTGGAACGCGACGGCGGTGACGTTCACCGCGGTCGCCGACACGACGCCGGCGACCATCGACCTGCCGATCCCGGTCGTCACCGTCACGGCCGAGATCGAGGCCGACGGCAGCTTCACCTTCACGATCAGCGTGCCCGGCACCGCGGACCAGGTACTCACGGGAGACTTCGAGATCACGGGCGCGAACACGTTCTCGCTCACCGCCGACGTCGACCCGACCAATCCACTGACCGGGACGTTCAGCCTGTCAACCGACGGGAACACGTTGACGATCGACCTGCCCGGAACGACGCTGCTGATCGACTGGCCGCCGGAGAACGGCACGCCAGATGAAGCCGACTTCGACGCCGTCTTCGCGAAGGCAGCAACCTGAGGAAGTTGAGACGCCGAAGTCCGAGTTAGAAAGCTGGAAGTTTGAGCGGTAATCGGTAATCAGTATTCAGTAATCAGTTACCGGTTACCGGTTACCGATTACCGGTCACCTTCTTTTCACCTTGCCTCACAGACGGGCCGCCGGCTCGACCACACCACGGCCCTCGCCGTATCACGCTGACCGACCAACTCGTACCAGGCGCCGGCATCGCCGTAGGCGCGGAGTAGCCACTCGGTTTCGGGGCCACCGAGCAAGTCGGCGGCATCCAGCCAGCGCAGGGCTCGTTTCTGGCCCGGGGCGTACCAGGAAGCGTCGAAGTAGATGGGGAAGTAGCCGGTAGAGGGATTGTAGTCGGCTACGATGAAGGCCGACCCGGCCGAGTCGGCCGGTGCCCCGGGCCCCAGGGAGTCGCCGACCATGAAGGCGGCGGCGAATCCCAACGAACCCTCTCCAACCTGCAGGGCCCGCAGATCCGCCGGGGCCCGGATCCGCCAGGCGCCTTCGAGCCCGCCCTCCTGAATGCCGCGCCGTGCCAGCACTTGAGCGAGGGACACCATGCCGGTGCGCGACGCCGGCAGCTCGAGGCTGTCGGCCCCGGCCCGAACGCCCGGCGGCCAGGCCAGGAACTCGCTCAACGTGTCGACGCCGGGCCGCAGCTCCACGTGACCTTCGGCGCGCAACTCGGGGCAGAGGCCGCCGCCGGCCACGGCGGAAGAACCGACGTAGAAGGTCCCTACCCGGGCCTCACCGCGGAACAGGAGATAGGCGCTGTTCGGCTGGAAGTAGCGGGCCACGAACTCGGAGATGTACTCGGCAGCCTGGTCGGCCAGGCGCGGACCCACGGGCCTGAGCTGCATGCCCGCCAACTCCGCCACGGGCTCGATGAGGGCGTGACCCGCCGCATCGATGCGGCGCACGTGAAAGAGCAGGGGACCGGCGGGCATCTCGAGCGGAGGCGGCTGCACCAGGCTGTCGGCCTCGGCGCCCAGCGAGTCGGGCCGCGCGAAGGTCGGTTCCT
>JBDHAL010000063.1:0-17386 GCA_039588075.1 Gemmatimonadota bacterium | reverse complement strand
GGAAGATCGTCGAGACCAAGCTCGCCGATTTCGAAAAGTTCCGGCTCTACATCTCACCGCTGGACCTCGAGCACCACATGGAGCTCTGATTCGGCAACCGGTAACCGGTAACGTTCGTCATTCACCGGTTACCGGTTACCAGTCACCAGCCACCACACGCCAGACACATGGAATACCTCAACCGCTTCCTCAACAACGCCCGCCAATGGGCCAACGGCCGCTCTTGGCTCCTAAGGGCTCCGGTGCTTGTCTACTTAGCATATGCCGGTTTCCGCTCCTTCGGTAACATCGAGTACCGCAGCATCTTCTCGGGGATCACCCTCGCCTTCCACGAGATGGGACACATTCTGTTCGGTCCCTTGGGTGTCTTCCCCATGGTCCTCGGTGGTAGTCTCACCCAGTTGCTGATCCCCATTGTGGCGGCGCTGCTCCTGCTTCGGCAGTCGGACTACTTCGGCTTCGCCGTGGGCGGTGGCTGGCTCGGACTCAGCGCCATGGATCTGGCCTGGTACGTCGGCGATGCCCGGGCCAACGCGCTGCCCCTCGTGAGCCTGGGACCCGAAGCCGAGCACGATTGGTTCTACCTATTGGGCCGGCTCGGCTGGTTGCGCTATGATCTACAGATCGCCGGCCTGGTGCGCGGCCTCGGAGCGCTGGCGCTGATCCTGTCCCTCGCCCTCGGGATCTGGCTCTGCCTCGTCATGGCCGGAAGCTCCGATTCGCAAGGCGGCCACGAGCCGGGGGATGAAGAAGGCGCTATGTTCCAAGAATGGCTCGGTAAGCAGGAAGGCTAAAAGGAGATCTTCATGAATAGGTGTTCGACCTCGAGGCTGATCATTTTGGTGGCCATGGGCATGACTTGGATGGCCTGTGCCTCTGTACCCAAGGAATCCGTCGAGCTCTCCATGGTCGTCGGGGAGAGGATCACCGACATGCAGGTCGCACACGAGGCGATCGTCCAGGAGTATTTCCATCTCTCCCGCATGCGCGTCGAGGACTTCCTCAGGGATCGGTGGGTCCCACAGTTCCTCGAGAACTTCGTTCGCGACGCCCAGATCATCACCCTGCTCGACGAGCCCGGCGCCCTCACCGATCAGGACCTTGCCCGAATCCGCGAAGAGCTCGATCGGACCCTCCGACTCTCAGAGGCCGATCAGGACAGGGTCGTCGCCGCCGTCCACAGAGCCATCGGGGATGCCGAGCGCGGCGCGCTGATGATCGAATTCGCTCAGGCCGCCGTCGCCGCCATCGAAACTCAACGCGCCCAGCTCATCGGCCCCATCAACGCACAGGAACGCTCCGTCCTCAATGATCTCCGCGCCTCCTATTCAGAACTGCGCGCCACTCAGGATGCCATCACCAATTTCCTGCGCTCCGTTAAGGACGTCACCGTCGAGCAGGATGCCATCCTCCAACGTCTCGGCTTGCTCGAAGCCCGCGACCACGCCATCGAATCCGCAATCGACCTCAACGACCAGATCGTCGAGATCCTTGGACACAGCACCGACGCCGAGGCCACCGTCAACCAGATCCTCGAGCTCGTCGATCGAGCCAACAGCAACTAGGAGCCTCCCCCATGCCTAACAGGTTTGCCAAGATCGCCGAAGAAAGCCGCCAGAAGACCAACGACCAGCTCGCCGGCGAGCTCGCCTCTCTCACCATCTTGACCAGTGACCGCCTCGACGAGATCCTGCCCAGACGCAGCGATAAGGCAAGGCTCGCCAGGCTCATGGCCATCGTCACCTCCTCAACGCGCAAAAACGAAAAA
This sequence comes from Gemmatimonadota bacterium, assembly GCA_039588075.1. Taxonomy (GTDB): domain Bacteria; phylum Gemmatimonadota; class Gemmatimonadetes; order Palauibacterales; family KS3-K002; genus JBDHAL01. The sequence goes on along the minus strand of JBDHAL010000063.1, from coordinate 15,618 downwards.
ATCGCCGCCCTGCGCGGAAACCTCAACGACCTCGGCGGCGTCCTCTTCAAGGTCCTCGACGCCATGCTCTAGGCGCTCAAAGTAGGGGCACCCGGAACGCGCCAGTCCACCCAGACTTCGTAATTCCGAACTCCCCTGTTCCGTAATCACGTAATCAAATAATTCGAATTCTGAATTAGACGTCGAACGTTCCCGGTCAACTCGCCTTGACAAGAGCATTCCAAGGTGTGATCATACGAACGTTTGAAGGAGGTCATACGTATGAAGCAAATCCCTGATACCGCCGCGGCCATAGTCTCCGCCGCCCGGCAGCTCTTCGCACTCCACGGCTATGACGGCACCTCAGTCCGCGCCATCACCAGCCTGGCCGGAGCCAACTTGGGAGCCATCACCTACCACTTCGGTTCCAAGGAAGCGCTCTACGGCGAGGTGATCGCCTCCGCGATGGCCCCATCGAGAGATCGCCTGGCGGCCGCCGCCGAGCAATCGGGCGCTCCGCTGACCCGGGTCGAGGGCGTCGTTCGAGCCTTCTTCGACTTCCTGAACGAAAACCCCGACCTACCACAGCTGATGCTGCAACAGCTCAGCAGCTCTCGTCCAATCCCCGAGGTGGCGCTGCGGACGATGCAGGGCAACATCGGCATTCTGGCCGGACTGATATCGGAAGGTCAGGCGGACGGATCGATACGCGCCGGCGATCCACGCCTGATGGCGTTGAGCATCGGAGCGCAGCCGATCTGGCTGACGCTGGCGCGGCGAGCGTTGCAGGAAGGTGTGGCGATAGACCAGACGGATCCCGAAACTCGCGCGCAGCTGGTCGAGAGCGTGGTTCTGTTCGTGCGTGCGGGACTGGCAGCAATTCCGGAGAGGGCAGAATGAAACGCAGGAGACGTTTTGAGAAGCGGGCGAGCATCACCGCGTTCGTGTGGTTGGTCGGAGTCGGCGCGCCGAGCGTGCAGGCGCAAGAGAGCCGTGAAGGCGAAGCGCTGACGCTGGCCGAAGCGGTGGCGCTGGCGCACGAGACGCACCCGAGCGTGGGCGTGGCCCGTGCCGTAGAAGATGCCGCGGCCGCCGGTGTGGGGATGGCGAAGTCGGAGTGGTGGCCCAAGCTGGGCACCGGCGCCGCGCTGACATCGTACAGCGAGCCGATGCTGGTGGCGCCGCTACACGGGTTCGGTCCCGAAGACGTAGCGCAGATCGAGTTCGAGCGGACGCTCATCCAGGGTAATGTCTCCTTCGCCTGGACGCTCTACGACGGAGGCGCGCGTGGCGCACGGATCAACGGAGCGCGGGCCGCGTCCGCCGGCGCTACAGCCGGGCGTAGCGCGACGGAGCAGATGCTCACGGCGCGGGTCACCGTGGCCTACTTGCGGGTTCTCACGGCGCGCGGTGTGCTAGATGCGAAGGATCGCCGCATCAACTCCATGCTCGCCGAGCGACGGCGCGTCGAGCAGTTCCTCGCCGAGGGCCAGGCGGCGCAGGTGGAGTTACTGCGTGTGGACGCCGCGTTGGCCGAGGCGGAGGCGGAGCGGGTCGCGACGGTCACCCAGCTCGATCTCGCGGAGCGCGATCTGGCACGCCTGGTCGATGTCCGGGTGGACGATGCCCGCGTCGATCGCCTGGTTCCAGTGCGATTGGATGAAGAAATGGATGTGGACGAACGAGGCCATCTCGTTGAGAGCGCGTTTACCAACAACCCGCAGCTCGAACGCATGCGGCAGGACGTGACGGCTGCGGAGGCGGCGCACCGGCTCACGAAGGCCGACTGGATTCCCCATCTCGATGTCACGGGGGCCGGGCAGGTGTTCAGCAGCGACGCCGGCAACACCTCATCTCTCTGGAGCGTGGGCGTGGGGCTCACCTACCCGATCTTCACCGGCGGCGCTCGATCGAACAACGTGAGCCAGGCCGGCGCCCATGTGCGCAGGGCGGCCGAGGACCTGCGGTTGGCTGAGTTGCAGGCAGAAGAAGCTGTGGATCGCGCCCTCAACGTGGCGCTCGAGACACGCGCCCTTGTCGCGGCCCTGGCCAACGTCGTCCAGCACCAGACCGAAGTGGCTCGGATCGAGCGTCTTTCGCTCGAGGCCGGCGCTGGCACCCAAACGGACTACCTGCGGGCCGAAGCCGACCTGAGCCGGGCCCGCTCGCTCCTCGTGGAAGCTCAGCATGCCGAGATCGCGGCACGGGTCGAGCTGGCGCGGGTCATCGGCGAGCTCACGCCTGAATGGCTGGCCGGCAATTTGGAGATCGCACGATGAACAAGAAGAAGATCGCCGTCCCGGCCGTCGTACTGGCCGTAGTCGCGGCAGCCCTTTGGTACACCGTTCTTCGAGATGACGATTCCGACGTGATTCTCGCTTCGGGGACCGTGGAGGCCACCGAGGCCGATCTCGGCTTTCAGGTAGCCGGGCGCATCGAAGCCATCAGCGTCCGCGAAGGCGACCGAGTCGAGAACGGCGACGAGCTGGCCCGGCTCGACCGCAGCGAATTGTCCGCCAGGCTTCAGGCCGCGCAGGCGCAGGCGGCCGCCGCCCGCGCCAGGCTGGCCGAAGTGGAGACCGGGTTTCGCGCCGAAGAAGTCGCCCAGGGAAGGGCCGCCCTGCGTGCGGCCGAGCAGCGCGTCGCCGACGCGTCGCGCGACATGGAGCGCATGCGTCGCCTGTTCGAAGGAGGCGCCGTGAGCCAGCAGAGGCTCGACAATGCGGAGACCGTCCACGAGTTGGCCCTGGCGGCTAGGGAAACCGCGCGGGAAGCGCTACAGATACTGGAGAGTGGGCCGCGCCAGGAGAGGATCGCCGCACAGCGTGCGGCGCTGGCGCAGGCCGAGGCCGCCGTCGCGCAGATCGAGGCGACGCTCGATTACGCTCGCGTCGTCGCACCGTTCGACGGCCTGATCACCGTGCGACACCGAGAGCCCGGTGAGACCGTTCCCGCCGGAGCGCCGGTACTTACGCTTATGAACCCCGAAGATCGCTGGGTACGGATCTACGTGCGGGCCGACGAGGTCGGGAAGCTGGCCATCGGTCAGCCGGCGGCGATCACCGGCGACGCCGACCCGGATCGCCAGTACGAAGGTACCGTCGTGTTCATCGCCAGCGAGGCGGAGTTCACTCCCCGCAACGTGCAGACCAGCGAAGAGCGCGTGAAGCTCGTCTACCGCGTCAAAGTTCAGATCACCGGGGATCCCAACTTCGATCTCAAGCCGGGCCTCGCCGCCGACGTTCGTTTGCATGTCGAGGAGAACTGAGCGGATCCATGGATCGCTCCGTCTCGCTCGAAGCACTCGCCCGTCACTTCGGCGACAACCGTGCAGTCGACGGCCTGACGTTTCGAGTCGAGCCGGGTGAACTGTTCGGCATAGTCGGTCCGGACGGAGCGGGGAAGACCACGACGCTCCGCATGCTCGCCGGGGTGCTCAGGCCGACGTCGGGCGATGCCATTATGGCCGGCGTCAGCGTTGCGAAGGACCCGGAGCGCGTCAAGCACCATATCGCCTACATGTCGCAGCGGTTCGGCCTCTACACCGACCTCACCGTGCGCGAGAACATCGAGTTCTACGCCGATCTCTATCAGGTCCCGCGAGACGAGAGACCACGGCGGCTGGAGCGCCTTTACGCCTTCTCGGGGCTCGGTCCTTTCCAGGACAGGCTCGCCGGACAACTGTCCGGCGGCATGAAACAGAAGCTCGGTCTCTGCGCCGCTCTCATACACGAGCCCGAGATCCTGTTGCTCGATGAGCCGACGTTCGGCGTTGACCCCATCTCGCGCCGCGACCTGTGGTTGATCGTTCACGAGATGGTCGCCGGCGGCGTCACCGTGATCGTCTCCACCGCCTACATGGACGAGGCCGAGAGATGTGACCGGGTCGCTCTGCTGCACAGCGGACGCGCCGTTCTGATCGATACGCCCGCCGTCTTACAGCGACGCTTGGAAGGCCAGGTCCTCGCCGTGCTCACCGACGCGCCGCGTCGCGCTCGCGACCAGTTGAGGGACAACCCCGCCGTGCGTCAGGCCGTTCTGTTCGGCGAGACGATCCACGTGACGCTGAGAGACGGCATGAGCGATTGGCCCGTCGTGCGGGACGACCTCGTGGCGGCCGGACTTACAGTGCTCGATGAGAGACCGGTCGAACCGTCCATGGAGGACGTGTTCATCGACCTCGTGCTGGAACAGGAGGCCGCCGGTGTCTGAGGCCGTCCGGGTAGAGGATCTCACCCGCAAGTTCGGCGACTTCGTCGCCGTCGATGCCGTCAGCTTTCGCGTCGAGCAGGGCGAGATCTTCGGGTTCCTGGGTCCGAACGGCGCGGGCAAGACCACCACGATCAAGATGCTGACCGGCCTGCTGCGGCCCACATCGGGATCCGCCCGGGTCGTCGGGTTCGACGTTGTAAAGCAGACCGCGCGGGTCAAAGAGAACATCGGTTACATGTCCCAGCTCTTTTCTCTTTACCCGGATCTCACGGTGGCGGAGAACATCCAACTCTTCGCCGGACTCTACGGCGTGAGAGGCGACCTGCTGGCGGAGCGCACCGAGTGGGTCCTCGACCTCGCCCGTCTGGCGGACCAGCGCCAGCAACTCACGGGCGAGCTGCCTCTGGGCTTCAAGCAACGGCTGGCGTTGGGTTGCGCCGTTCTGCACGAGCCGCCCATCCTGTTTCTCGACGAGCCCACCTCCGGGGTCGACCCGATCTCGCGACGCAATTTCTGGGATCAGATCTATGGGTTCGCCGCGGCCGGCACGACCGTCTTCGTCAGCACCCACTACATGGAAGAGGCGGAGTACTGTCATCGCCTGGCGGTGATGAACCGCGGCAGGATCATCGCGCTCGATGAGCCCGCGGCGCTCAAGGGCGCCATCATCGAGCCGATTCTCGAGGTCACCGCCGACGACGCGCCTCGCGCCGTGGAAGTGCTGCGCGACGTTCCGGGCGTCATCGAGGTGACGCTGTTCGGCCGCGCCGTTCACGCCATGGTGGAAGACCAGGCGCTTGCCGAGCGCGAGATACCCGCGGCCCTCTCGGCGGCGGGCCGCCAGATGCTCTCGATACGTCCCATCAGCCCCTCACTCGAGGACGTCTTCGTATCGTTCGTCCACCGCTCCGGCGGGACGGTAGCCGGATGAATCTCTCGCGCCTGTTGGCCATCAGCCGCAAGGAAGCGATCCAGCTGCGCCGCGACCCGCGCAGCCTCGCCATGGCGTTCCTGTTGCCCGTGGCGCTCATCCTCATCTTCGGCTACGCCATCAGCTTCGACGTCAAGAACATCGAGATGGCCGTGCTCGACGAGAACAACAGCGAGTCGAGCCGCTCGCTGATCGAAGCGTTCGAGAGCTCGGGCTACTTCGACATTCGCGAGTACCCGGCCAGCTACACCGAGGTCGACCACCTGCTACAGCTGGGGAAGGTGAAGATCGCCCTGGTCGTCCCCCCCGACTTCAGTCGTGACCTTGGGGCCGGCCGCGGCGCACAGGTCCAGGTCCTGCTGGACGGCTCGGACGCCAACACGGCATCCATCGCTCAGAACTACGCCGCCGCCATCGTGACTCGCTACTCCACTGACATCGTGTTGGGGGGCAGGCGGCTCGTGCTGCCCGTCGAGGCCGAGAGCCGCGTCTGGTACAACGAGACGTTGGAAAGCCGTAACATGATCGTTCCGGGCCTGATAGCCGTAATCATGGCCATCATCGCTGCCATGCTCACCGCCCTCACCATCGCACGCGAGTGGGAGCGCGGAACCATGGAGCAACTGGCGGCGACCCCGGTTCACCGCCTCGAGGTCGTGATCGGCAAGCTCCTACCCTACGTGGGCATCGGCCTGTTCGACGTCGTACTCGCCATCGTCGCGGGCCTCGTGTTCTTCCACGTTCCCCTGCGCGGTAACCTTTTGCTGCTGACGCCTCTCACGCTCTTGTTCTTGGTGGGCGCGTTGAGCTTCGGACTCTTCATCTCGGCCGCCGTCAAGTCTCAGGTGTTGGCCACCCAGGTGGCTCTGCAGACCACCTACCTGCCGGCGCTTCTGCTCTCCGGCTTCATGTTCTCGATCTCCACCATGCCGATCTTCCTTCAGGTCGTCACCTACGCCGTGCCGGCGCGATACTACATCACCGTGACCAAGGGCATCTTTTTGAAAGACGTCGGCGTCGATGTCCTGTGGATCGAGGGCGTGGCGATGGTCGTCTTCGCGACCGTTGGCCTGTCGCTGGCCATTCGCTCGTTCAAGAAGGAGCTGGCCTGAGACATGATATCGATCGCCCGCGTCCGCCAGCTGCTCCACAAAGAGCTACGCCAGATGTTCCGCGATCCGAAGATGAAGCGGATCCTGTTCATTGCGCCGGTGATCCAGCTCGTCGCCTTCGGTTACGCCGTCAACACCGACATCAAGAACACGGCGACCTTCGTTATCGACCATGATGGGAGCGCCGCCTCGCGGGAGTTGCTCGAGGTCATCGAGTCCACCGGCTACTTCAGGGTCGTGGGGCGCTCCGGGCGGCCCGCCGATCTCGTCCGCGCCCTCGACCACGGCGATGCCAGGGTCGGCATCGAGATCCCCGTCGGCTTCGAGCGAGACCTGTCCTCGGGGAAGGGCAGCAGAATCCAGATCATCCTCGATGGGACCGACTCCAACACGGCCACCGTGGCGCAGGGCTACCTGACCCAGATCGTCCAGCGGTTCGCTCTCCAGCGAGCCGCGGATGCGGGGACCCTTTCGGGCGGCGGCCTCGACCTGCGCAACCGGGCCTGGTACAACCCGGAGCTCGAGAGCCGCGTCTACAACGTGCCCGGCGTGATCGCCATGCTCATCCTGCTCATGGTGCTGCTGCTGAGCGCGATGTCGGTCGTCCGCGAGCGCGAGATGGGAACCCTGGACCAGCTGAACGTGAGCCCGCTCACGCCGGTGGAGCTCATGCTCGGCAAGACCCTGCCCGCGACGCTCATCGCCCTCATCGACTTGTTCTTGATCACGGCCATCGCGATCCTCTGGTTCGGCATACCCATGCGCGGATCGTTCTTCGTCTTGCTCCCCGCCGCGCTCATCTATATCATCGCCGGCCTCTCCTTCGGGCTACTCATCTCCACGATCTCCAAAACGCAGCAAGAAGCCTTCATGTCCATGTTCTTGTTCCTCATGCCGGCCATAATCCTCTCCGGCTTCTTCTATCCGATCAGCAGCATGCCCGAAATATTCCAATGGATCACCGTGCTGAACCCGGTGCGACATTTCTTGGAGGTCGTACGCCCTGTCTTCCTAAAAGGAGCGGGCTATGCCGATCTTTGGCGGCAGTATCTGGCGCTTATCCTTATCGCGACCGGGGCGCTCTGGCTGGCAACAGTGAGATTTCGGCGGACGATGGCAGCCTAGAGCTGGCTCCTTCGACATCGGTCAGCGGTCAGCCGTCGCTCGACGTCCAGCTCACTCCACAACTACCGACGGACGCCTTCCGCCTCTCAACAACGATGTCGGACGTAGAACGTCGGTAGTCGATAGCCGGTTAGTGAGCCGGACGTCGCGCGATGGCTGACCGCTGACCGATGTCGAGTCAGTTACCGAATGTATGCTCGTACTTAAGCAAGAACACCTGGTCCACCCGGCCTGCCCGCAGCTCGTCCTGAGACAAGAGGCCGTAGTCTCGCGCCGCATCGTAAACCAGGTATAGGTCGCGGCCTTCGGAGAAACGGTAACGGAACCGGATGTTCGCCGCGACGATCTCCGCCGCCATGTTGTACTGGACGAACATTTCGGTCGACAGGTGCGCGTTGAGCGCCGACCGCGCCCGCAGCCGCACGATGTCAGCGTCGAACCGTTGCCCTCGGGAGGGGAACCAGAGCCGGTTGAAGGTATACTCGGGGATCAGCGTGAGGTGCGGAGAGATGACCCAGGTCGGCTGGATCGAGACACGCCCGCGCCAGCCATCCAGGTACGTACCGGTGTGTACGATGGCGGTTCCGCTCAGCGGGTTGCCGGGATTGAGTCGATAGTACAGGAAGATGTTGGGGCCGAAGTAGCTCCCTTCCGGTACAAAGGCGTCCTCCGCGAACTCATGGCGTTCCTTCAAGTTCTCGTATTCGAAGTTCAGTGCCACGTTGAAGAAATTGCCGCCACGGAAGTTCGTCGACCAGCGGAAACGCTGCAGGGCGGACTGCACCGAGCCGTCGCCGTTCCTCAAGAACAGTCGTGTGGTCAACCAGCCGGTGTGGCGGTTCACGGATGAGCTTTCGCCCGGCTGCCAGCCATAGGTGAAATTGCTCTTGAACGCGGTGTAGTCGTTTCGTGCTTCAAAACCCAGCCTCGGCTCGTAGGCCAAACCCGACCGCGTTGCCTCTAGCTCGTAGCCCAGGCCGTTCAGGGAGCGACGCTGCCAGAAGATCCTGGCCAGCGTTCGGTTCCAGTTGCTGGCCCTCAGCCGGTCCGAGTTGTGGCTCTGCGCCAGCTGCAGCGTCACGTATTCGTCGCCGAACAGGTTCAGCAGCGCATCGGCGCCGTAGCTGAGGTCGACCCTTCCATCGGTCATCGCCCGGCTGGTCAGCATGCCGCCGATGGCGGAAGCGCCGTTCAGCACGCTCCGCCGCACGCGCAACACCGCATCGTTTTCGCCCGGCCCGCCCGCCCACTCCTTCACCTGCATCGACATCACGCCGATATCCCACACATCGACCCGTCCGGTCATCCGCGCTCCGGCGAGGATTGGCACCGCATCGCCGTCTTCCGTGAGGCCGATCCGGCGGCTATGGAACAGGCGGCCCTCGTCGCCGGTGTTGAACTGGAAGATCGAGGAGCGTTCTTGGAAGAACCTACGCTTCTCGGGGAAGAACAGGTTGAAGCGGCTCAAATTGACGACCTGGTCGTCCGCCTCGACCTGTGCGAAATCGGTGTTGACGGTGAGGTCGAGGGTGAGGTTCTCCGAGAGGCCGTACTTGACGTCGAGTCCCACCTGTTGTGTTACGTCGGTTCCCGTCGGTCGGAACGGCTCGACCAGCTGGCGCCTGCGATCGACCCCGCCGAGAACGTAGGGGGTCGCATAAAGCGGAGGGCCCCGATCGATGCCGACGAGAGCGATGTCCTGCGCCAGCGAGGGCTTGAATTCCGCCATCGCCATGTTGGGCTCGATGGCGGGGAAGATGTGTTTTTCGTTCAGGCGGCTGATGTAGCGCCCGGCGATCACGCCCATCACCACCCGCTCGCCGTCGATCTCGAAGCCGAGGCTGGAAAACGGTATCCGCATCTCGGCGAACCAGCCTTCTTCCGTGACCTGTGTCGCCACATCCCAGTATGTATTCCACTCGCTGTTGAGTGGCTGCGCGCCGCCCGAAGGGTCGGCATCATTGCTGACCTCCTTGTCGATCATGATGCCGAGGGGCGTCGTCGTGAAGCTCCGCGCAGTCTCGTTGTCGTTGAACGAATCTATGATGAAGTCGAACGCATCGTCTCCGTTCCACCGGTCGCGGTACAGGCTGTTGCCTCTGATCCCCGCCGGGTCCGACTCGTAGAACCAGCCCGCCGCATACAGGTAGCCCTCGTCGTAGGCGATGCGGATCTCGGTCCGCTCCGTCATCGGGCCACCCGGAGTGGGCCAGTACATGGTCAGTGGCAGCGGGTCGATCTCTTCCCAGGCCGCTTCGTCGGGGAACCCGTCCAGCGTCACCGGGCTGCCGAGTCGCTGCAGCTCCATGACGCCCTGTCCGGAGACCACGGTGGGTAGGATCCCCAATAATCCGGCGAGAAGCGTAGCTCTATAGATGTTCCAGGAGTTGCTCATGTCTTCACATCGGTGCGTCGGTTAACTCTGGCGCCGATGGAAAGCTATGAGATCGCTAGCTACGGTAGGTTGTGTAGTGGTGAGGGTCCTGTCAGGGTTCGGGATGGAAATGTCAGTAAATTGTCAGGCCGGAATCGACATCGGACAGCCGGAGTCGCCATCGGACAGCGGTCAGCCGTCGCTCGACGATCGAGTTGGACTCGTCGCTCGACGCCCACCGTCCGACGGTCAACGATCAGGGGACCCGGCGAGCATCGTTCCCGGAAGTCGAACGTCGACCATCGAGCGACGAGTCCAACTCGGAAGTCGAGCGACGGCTGACCGCTGATCGATGTCGAATCAGTCATTCAAGCGATAGCCCACCTTCCGCACCGTGACGATGTGACGAGGTTCCGCAGGGTTCTCCTCCAACTTACGGCGCAACTCTGCGATATGCGTATCCACCGTCCGACTCACGACCACCTCGGGATAGCCCCACACTTCCTCCAGAAGATCGCGCCGCGAGACGGCGGCTCCGCGCCGTCGCAGCAGCGCTGCCAGCAGGTCGTATTCCTTGGGGGCCAGCGTGACTTCCGTGCCACCTCGCATCACGCGACGGGCCGCGGTATCGACCTCCACATCTCCAAAGCTGACGGTCTCGCCCGCTCCGGCCGCGAATTTGTCCGCTCTCTCGGCACGGAGCAGCAGGCCCTCGACGCGGGCGATGAGCTCCAGCAGGCCGAACGGCTTGGTCACGTATTGGTCGGCCCCCAGCCGGAAGCCCTGCACCTTGTCAGCCTCCTCGCCGCGGGCCGTCAGGATCAGCACCGGCATTTCGTAGCCGTCTTCCCGCAGCTGGCGCAGTACGTGATATCCGTTGAGCTCTGGCAGCATGAGATCGAGAATCAGGAGGTCCGGCTTGATCGAACAGGCTTTCTCGAAGCCGGTCCGACCATCGGCCGCGATCTCCACCGTGTAGCCTTCGATCTCCAGGTTGGTCCGTAGGCCGTAGGCCAGGTCTTCGTTGTCTTCTACGATCAGGATCGTCTTCTTCATATTCGTCTTAAGCGCCCGCCGGCGCTGGTTCGGGCGCCGCTGCCGGCAGCTCGACGACGAAGCGCGCGCCGCCACCCGGCGAGTCCTCGACCCAGGCGCGACCGTTATGTTGCGTGGCCAGCTCGCGAACCACCGAAAGACCAATTCCGGTTCCGGCGACCGCGTTCTCGTTCTCACGGTTCAGGCGCGAGAACGGTTTCCAAATGTCGGTCCACTTCTCTCGCGGAACGCCCGGCCCTTCGTCGTCCACCCACAACTTGACCCGCCCGACCGCCTGCTCCATTCCCACCGTCACCGTCTGACCCTCGGGGCCGTACTTCACGGCGTTGTCCAGCAGGTTGAGTATGATTTGGCGCACGGCGCTCGCATCCACCTCCGCGACGACGTCCCCGACGGGCTCGCCGCGAATCGTGACGCCCTTCGCCGATGCGAGAGGCGCGAATGCATCGAGCACTTCGCTGAGTTGCGGCGACAGTTCTGTCGGCTCGATGTTCAGACGCGTGCCGTTTCGCTCGGCTCGCGAGAAGGCCAGGATGTTCGCCACCAGGTGCGACAGCCGGCGCGCCTCCTTGTCGATGATCTCGAGGCCGCGTCGCCGCTCGTCGTCCGATCGAACTCGCCCCAACAAGAGGGTCTCCGCAAACATGCGGATCTGGGCCAGCGGTGTTCGCAGTTCGTGCGAGACGTTCGACACGAAGTCGGCCCGCAGCTGAGCGAATTCCATCTCGCGTCGCAGCACAAAGATCGCGGCGGCGACCAGGCCTCCGGCGAGTATCAAGAGTCCCAGCAGCAGAGGAAGCCGCGAAGGTGGAAGGCCGCGGATGATCAAGGCGTCCGCACTCTCGAATCGAAGCGCGACTTCCACGGCGAGGCCGGCATGCTGATCCGAGATATGCTCGGTCGCTGTGAAGTCCGAGGCATACTGCGGCTCGGAGGCGAACAGCGTGTCGCCGGCCGGCCCAAGTACCTGTACCGAGAGCACTTCGCTGTTGTCGGCGCCGCCCGTCAAAGATGGGGGAACCAGCGGATATCCGTAGGCGAGGCTGAATACGTACGGTAGCTTGGATTCTTCGACCTCGAAGCCCCTCACCGTTCTGGCGTCGCCGCTCTTGTCATACTCGAGGTCATAGACCAGCAGGTGGCTGCGCTCGTCAGGCGCCCCCGCCACGATCGCATGATCCCATTCGGGATCGAAATCTCGGGCGGCCACCGCCAGCGCTTCCCGCGCCCACGCTCGTACCGCATCCGACGGCTGTTGCGGTCCGCGTACGGCCAGCGAGCCGCTTGCCAGGTCCAGCCGGAACACGTAGCGCAGGATCGACGGCGGCTCCACCAACGGCGCCGCCTGATCTCGAGGCGCGTCCTCCAGCGACATCACGTACAGCAGGCCCGGTGTGACAATCTTGTGATCCAGCTTGGCTGCCGCGTGGTCGGCGAACTGCCAGCCGACGAACGCCGCGTGGTCGCTCAGCGCGCTCGTCGTCGCCGCCCGGTGTGACCGGGCCGCCGTCTGCGCTTCGTACGCCAGCACCGCCGTCAGCCCCAAGGTCAGGAGAAGCAAGACGACCACGAAGCCCGCTCGCCCTTCCTGTGATCGGGATTTCTTGAGATTCTTCATCGATCTCGAGTCCATGTTTCGCACGAGCTACCGCATCCTAACCGCTGGCATACCACCCGTGCAATCGCCCCCTCGCTTGTAGTGGTCAACGTCTTCCAGACATACTGAAGGGTCGCTCCTATCCTAGGCGAAGTTGTGTCCCTATGAGTCAGCGCACGGTGAGAGTTGTGTCAGGAAACTGCAAAGATGCGTGAAAGGATACAATGAAGGAACTCGATAAGGGACTCAACATCGGACAGCGGTCAGCCGTCGCTCGACGTCCGGCTCACTAACCGGTTATGGACTCTCGATGTTCTACGTCCGACGTCGGACCGCTGTTCGATGTCGAGGCAGTCACCGCGGCTGACCGCTGTTCGATGTCGAGGCAGTCACCGCGGCTGACCGCTGTTCGATGTCGAGGCAGTCACCGCGGCTGACCGCTGTCCGATGTCGAGTCAGTCTTCGGATCTGATATGAACATCCCGCTGCGGAAACGGAATCACGATCCCGGCCGCCTGAAGCGCATCGTGCACCGCGAACGTCGCATCGCTCCGGATATCCAGCCAGTCCGAGTAGTTCGAGGTCCAGAACCGCAGGATGAACTCGAGCGCGCTGTCGCCGAAGGTCTCGAACAGGACGTAGGGTTTTGGGTTCTCGATGCAATCGGGCTGCTCACGGGCCACGGTCAACAGGATCTCCTTCACCTGGTGCGGGTCCGACCCGTAGGCGACGCCCACCTGTATCTCGATCCGGCGCAGCCGGTCCGAAAGGGTCCAGTTCACGACTCTGCTGGCGATCAGGTCGCCGTTGGGAACGATGACGTCTGCCCCCTCGAAGGACCTCACCATGCTCGAGCGTATTCCGATATTCCGCACCGTGCCGCTGAGCGTATCGAGCGTGATCGTATCGCCGACCTGGATGGGCCGCTCGAAGATCAGGATCAGCCCGGACACGAAGTTATTGACGATGCCCTGCAGCCCGAAGCCGATGCCCACGCCCAACGCGCCTGCCAGCAGAGCCAGGCTGCTCAGGTCTATGCCGGCCGCCGCCACCGCGATCATGATGCCGAGGCCGATGATCGTGTAATGCGACAGCTTGGAGATCGCGCCGGGAACTCCGCGCGGGAGCGCGAGGCGCGGGTAGATATCCTGCTCCAGAACGAATCGAGTCAGCCGCGACGCCAGAAGTGCCAGCCAGACAGCCAGGATGAACGCGAGGATGTCCCAAAGCGAGATCGACAGGCTGCCGACGGACAGGGGCGCCTGCAGGACAGCGCTAATGGCACCTGTCACCCAGCCCAGGATATCAAACCAACGGAGAGTCCAGACCAGCCAGATCACCGCCGCGACGAACCCCAGGGCACCCATCGCCCGGCGCGCCAACATATCCGTGTAGCGCCGCACCGAGGCGATCGACTGCGCGGTGTCGGTGCGGAGCGCCAGCCTGACCAGCACCTCCAGGAGCCGCACCACGGCGTACAACGCGGCGGCGCCAAGGATGCTGGTCAGCGTCGCGCTTGTGAGCAGCAGTGCCAGGTCGACGAAGCCGAAGACGTTCGCCACAAACGCGGCCGCCAACGTGACGACCCAGGCCTGCGCCACGCGAAGCGCCGCGCGGCCCAGCCGCGGGTATCCCTCGGCCGCAGACGGCCCGGGACCCTTGATGACCCAGATCAGCCAGGCCAGCCCCAATGACGTAACGATGAGCAGCGCCAATCGATGCGAAACGGATCCTTCCGGTAGGAGCGTGGACAGCTCGTTCAGCAGCCACAGCGCCGCGAAAGCATAAAACGGACGGCGCAAGGCTGGTTTGAGCAGGCCCGGAAGCAGGCGGATCAGCGGGACGAGTATCACCAGGCGCGCGATGTCGGCGATGAGTAAAACGGCCTGCGGGTGGAAGAGCCTCATCGTGAGGATCAGGATGAGCAGCGTCGCCGAGTACGGGCGATCGAAGATGCGGGCGGACACCTCGAGTTCGGGATCTTCCTCCTTCCAGTGCACGCTGCGCCGGCGCAGTACGATCATCAGGGTCAGAAGGACGGCCATGAAGAGGCCCTGGGCCGGGAGATCTTCCGACGAGTCCTCCCAGAACACCGCCAGCTGGCGGATGTCCTGACTTATTGTCTCGCGGACCTCCGCCCGCGAGCTCTCACGATCGTCGGCGGCGATGGCGGCCCAGAGTGGAGGCCGCTCACGCGTGAACAGGCTGAGGCGCGCCCGAGCTTCGGCGGCTTCCGTCCGGGCCAGCACCTCGCTGGCCTCTCTGTGCAACTCCGATGCCTGGTTCTGCAGGTTCAGAACCGCATCGAGCTGCGAGCGGACCAGCGCGTCCAGGCTGTCGATTGCGGCCAGGGTCGAGCCGATCACCCCAACCGCGGCTTCCGGGTAGCCTTCCGTGCCCGCGGCCTCCGCCGTCGTTTGCCATTCGCTTCGCACCTGCGCGAGCGTTTCCTGCTCGCGACCCAGTACTCCCGAGCGTTCCGTGAGCATGTTTTGCCAAGCGTCGACCTGCGTCGAGTACCGCGTCCAATCCTGGCTGATCCTGCTCAGGGCACGGCGCGAAAGACCCTCCAGCTGAAGGCCGGCCGAGTCCGATAGCAACCCGTCCCGGGTGGCAACGAGCCCCGGCAGTCGCTCCGCCAGCTCTTCCACCGTTGGCTCGGCCTCCAGGCTGGAGCTCACCTGGCGTAGCCGTTGGCCCGCTGCCTCCGCTCTGACGACGACGTCGGCGGCCGTTATGGCGATGGGCTGCTGGGCCTGGCTGGTGTCGGTAGCCTGATCGCCTCCCGTCACCTGCGCGACGGCTGCCTGGGGCAGAGCGACGAGAGCTACCGTGGCTATTGCCAGGAGGACTCGGAAACGGGGCATAGTGGTCTAATTCCTTCGACTTGAGTCGCTTGGCTTTCCGAGAAACACTATCTCGGAGCGCCCGCCGCGCCGCAAGAGGGCGAGAGAAATGGCTTGCGACAGGTCACTTTTGGGAAGCTGGTCGAGGCCATATGTTTCCCCCTGTCCAGATTAGGCACATTCGATGTTCGATGATCGATATCCGGTGAACAGCCGACAGCCGACAATCGACAGCCGACCCTTAAGTATTGTTGGACCCTCGACTGTCAACTCTCGAATTCCGACCCTCGACACGGCTTCGGCGGCTCATAGCCGAGCGTCGCGAGTCGGGAGTCGGGCGTCGAGCGTCCAACAAAACTTAGACGTCGGCTGTCGGCTGTCGGCTG
>JBDHAL010000062.1:0-16704 GCA_039588075.1 Gemmatimonadota bacterium | reverse complement strand
GCTCGCGAGCGGTTGGAGGGCGGTGGTGACGCGACGACGATGAATTTGCTGGCGCGGCTGACCACGGCCTCCGGGCGCCTTGAAGAAGCACGCCGGCTTTTCGACTCGCCGCGGTTTGTTGCGGCCGCTCAGTCCGTGCCGCGCCGGTACTTCATGGCGTTGCCGACCTACCTGGGTTACGTGGACCGAGATTACCCCGAAACAGTCGGCGTGAATGAAATCAGCCAGGTCGGCCGGCTTCGATCCCAACTGCTGTTCGCGATAGGTGACGCCGACGCCGACGCGATCCGCGAGGTGATCGAGCGTTCGCGGGACTACGGCC
The DNA here is from genome assembly GCA_039588075.1 of Gemmatimonadota bacterium. GTDB lineage: Bacteria > Gemmatimonadota > Gemmatimonadetes > Palauibacterales > KS3-K002 > JBDHAL01. The sequence continues at coordinate 16,382 of JBDHAL010000062.1, read as the reverse complement.
GCAGTGTCGGCGCGCCGATCTGGGAAGATCTGGCCCGAGCGGGTGAGGGCTTCATTCGAGCTCTGGATGGTGATCCCGTAGCGGGCCTGGCCGAGGTGGAGGACGCGCTCGGCTTTATGAACACGCAAACGGAGCAGTTCTGGTTGCGATGGTTCGAGTGGATGGTGCGCTATTCGGAGACTCGAGGACGGGCGGTTTCAAAGCTGGCAAGGCCGTGGCCAGGCGATGTCGTCTACGATCTACCGCGCCTCTACGTTCTGGGTCGGGCCCTGGAGGCCGAAGGCGATGCCCGCGGAGCGCGTGAAGCCTACGCGACCTTTGCCGCCGCGCTGGCGGACGCCGACCCCGGCCTAGCCGTTTGGGCGAAGATCGACTCCGCCAACGCCGCAGTCGCTCGCCTCGGCTTGATTGAGCAGTAGCCTGCAGGGGAACTGCAATGTCGAACACCGCACACCGAACACCGCCTGTCGAAGGGCGCACGGCAATCCTCAATCATTAATGACAGATAGCCAATCCTTAAGAATCAAATGGATTTGGCCTTAGGGGTTAATGATCAGGCCTTGCAGTGCCACCTTCGAAAGGCGGTGTTCGGTGTGCGGTGTTCGAAATTGCAGTGCCTAAATGCGCCCAGCTCATGCTCTAGCGCCTGGGATGCCATCACTCTTCCACCCTGCTTATCACCCAGAACTCGTCGGCGACGAACCCATCGATGTCCTTGAAGTAGAAGTGAGCCAGATCGTTTCGTCCGCCGACGCCAAACTCGCCGAACAAAGCGCCATGGTTCGCGTTCTGGTTGGATGTATACACGGCCGCCCACCAATCGCCTTCAAGTTCCTGGTCGCGGATGCTTCGGCCGCCCAGTCCCGATACGAAGACGAAGCTCTCTCCCCTGGTGATGACGAGCGTGTCGGATGTGGAGGCGATCGTTTGGCTTTCCATTTCCGACAACAGGTGCGTGCGGCTGTAGCTGTGCTCGTGGGCCGTGGCGATGATCGCGCCGCCCTCTCGACAGCGTTCGTATACTTCCCAGCCGGCTGCGTCGCTCTTGCCGCCTACCTGCATCCTGTTCTGGTTCTTGTGCCAACTGCAGATCGACCAGGTCGCGTGGTCGGCGGCCAGGCGATCTTCGAAGTAGTCGGCGTAGACGGTGGGATCGCTGCCCAGCGTTCCGGGCGCGCCGAACACCATGTAGACGCCATCGAGCGTCAGGGCCGACATCTCCCCCAGCTCGCCCTGCCAGGCGAAGCCCTGCCGTTGTGCCCGCAGCTCCATCCGCTCCTTGTAGCCGCCGGCTCCTTCCCAAGAGTCGGTGTCGTGATTGCCGACCGACACGAAGTAGGGGAAGTTGGGCCCGAGGACGTCATCGATCTGTTGCTCCCAGGCCGCGGGGTCGTCGCCGTAGTCGAAGTCGCCCGAGTGCACGACGGCATCGGCGCCTTCATCGAGTATCAGTTGGAGGACCGCTCTCGGACCGTCGAGCTGGCCGGCCGGCTCCCAGCCCTGGTCTCCGATGAAAGCAATAGTCACGGTGGCGGTCGGGTCGTCGAGGTCATCGGTACCGTCCAGACCGGGGATGTCGGAGGAGTCCTCACTGCACGCGAGCATCGCCAGGGCGCAGGCAGCGGTTGAGCAGATTATACAGTAGACACGAACCTATGTTCACAGGTGCGAAGACGGCTCGGCTCAATTCGCTTGACTGGGGGTGTTTGGGATGAGATCGTCATGGGAGATATTCCCAATCCTCGAGCGCCCGTCCACGGTTCGACACCGGAGCGTACGGTTGACTCGTAGTGTGAAGTAACATCTCAACGTGTCGAACGGTCAGAAGCATTGGAGGATTACGATGATCCAGCTCGATCTCTCCGATGAGGAAGCCGGGATTCTGAGTGAGATCCTGGAGATGGCCCATTCCGATCTGCGCATGGAGATCGCGGATACGGATCGCAAGGACTTCAGGGATATGCTGAAGGGCCGCAAGGCCGTGGTGGCGAAGGCGATCGAGGCGTTGCAGGAGGCGGCCGTGTCCGGAGAACAGGCGGAGTGAAGGTCCACCTGGTCGACGGAACCTACGAGCTGTTCCGCCACTATTACGCTCTACCGGAACATGTGAACGGGGCGGGGCAGGAGGTGGCGGCGACGCGGGGCGTGTTGCGGTCGCTGCTCTCGATGCTGAGAGAAGGGGCCACCCACATCGCGGTCGCCACCGACCACGTCGTCGAGTCGTTTCGCAACGAACTGTGGGACGACTACAAGGACGGGTCGGGAATCGAGCCCGAGCTGTTCTCACAGTTCGGGTTGCTGGAAGATGCCACATCGGCGATGGGCCTGCCGGTCTGGGCGATGGTCGAATACGAGGCGGACGATGGACTGGGCGCCGGTGCGGCGATGGCCGCGGCCGACGAGCGGGTCGAGCAGGTATTGATCTGCACGCCCGACAAGGACCTGGCCCAGTGCGTGGTGGGGGATCGCGTGGTGCAATTCGACCGGCGCGCGCGAGAAATCAGGGGCCATGCCGGCGTGATCGAGAAGTTCGGTGTGCCGCCGGCATCGATACCGGACTATCTAGCTCTGGTCGGCGATGACGCCGACGGCTTTCCCGGCTTGCCGGGTTGGGGCGCCAAGTCGTCCTCGACGGTGCTGGCCCGTTACGGTCACATCGAGGACATTCCGGCGGCGGCGACCGATTGGGATGTCGAGGTCCGGGGCGCCCGGCGATTGGCGGCGACTTTGGAAGAACAGAACGACCTGGCGCTGCTCTTCCGCCGAATCGCCACGATCGCGCTGGAGGCGCCGGTGAGCGGCAAAGTGGACGAGCTCGAGTGGTCGGGTCCGGAGGGCGGTTTCGCCGCGATCTGCGAAAAGCTGGATGCGCCGGAACTTGCGGAGCTGGCCGGTAAGCTGGCCGCCGCGCGCTGATCGCTGGCCGGTTCACCGGCTGATTCGGGCGGTTCGTCGTGGCGTCGTAGCGGGAAGCGCTGTTCGAGTTACCTTATAATAATGAGAAGCTTTGGATGATTGTTGGGGAGGAAACAATGGCTTTGTACAGAATTCTGCTGCTAGTAATCCTTTGTGCGACGCTGGCCGCCTGTAGCGACGACGCCAGCGCGCCGCAGAGCGGCCAATCGACGCAGCGCGCCCTGATGGTAGGAGACGACGAGCGCACCTTCAGGCTGTTCGTCCCGGTTGCCGCCGACACCGGCAGCTCGCCGCTGCCGCTGATGCTCATCTTCCATGGCACCAACGACACGGGACGCGACATGGAAGTGACCACCGGCATGAACACGTTCGCCGATGCCGCCGGCTACTTCGTCGCCTACCCGAACTCGATGGCGTCGGACTGGGCAGAAGGGTGCGGCTGCAGCCAGGCCGACCTGGCTATGGTGAACGATACGGGCTTCGTGCGCGCAGTCGTTCAGATGGTCAGCGACGATTACTCCGTCGATCCCGATGCCGTCTATGCGGCGGGTTTCTCGCAGGGTGGCATGTTCACCTACCACCTGGCGTGCGAAATGACGGATCTGTTCGCCGGTGTCGCCAGCGTCGCCGCGGCCATGGGGGTGCCGGTTTCGCAGGCCTGCGCGCCGTCCTTGCCGCTGGCCGTGCTCGGCATCCAGGGGACGGAGGACAATACTTTCGATTACGATGGTGGAGGAGTGGATGAGTTCGCGTGGCTGGGCGCTACGGCCACCATCGACACCTGGTCGGTCTGGAACGGCTGCGAGGACACGCCGACGGTCACGCATCCGCCGCCAGTCGCCAACGATAGCACCAGCCTGGTCGTGCGCCGCTATCTGCAGTGCGACGCCAGCAGCGAGACGTCGGCGATCGGCGTGACCGGCGGCGAGCACGAGTGGTGGATGAGCGCCGAGTTCAATACCACGCTGACTGTCGCCGACTTCTTCCTCGACCACCCGCGCGTCCCGTAGGAGGATCGTCGCCGAGGCTGCGGCGGCAATCGGGCCCTGTTTGGGAGCTTCCTAGATTCTGGGCCCGGTTGCCGACTCGCTCGTGTCCGGTCCGCCCAGCGCACCCAACGCGCTCCTTATCGCCGCCTGCAACTCCTCCATGTCCACGGGCTTCCGCAGCATGGTGTACGCCTGCGATTTGAGCGTGTCTTCCTGGTGCGGGCTCAACGGTTTCCCTGTGAGCACTATAACGGGGATGCCGGAGAGGGGGATCAACGACTTCAGCCGCTTCATCACCATGAGGCCGTCGGCGCCCGGCAGGCCGATGTCCAGCACGATCACGTAGGGGCGCTGTTTTTGGGCGATCATGATCGCCGAGGCCCCGTCGCCGGCCGATATGACCTGGTAGCCGCTCGCCGTCAGCTGCTCGCCCATCCATCGCATCAGGTCGCGGTCGTCCTCGACTACGAGTACTTTCGGTCCGGTCATCGGGGTTTCCTCCGTCTCCAGGCCCGGCGGCGACGGCGGGAGGGCGCTTTTGCCGCCTCCAGTATCAGTATTGGCCTGAAATAAGTCAATTACGGCTAATATTAGGTCGATTCGGACAGGAGTTGGCCAGTGGCAGAGGATTCGTTCGTCGAGTACGTGGTGGACCAGCTTCGCGGTCTCGGGCCGGTGCAGGCCCGGGCCATGTTCGGGGGTCACGGGCTGTATCACGAGGGTGTGTTCTTCGGGATCGTAGCCGCCGGCCGGCTTTACTTCAAGACCGACGAGGCGACCCGCGAGGAGTATCGGAGCCGTGGGACGGGACCGTTTCGGCCGAACGACAAGCAGACGCTCAAGAGTTACTACGAGGTTCCGGCTGATATCCTGGAGGACGACGAGGCGCTGGCGCTCTGGGCGGAGCAGGCCTGCGGGATAGAGTCTTGACCGCTCCCCGCAGGGGGATAGATTTGCGCCGCATCGTCGCTCGGCAGTCCGGGCGTCGTCGCGGTGGCCACGGGCGGGTGTTTTAGCCGTGCCCGGGGTCGAGTGGGGCTGTAGCTCAGCTCGGTTAGAGTGCCGGTCTGTCACACCGGAGGTCGCGGGTTCGAGTCCCGTCAGCCCCGTTTTGGACAATAGAAGTTCTTCCGAGAAACGTCCGAGTCCTTGGGCGATGCCCCACCATCATATCCAGCGGAGGTCGGCGTGATAGCGCTCGAGAACGTGACCAAGTCGTTTGGCCCCACCGTGGCGGTGAACGATGTGTCGTTCACGGTCGATCGGGGAGAGGTCGTGGGATTCCTGGGCCCGAACGGGGCGGGTAAGTCGACCACGATGCGGCTGATCACGAACTTCCTGGAGCCGGAGAGCGGCGCCGTGCTGATCGACGGCACCGACACCCGCGAGGACCCCGTGGCGGCCCGGAGGCGGATCGGCTACCTGCCCGAGAACAACCCCCTCTACACCGACATGCTGGTCTCGGAGTACCTGGGCTTCGTGGGCGAGCTGCGCGGCGTGGGGGCGGGTGGCCCGGGCAGCGCGCTGGACGACGCCGTCCAGGCGACGGGGATCGCCGAAGTCTTCTACCGTCCCATTGGCGAGCTGTCCAAGGGCTACCGCCAGCGGCTGGGGCTGGCCGCGTCGATCCTGCACCGACCCGACTTCCTGATCCTCGATGAGCCCACCGAAGGTCTCGATCCGAACCAGCGGCAGGAGATCCGGCGACTGATCCGCGAGATCGGCAAAGAGCACACGGTGATCCTCAGCACCCACGTACTGCCGGAGGTCGAGGAGACGTGCCGGCGGATCATCGTGATCCACGAAGGGAAGATCGTCGCCGACGGTTCGACCGAAGACCTGCTCGCCCGGGCGCGCGGGATGCGCACGATCGTCGTCGAGTTGGAGGGAAGCGGCGCCGACGAGGCGCTTGCCGGTCTGGCCGGCGTCGAGGAGGTCGTGGAGCGGGAGGAACAGGACGGCCGCACGCGGGTGACGCTGGCGGTGGCGGCCGGCCCCGACCTGCGCCCCGAGATCTTCAAACTGGCCAAGCAGCGGGACTGGGTGCTGTGGGAACTGCACGAAGTGACGGGCAGCCTGCAAGACCTGTTCGGCCAGCTGACGCGGTAGGAGGCGACGATGAGGAACATCTGGACGGTCGCGCGCAAGGAACTGCGGGGCTACTTCGACCACCCGACCGCGTACATCCTGCTGGTCGTGTTTCTCGCCATCAACTTCTTCTTCTATTTCCGCAGCGTCTTCCTGGTCAGCGAGGCCTCGCTGCGGCCCATGTTCGACTTGTTGCCCTGGATCCTCCTGTTCTTCGTCCCGGCGGTGACGATGGGATCGCTGGCCGAAGAGAAGCGGCACGGCACGCTCGAGGTAACGCTCAGCCACCCGCTCCACGAGCACGAGTTCCTGCTGGGTAAGTTCGTCGGTGACGTGCTCTTCATCGCCATCGCGTTGGGCGGTACCCTGTTGGTCCCGCTGCTGCTCTTGTTGGGCGGAAAGCCCGACTTCGGGGTCGTCTTCGCCCAGTACTTCGGCGGCCTGTTGCTGGTCGCCGGGATGACCGCCGTCGGCGTCTTTGCCTCGGCGCTCACCCGCAACCAGATCACCGCCTTCATCGTTGCGACGGCCGTCTGCTTCATCTTGATGATGGCGGGCACCGAGGTCGTTCAGATCGGACTGCCCGCCTGGCTGCAGGCGATCGTTGGGCCGCTCGGCATCCTGCCGCATTTCGCCAACGTGGCCCGCGGCGTGATCGATCTCCGGGACGTCGTCTATTTCGTCGCGCTGGTCGCGGCGTTCCTCGCCCTGGCCTACTGGCTGCTGCTACGCGATCGCCTGGGTCGCAAGGGGATGCTTTACAAGAACCTGCGGCTGGGCACCGCAGCGATCGTCGCCATCGCTGTCGTGGCGAACATGTTCGGCGGCTATATCCCCGGTCGCCTCGACCTGACGGGGGAGCGGCTCTACACGCTGTCCCGCGGGACCCGCCAGATCCTCGGCGATCTCGACGACCTGGTGACCGTTTCCCTCTTCACGTCACGCGAGCTTCCCGCTCAGGTGCGGCCGCTGCAGCGCGACGTCAACGACGTGCTGCGCGATTTCGAGCGCTACGGTCGTGGCAACATCGTCGTGGTTCGTCTCCACCCCGACCGGAGCGAGGAAGCGCGGCAAGAGGCGCAGCAGCTGGGGGTCTCCGAGGTGCAATTCAACGTCGTGCGCCAGGAGGAGCTTCAGCTCAAGAACGGCTGGCTCGGCATCGCCGTGCAATACGCCGGCGGATCCGAGGTCATCCCGTTCGTCGGCGATTCGCGCAACCTGGAATACCAGCTCGCCTCGCGCGTCTGGCGGCTGACCCGCACCGAGACGCCCAGCGTGGCCTTCGTCACGGGTCACGGCGAGAAAAGTCAGGGCGAGTACGCGGCGTTCACCCGAGAGCTGCGGCGGAACTATGAGGTCAGCTCGGTGGACCTGTCGTCCGACTCGGCGACCATCGACGCCGGGCTGGACGCGTTGATCGTCGCTGGGCCCACCCGGGTGCTCGGGTCACGTGCGCGGCAGTTGCTGATCTCCTACATGGGCGGCGATGGTAGCGTCCTCTATCTCGGTGAGGGCGCCAGCATCAACATGCAGTACTTGTTCGCCAGTGGGGTGCCGGACAGCGCTCGGGACGTTACGGAGGAGTACGGGGTGAGGGTGAACGGGGACCTGGTTTTCGACTTGAGGTCGAACGAGTCGATCCAGGTGCCAGGCGAGGTGTTCAGCTATGTGCTGCCGTACCCGTTCTGGATACGGGCGTTGCCAGCGGCGCCGCATCCGATAACGCGGAATTTGAACAGCGTGTTCTTGCCGTGGGTCAGTTCGCTGGATACGCTGGCGACGTTTTCGGATCGCAGGTTCACTCCGTTATTGGTAAGCAGTCAGTACGCGTCGCATCAGACGGGGGCGTTCCAGATTCGGCCGGATGCGGATCCGGTTTTTGATCCGGAGGAACTGAGGGAGCAGTTGTTGGCGGTGGCCGTGCAGGGGGCGGTGGCGGCGGGTGCGGCGGCTGCGGCGGTCGTCGATGTAGCTGGCGATGGCGATGAGGAGGGCGGGCGAGTGGTAGGGAGAAGGGTGTTCGAGGGGCCGGCGGTGGGTAGGGCGGTCATAGTCGGAGACGCTGATTTTCTCGTCGATCAGTTTGCACAGGAGGCGGGGGTACGGTTTGCGTTGAACGCGCTGGACTGGCTCACGCAGACGGAGGCGCTGATGAGCATCCGGGCCAAGACGCCGACGCCGCGCGCGCTGGTCTTCGAGTCGAACTTCCAGATGTTGATGGTGAAGTTCGTCAACCTCGTCGGGGTGCCGCTGGCGTTCGTGTTGTTCGGAGCGCTGCGGCTCTTTAGACGGCGCGGACTCTCTCGCAGGGTTTACGGAGCATGAGCGATCGTCTTCTGAAGATTTTGGGTGGTGTCCTGGCGGTCCTGGTGGTTGCCTGGGCCGTGGCGCGCCTGGTGTCGAGCGGCGGTGGCGCGCCGGAGCCGGCGCCCTTCGAGCTGGCGTCGAGCTCGGAGCTCGAGATAGACAGCGTGCTGATCGCGTCGGCGACCGACACGATCGTGTTACGCGCCGGCGCGCCGTGGACGGTGAACGGTTATGAAGCGACGGCCGAAGCGGGTGAATCGCTGGGGCAACAGCTGGGCGAGGCGCGGGTCGGGCGGCTGGCGAGCCGCAACCCGGCCAATCATGAGCGTCTGGGGGTCACGTCCGCGACGGGTCGTCGGTTCACGCTGTACTCTGAAGGACAGACGAAGCTGTCGATCATCTTCGGCGAGCGCGGCGGCGCATTCGAGCAGGTGTTCGTGCGCCGCGAAGGTGACGACGAAGTCTACGTGCTGCAGGGCGGCCTGGTGAGCCTGGTGAACCGCGCCGTCGACGACTGGCGCAACAAGTGGATCGTCGACGCCGTGCGCGCCGACATCCACAGCATCGAATTCACCTATCCCGACGAGTCGTTCACCCTGGTCCGCGATTCGGCGGCCTGGCGCATCGAACCGTCCGCCGCCCAAGCAGACGACAACGTCGTCTCCAACCTCCTCGGCCAGCTCGCCCAGCTGCAGGCCCTAGGCTTCGCCCACGACTCGGTAGCCGATACCCTAACCTGGGACTCGACCACCGTCGGTGTCCGCGTCCTAGGCCTCGAAGGCATTGAGCTCGGCGACCTCACCTTCCTCGACCGCGGCGACGTCGGCTACTACGTCGGCCGCCTCGGCTCATCGGTGGTCTACACGCTCGCTTCATGGGCAGGAGGTCAGATTCTAAAGCGCGAGGAGGAGCTGAGGGAAGGTGACCGGTAACCGGTCACCGGTCACCGGTAACTGCACAACGGCAATTCCCAATTCTCAATTACCGGTCACCGGTCACCGGTTACCGGTTACCTGCCGTTGACGGCCGTCCAACCGCGGCGGGTAGACAGGCCATCAAAGGCCGGATAAATTCGGGCCGCAAGCAGGGGGCGTAGCTCAGCTGGCTAGAGCGCCACGTTGACATCGTGGAGGTCACAGGTTCAAGTCCTGTCGTCCCCATCGCAGCATCCCGCCGCGGTATCTTTCGGGGCCGTAGCTCAGTTTGGGAGAGCGCCTGGATCGCACCCAGGAGGTCAGGGGTTCGAGCCCCCTCGGCTCCACTTCGGTAATCGGTGACCGGTAATCGGTAACCGGTAACTGCCACTTCCAGTTCTGACTTCCCAATTACCGGTCACCGGTTACCGGCCACCGGTTACCTTTCAGCCTGTCGGCAATAATTTGCCTTCCTGACAACCCCGCCCCACATTGATGTCAGCCATCCAAGTGCGTCCGCCCCCTGGCGAGGTTCAGGCCCATGGGGTACCCAGGTCTTCCGGCCGCTTCCGCGGCACGCCTCCCGCTGCCCGTCGTCGTACATCCCGGTACATCCAGTCGTCGGCTTGTATTGCCGGCAACCGCGATTGCTTTGGCTCTCTTGGGGCCGGTCTTCGCCGCGCCGGCGGCGGCGCAGTGGCAGAAACCGGGTGAGCCGAGGGTCTATGGTCCCGGCGAGATCGAGCGAAACGAGAGCGAGTTCCGGTTGTTCGGCGCCCGCGACCAGGCCGACGCCGGGTTGCGGTTCGCCGGTGATTTCAGCGGTTGCACACGTAACGCAGGGAACCTCACCCGCAGCCAGTGCTGGAACAATTTCCACCCGTCTCGGTTGTTCATGCCCGACTGGTTCGACTTGTTTTTCTATTTCGCGGCGCCGCCCAGCGAGTGGAACAAGCACACGGCCGCGGTGGAGTCGCTGGCCAACGCACGGGGCAAGGGCTACACGGTCAACTCGCCATTCGGTCAGTTCAGAGGCGAGATCCTGCCTCATGACGGATCGCTGGGGCCTTTCCACTCCGGCGTCACCGACCAGGGCGACGGCAGCTGCCTGGACTACAAAGAGATCGGGTCGGGTAACCCGCTGTTGGCGGCCGGCGACTGCGAGCCGACCTGGGGATCGCTGGGCTGGCAGGGCTCCCGACCGGTGAGTGCCCGGGGCTTTCTCGAGTATGCCGACCGGGTGGGCGACGCGAACTTCTCTTTCGATCCGTGGCAGGTGCCGGAGGAGTTGCACAACAACGACAGTTTCTTGGGAGACTTCCAGGTCTTCGGCTTCTTCTCCGACTACTCCTCGGAGGCCCTCTTCGGCTCGGGCGCAAACGCCTCGTACGGGAACGTGATTCCGCAGAGCATGGGAGGGGATCCGGACCAGGAGCCGCAGCGCACCGGCTGGCCGCTGGGGCTGCTGGCCAAGATGGACGTCTTCAGCTTCACCGGCTTCGGTCTCAAGAACACCGGCTGGTACCAGATCACGATCACGAACAATTCCCGGGAGGTCTTTGGCGTCGGACTCGACTACGACTCTCTCTACGTTGGATTGCAGGCCGGGTTGATAACCTTCAACACCGGTACATCTCTGTATCGTGATCCGGCTAACGGCGTGACCCGCGGCGCGACGATGTGCCAGGGCTTCACGAATTCGAGCAGCCAGGGGACGTCCGGTAACGGCTGCGGGCCCGGCGGCGACCCGATGCACCCCGCAGCGAGTTATGGCTCGGCTCCGCCCTCCGGCGTGGGCGCCGGCTTCAACTACGGCGCGGCGGCGATCGTGGTGCTGAAGTCGCCGATCGGCGATCTGCGCAACAAGCTGCTCACCGATCCTGAGAGCCGCTTCTTCGGCAAGGGCGACCCGCGTATCTGGGACGACACGATCACCTTCAACCACGGTCATATGTGTGGGTTCCACGGCTGCGAAGCCGTGATCTGGGCGGCGGCCGCCTCGACCGCGCCGAACACCGACTACGAGCAACGGCAGTTCGGCATGGTCGCTTCCGTAACCAGCGACGTGCTGGGTAACCGGGCGGTCAGCGACCCGTCGAACCACACCACGTGGGACACGTTCCGCTGGGAGGAGTACCCGGACCGCGACCAGCTCGACTTCAACCGCTGGACGCCGGGACGCTGGGACTACGATGACGACGGCATCGATGACGTTCTCTCTTACGAGGACTGCACCGACAACGCTGGGCCGCAGTACGACCCGTTTACCGGCCTCGAGAAACAGTGCTCTGTGTCGTGGAGCGACACTCTACCCGGCGGCTTCGGTAACGTGTATTCGAGTGCCAGCTCGGTGACCGGGGCGGGCCCGTTCTCGCTGCCCGCCGATTCGATGGCGCAGTGGCTGATGGCGATCGTGATGGCCTCGGACCTGGCGTCGATCGAGAACGACATCGGCCGGGCGGTCGAACATTACATGACGTTCTACGGCTTGGTCGAACGGGCGCCGGCGCCGGGGATAACGTCGGTGGAGATCGAGTCGGGCGGCGAGGGGTTCAGCAAGCCCACCGAGCCGGAGGCCCGGGCGACCTTTTATCTCGACGCCACCACGGAAGACTGGGAAGACCCGTTCCTGCAGAACTTCCTCGACCAGATGCTTGCGTCGGAGCCGGGAACCGAGCTCAACAAGCTGCGCCTGTTGAACCCGTTCCTCGAGGATACAGTCAGGGCGTTGATTACCAACAACGTGTCGGCGATCCACGTCTTCAAGTCGTGCGAAGCTGGTCTCACGTTCACCGCGGACGATGACTGCCTGACTGACCCGGTCGAGTTGGGCCCGTTCGCCGAGATCGGCTGGATCCCGTGGACGACTTTGGAGCCGGGCGCCACGGGCGACTTTCCCAACGTCTTCGCCGACGATGGCATCGTCACCGGCCGGTCGTACCTCTACTCGCTGGTCACGCAGACGCGGGGGCTCGAGGTGCCGGTCCTCGTCGGCGAGCCGGACAGCGTTGTCGTGATCACCGATGGGGACACGCTGGTCTCCTGCGTGCGGAATTGCCGGACGGAGATCCTGACGATCCAGGAGCCGACCTTTTCAAAGCTGGTTACGGTGACGACGAAGCCGTGGGTGGTCTCGCTCTACGTGCCGGCCTCGCGGCAGTCGGGGTCGGTGGGCGCGACGGTCGAGCTCGTGACGCCGTCGCCCGATTGGATCCCGTTGGAGCGAATGAATGTCCGTGCCACGGACGAGCGGGTGGACGACGGCGAGTACTCGCTGCTGTTCGGCGATAGCGTGACAGTCACCGAGCTGGCGACGATTTCTGCGACCGGTGATGCCGACGTCACCCGCTCGATCGTTGACGTGACCGACCCTTCGGGGGGGACGCAGACCTTCGAGGCGCCCGGCGCGGTGGGCGTCGAAGGCGAGTTCAGCGAGACGATCGTCGGCGACCAGCGGACCCGCGTGTACGCCTTCGACGAGCTGACCGCCGTGTTAGCCAACGCCGGTGGTGTTCCGTTGACCGTGACGGCATCGCTGGCCGGCGGCCAGACGGTACCGGGTCGCTACTTCGGCCTGCCCAATTTCCCCGGCTTCAGCTTTTCGATCGACAACGAGCTGGCCGGCCGCTTCAACGAGCAGTCCTACCTGGACGCCAACGGTGAGCGCATCCTGCCGCTGGTGGAGCCGTCGCTGACCTACCTGCCGGGCCAAACGTCCGGAGTGAATACGGAGGGCCGCTACCGAATCGTCTGGTCCGACGCGGCCTTCGGGGCCGGCTCACCCTTCGAGCTCGATCTGGCCGATCCCCAGAACACCCGGGCCACCGTCGTGAGCTCGCTGATCGGCAGGGAGGCAGGGTCGATCGCATCCAGGGACCCGGCTATCGCGGACTGGCTGGGCCTGCCACACGAATCGATGCTCGAGGTGCGGCTGCCGTTCGAGATCTGGAACGTCACTGACGCCGCCGACCCGCGGCCGGTGACCGTTGTGATCACAGAGGAAAACAAATTGACGCACCTGCTGCTCGGCTCGGGTCAGGACACGATGATCGTCGATGTGCCGAACACCGAGTGGTTGCCGGGCGACGGCATGATGTTTATCGAAGGCACGGCGCCCGACTTCGAGCTAGCGATCATCTCGGCGGTTCTCGGGTGCGAGCCGGTCGTGTGGAGCCGCGTCGAGTGCAACCCGGTGACGTTGAGTTCACCTGGCGCCACGGGATACATACCGAACGGCCCCGGCCAGCAGCTCTTCTTCAGCTACTACCAGACGATCACCACGGAAACCGAATACACGTTCTCGGTGCAGAGCGCGCTGGCCGGCAAGGAGCTGCTGACCACCGACCCGGACGCCGTCCGCGCCGCACTCGACTCGGTAAAGGTGGTGCCCAACCCGTTCGTCCTGTATTCGCGCTACTCCATCACCCAGGACGAGAACTACATCCTATTCACGCACGTACCGCCGCACGGCCTGATCCGCATCTACACGCCGGCGGGCCAGTACATAAACTTGTTGCGCTGGGATCCAAGAGATCTGAACGGCCAGGGCGACCTGCGCTTCAACCTGAAAACGCGCGAGGACCTCGAGCTGGCAGCCGGCCTCTACCTCTACATTCTCTACGCAAAGGACGAAGCCGGAAACGACATCGGCGTCAAGAAGGGCAAGTTCGTAGTCATTCGGTAAGGTGTTACCGATTACCGGTCACCGGTTACCGGTCACCTTCCCTATGGGCTTCTCAGCAACTCCGCGTCATAAGCGTGCCAGATCTGCGTCCGGCTGACCACGCCAACCAGCTGCCCACTGCGCCTGTCCACGACCGGCAAGTACTCCAGCGCCCGCTCGCTTAGGCGTCGCATGGCGACGATCGCGGTGTCGTTGATGGTGACCGGTTCGACGTCGGGGATGGCGATGTCGATGGCGAGCAGCACGTCGTAGAGTTCGTGCTGCCTGGCGACGCGTAGGATCTCCTGGTAGGCGATGACGCCGGTGACCGCGTTCGACTCGTCCACCACGGGCAGGTCGATCTGGCGGCCTTCGGTGACTTTGTCGAGGACGTCCCTGACCGGCGCGCCTTCGGGCACACTGTCCGGCTCTGGATCGTAACAATCCTCGACGCGGATTCGCTCGAAGATCGACAGGTCGACGCCGTGGGCGATCTGCTCGCCGGCGCGCTTGAGCGCTTCGGTGTACACCGACTCGGGGTAGACTCTCCTGGCGACCAGGTACGAGACGACGCAGGTGAGCATCACGGGCAGGATGAGTCCGTAGTCGCCGGTCATCTCGAATATGATGATGATGGCGCTGATCGGCGCGTGGGTGGCCGCGGCGAGGACGGCACCCATTCCCACGAGGGCGTAGGCGTTGATGTCGGTGGCGAGGCCGGGGAAGATGCGGTGCGCGAGCGTGCCGTACGCGTGTCCGGTCATGGCGCCCACGTAGAGCGCCGGCGTGAAGAAGCCGCCGGAGCCGCCGCCGCCCAGCGTGGCGCCGGTGGCCAGAATCTTGGCCACCGCCAGCAGCGCGAGGGAGACGCCGGCCAGCTGGCCGAACAAGACCATCTGGATCTCGGCCCGTCCGGGACCCAGCACCTGGGGGAAGACGAGGGCGATGATGCCGATAGCCAGCCCGGCCACAGCCGGTCGCGCCCAACCCGGCGCTCGCTTGAGCCCGTCCTCACAGGCGTAGATCCCCCGGGTGTAGGCGACGCCGAACGCGGCGGCCACCAGGGCGAGGCCGGCGTACAGCAAGATCTCCCGCGGCTCGCCCAGCACGAACTCGGTGGGTATGTCGAAGGCCGGGTGGTCGCCCAGTTTGGCCCGAGCGACGACGGCGGCCATGACGCTGGCCACCACCACCGGGCTGAACGCGGCCACCGAGAAGGTGCCGAGGACCTCTTCCAGGGCGAACATCACGCCGGCGATGGGCGCGTTGAACGCCGCCGAGATGCCGGCGGCGGCGCCGCAGCCCAGCATCACCCTGCGCAGCCGGGGACGCATCGCCAGGAAGCGACCGGAGGCGGACCCGAGGGCCGCTCCCGCGGCGACGACCGGGCCCTCGCTCCCGGTGGAACCGCCGAAGCCCAGCGTGATGACCGCGCCCAGCGTCCGCGCCCAGATGCTGCGCTGGTCCAGGTCACCGCCACGCTTGGCCGAGGCCAGGATCACAGCCGGCAGCGGCTGCAGTCTCGGACCCGGTGCCAATCGTCTGACCACCAGGGTCACCAGGTAGATCCCCAGCGTGACCGCACCCACCGTGTAGATCCAGGTCATCAGGCTGGACAGGCCGTCCCGGGTCGGGCTGAACACCAGCGAGGAGAGGAGGTCGACGGCGCCGTAGAACAGGAAGACGGCGTAGCCGGTGGCGGCGCCGATGAGCGCGGCGACGGCGAGCAGGCCGAGGCCGCCGCCCACGTCGTGCTCGATCAGCCGCCGCGTCTCGTAACGCAGCCGGGCCAGCGTCCGCCCTGGGCGGGGATCCTCGTCCATCGGCTATCCCCGGTACGCCGCCCAGATCAGGCAGGCCCAGCCGGCCAGAAACGACAGGCCGCCCAGCGGAGTGATGGCGCCCAGCCAGCGCGCCTCGGACAGCGCCATAGCGTAGAGGCTGCCTGAGAAGAGCAGGGTGCCGGCGGCGAACGCCCAGCCGGCGGCGACCGGCGCCGCGCCGGGCCAGCGGGTCAGCGCCCAGGCCGCCGCCAGCAGCGCCAGGGCGTGCACGAGCTGGTAGCGCGCCGCCGTCTCCCAGACGTCGAGCATTTCCGGGGTCAACCTGCCGCGTAGCCCGTGGGCGCCGAAGGCGCCCAGCGCCACCCCAAGCAGGCCGGACGCCGATCCCAGTGCGAAAAAGAGCCTTTCCATATCAGGACGGCCCCAAACTTATCCGACTAGGGTTTGCGGTGCCATGCCTAGTTTGCCATCTTATTAGGGCGCCCATTGGGAGGTGGCGTGTCGATGTGAGGCTGCCGGGCGCTTCGGTTGTCCCCCCGCCAGAACAGTAGGAGTTGTGGATGATGGCTGCCGGCCCGGACCGGAAAGCTGCTTCCGTGCTCATAGTCGACGACGAGCCGTCGATCACCGCCCTGATCGCCAGGCAGCTGAAAGGGGATGGGCTCGACTGCGACCAGGCCTCGTCGGCCGCCGAGGCGCTGGAGCACCTGGATCAGAAAGA
>JBDHAL010000061.1:0-21107 GCA_039588075.1 Gemmatimonadota bacterium | reverse complement strand
CACGATCGGCATCGTGGTCCTGAAAGAAGTCGTCGAGGAAGTGATCGATTCCTCACGGGAAGTGAGCGTCACCGAGGCACGCTGGGACGACCCGGACTTCGAGGTTGGAGATTTGTTGGAGATCCCCGTCGACTTCGCGGACTTCGGGCGCACCGCCGTGCTCGCCGCGAAGCAGCGGATCATCCAGCGGGTGAGGGAAGGCGAACGTAACCGAATCCGCGAGGAGTTCGCCGACAAGCTCGGCGACCTGCTCTCGGGCGAAGTGCAGGCCATCGAACGTGGCAAGTTGGTCGTGATGCTCAACATGCTGCGCGAAGCCGAGGCGATCATCCCGTGGCGCGAGCAGAATCCCCGTGAACGATTCCGGCAGAGCGAGCCGATTCGTGCCGTCCTCAAGAAGCTGGAGGAGACGCCGAAAGGGCCGCGCTTGATCTTGTCGCGCGCCGATCCGGCGTTTGTGGCCTCGTTGTTCAAGCTGGAAGTGCCCGAGATCTATCAGGGCGTGGTCAAGATCATCGACATCGCCCGCGAGGCGGGCGGCCGGACCAAGATTGCCGTCGTTTCGAACGACGACTCGATCGACCCGGTCGGCGCCTGCGTCGGACTCAAGGGCTCCCGCGTTCAGGCCGTTGTCTCGGAGATGAGCGGTGAGCGGATCGACATCGTGCCGTGGCATCCCGACCCCGAGATCTATTCGAAGCGGGCGCTGGCGCCGGCGAAGGTCGCGAAGGTGATATCGGATCCGGAGCGCAAGGTAATCACGGCCATCGTCGATGAGGACCAGCTGTCGCTCGCCATCGGCCGTAACGGCCAGAACGTGCGACTGGCTTCGCAGCTCATCGGGTGGCAGATCGACCTCTACTCGAGCCGCGAATGGATGGAGCGCGGTGCGGAGAGCACGCTCTTCCGAACCGAGGGTGAGGAGTACGAAGGCGCGGCCGACTTCTCGTTGAAGGAGCTTGACATCTCGCCGGCCGTGCTGGCTTCCCTGGAAGCGGCGGGTTACCAGACGTTCATGAACATTATCGACCTCGAGCCCGACGACTTCCTGAAAATCACCGGTGTAGGGCAGGAGGAAGCCGACGCCCTGGTGAAGTTGATCGAAGACCTCACCATCGTCGAGGAACCGTCAGAGCTTTCCTCTGAGGCCCCGCCGGACGCCACACCGGTCGCGAGTGGCGGCCCCTTCCCGGATTTGGAGGAAGAGGCCGAGGACAGCAAAGAGATTGAGGCAGGTGAAGAGACTGAGGCCGGCGATACCGCCTCCGAGGCGACCGAAGGTGCGGCCGACGCTGAGGCCGAGGAGGCCGAGGAGGCCGAGGAGACCGCCGAGGCCGAGGAGGCCGAGGAGACCGCCGAGGCCGAGGAGGCCGCCGCCGTGACCTCCGAGGCGGAGGAGGAAGTAGCTCCGGTCGCGCAGGTTGAAGGGGCGGACGAGGCCGGCGCCGCAGGTGAGTCAGACGAGCGCAGCGCCTGACGCGGCGAAGCAATTGCTGAGCGGCTTGGGTCTCGCCGCTCGAGCTGGGCGCTTGCGCATAGGAATGGATGCGGTTTCCTCTTCGGTGCGAAGAGGGGAAGCGACCGCGGTGGTCATAGCCGGCGATGCGTCGCACCACACGCGCCGGAAGTTGGAGTCGCTTCTCGAGGGAGAAGGGCCGGCTCGATCGGTGACGGTCGCGCTGAACGGAGATCGGTTGGGCCAGGCGATAGGGCGTCAGAGAGTGGTTGTGGTTTCGATAACGGACAGATCACTGGGCCGCCGGGTTTTGGAGTTGGCGGAAGCTGTAGAAGGCTAGCGGACAGGAGAGGAAACACCCTTGGCGAAGATGCGGGTATACGAGCTGGCAAAGGAGTTCGAGGTCACCAGCGAGAGCTTGATCCATCTGCTCCGGGAGATGGACATCCCCGTCCGTAGCCACATGTCCAGCCTGGACGACGGGCAGGTCGCCCGTGCGCGCACGCGGCTGGAGCGTGACAAGCGGCGACCCGACAAGGTGGGGAAGGGCGATGCGGCGGGCCGCCGCCGTCGCCGCCGTCGCGTGGCTGAGAAGGTGGCCGAGCCGGTTGAAGTTGCGGCGGAGAGCGAGGCCGAGGCCGAGCCCGAGGAGGAGCCGGCAATGGTGGCCGAGCAGGAGGAGACGGTCGAGATCGTCGAGCTGCCGGCCGCTGAGGTCGCCCAGGTAGAGGAAGTAGAGGTCGCCGAGCCCGCAGTCGAGGAGATCTTCGCGCCCGAAGAGGTGGACGAGGTGGAGGAGATCGAAGTCGAGGAGCCCGTTGTCGCCGAGGAGCTCGAGGAGGCTGCGGAGCTGGAAGAGCCGGACGAAGAGCTGCCGCTCGCGGCGGAGTTGGCCGAGGAGCCCGACGCCGAAGCGCCGGTTCCGGCACCGCCGATGCCCGTGGCGCGGTCGAAGGCCGGTGCGCCGGCCAAGCCCAAGCCAGCAGCCGGCGTGGTTCGGATCCAGGCGGAGGGTTACACGCTCGACGGCCGTCGCCGTCGCCGCGGTCGCAAAAAGAAGAAGCGCACGCGCGTCGATCAGCAGGCGGTCCAGGCAAACATCCGCAAGACGCTGGCGAAGATGGATGGGCCGGCAACACCGCGGCGCCGGCGTCGCGATGCCTCTGCGGGCCAGCTGGAGCGGGAAGCGGAAGCCCAGCGACTGGCTGAGGAGGAGCTGACGCTGGTCCGAGTCGCCGAGTTTCTCACCGTCGCCGAGCTGGCCGACCTCGTGGGCGTCTCGGCCAACGAGATCATCACCTCCACCTTCAAGAACCTCGGTTTGATGGTCACCATCAACCAGCGGCTCGACTTCGATCAGATCGAGTTGATCACTGACGAGCTAGGGTTCAAAGCGGTACGTGAGGACGAGTACGACGCCGATGTCATCACCGAGTACCAGGAAGCCGATCCCGACCGTATGACCTCGCGGCCGCCGGTGGTCACCGTGATGGGGCACGTCGATCATGGTAAGACGTCGCTGCTCGACTACGTCAGGAAGACCAACGTGATCGCCGGTGAGGCCGGCAGTATCACCCAGCACCTCGGCGCCTACCACGTCGACGTCGCCGGCGACCGCAGTATCACCTTCCTCGACACGCCGGGCCACGCCGCCTTCACTGCCATGCGTGCCCGCGGCGCCGATGTGACCGACATCGTCATCCTCGTGGTGGCCGCCGACGACGGCGTTATGCCGCAGACCCGGGAGGCGATCAGCCACGCCAAGAACGCCGGCAAGCCGATCATCGTCGCCGTCAACAAGGTCGACCTGCCGACGGCCGATGCCGCCAAGGTCAAGCAGGAACTGCTCGAGCACGAAGTCGTGATCGAACAGTTCGGTGGCGAGACACTCGCTGCCGATATCTCCGCCAAGTCGGGTGAGGGTGTGGACGACCTGCTGGAGAAGGTCCTGCTCCAGGCCGACATGCTCGAGCTCAAGTCCGACCCCGGCCTCGCGGCGCGCGGGACGGTGATCGAAGCAGAGCTCGACAAGGGCATGGGGCCGGTCGCGACGATCCTGATCACCGAGGGGACGATCAGCGTCGGCGATGGCTTCGTCTGCGGCGTCCACGCCGGTCGCGCCCGGGCCCTGCTCGACGAGCGCAGCCACAACGTGGAGTCCGCCGGCCCGGGCATGCCCGTCCGCGTGCTCGGGTTCGAAGGGGTCCCGCAGGCGGGAGACAACCTTCTGGTCCTCGAGTACGACCGGGCGCGCGAGATCACTGGCAAGCGCCAGCAGATCGAGCGGGAGAAGGAAATCAGGCGCAAGAGCCAGGTCGGACGTCTCGAGGATATCTTCGAGGCCGTGCAGGCCGGCGAAAAGACGCAGCTGGGGCTCATCATCAAGGGCGACACGGACGGCTCGGTGCAGGCGTTGTCCGACGAGCTCGAACGGCTTTCCACCGACGAAGTCGAGGTGAAGGTCATCCACCGCGGCGTCGGCGCGGTCAACGAGACCGACGTCTTGCTCGCCCAGACCACCGGGTCGATCATCATCGGCTTCCACGTGCGGCCCGATCGCAAGGCGCGCGAGATAGCGGAAGCGGAGGGCGTCGATATCCGATCCTACCGCGTGATCTACGAGGCAGCCGAAGAGGTCAGAGCGGCTCTGGAGGGCATGCTGGCGCCGGAAGAGAAGGAAGTCGTCCTCGGCGTCGCGGAGGTCAGGCAGCTGTTCAGGGTGCCCAAGGTCGGCACGGTGGCGGGCTGCTACGTCAGCGAAGGCGCCTTCGACCGCAACTCGCGGATCCGCGTGCTGCGCGAGCACGTCGTCATCTACGAGGGCAAGCTCGCGAGCCTCAGGCGGTTCAAGGAAGACGTCAAGGAAGTGAAGTCAGGCTATGAGTGCGGTATGGGCATCGAGAATTTCAACGACGTCAAGGTCGGTGACCTCCTTGAGGCCTTCCGCATCGAACAGATCGCCCGGACGCTTGACGGTATCGCGGCACAGGCGGCCGTTTCCGGAGAAGCGGACTCGGGCGCTAGGTAGCGGCGCGCCGCCCGCAATAGCTCGGCCGTCACATGCGTAAACTCGCGACTCTCCGGCGCCGTGGTCGTTAGCGTTCTGACATGGGAGTTGCACCTTGCCGGTTGCGCCTCCCTCAAGCAGAAGCGGGCCATCCTTCGCAGCCTCAAAGACAGGCTGCGCGGGCGTCACAACCTCTCTGTTTCAGAGACCGCTCACCAGGACGTCTGGCAGCGAGCAGAACTCAGCGTGGCCGTCGTGTCAACGGACCGGAGGCGGTCGGAAGAAGTGTTGAGCCGCGCGGACGCCATGGTCGCATCCGATGCGCGCGTTCGGATAATAGACAGCGCCACGTACCACTACTGAATCGCAACAACCGTCCTCAAGTGACAAATCCGTCCCGAGGTCCCCATGGGTAAAGAGTACTCGCGCACGCGACGGGTCGGTAAACTGCTGAGGGAAGAGATCGCGCGCCTGCTTCAGCGCGATGTGAAGGACGCCCGCGTCGGGATGGTCACCGTCACCGATGTCGAGGTAACATCCGATCTGAAGTACGCGAAAGTCTTCGTCCAGATCGGCGGCGACGATGAGCGCAAGGACGAAGCGCTGAAGGGTCTTGCCAGCGCGGCCGGTTATATCCGGTCGCGGCTGGGGCGCGAGCTGCATTTGCGCCGGATGCCGGAGCTGCGGTTCGAGATCGATCACACCACCGAGCGGGCGGCGCGGATCCACGAGTTGCTGGCCGAGGTGGAGAATCTCGAGGCGTCGGCCGAGGGCGGGGATGAAGATTGAGGCTGGCCTGCTCCCGGTGGACAAGCCGGAGGGGCCGACGTCGCACGACCTGACCGCGCTCGTGCGCCGTGTCACCGGCGTCCGTCGAATCGGCCACACGGGCACTCTCGATCCAATCGCCAGCGGCCTGTTATTGCTGTGCGTGGGCTGGGCGACCCGGCTGGCGGAGTACCTGACCGGGCTGGCCAAGTCCTACCGGGGCGTCATCCGGTTGGGCGAGCGGACCGACACGGACGATCGTGAGGGCCGGGTGACCGATGCCAGCAACGGCTGGCGTTCGCTGGAGACGGAACAGGTACGCCGCGCGCTCGACCGGCAGATCGGCTTGATCGAGCAGATTCCGCCGGCCTATTCGGCGAAGAAAGTCGCAGGTCGGCGTGCCTACGCGGTGGCGCGTGAGGGAGGTGTGCCCGAGCTTCGGCCGCAGCTGGTCACCATAAGTCGCATCGAGCTGCTCGAGTACGAGCCTCCCGATCTGAGCGTGGAGATCGAGTGCTCGAGCGGAACCTACATAAGGTCCGTGGCGCGTGACCTGGGTGAGTCTCTGGGGGTTGGAGCGCACCTGAGAAGCCTGCGGCGGACCCGCGTCGGTTCGTTCGCGGTGGAGGACGCCCTTCGGGTTGAGCGTGAGACGCCGCTGGAGGCGATTGTGGACCGCCTGCTGCCGCCGGAGCAAGCGGTGGGGCATATGGAGCGCGCCGATCTGGATGCCGGTGCCGCCGAAGCCTTCCGGCGCGGGTTGCCCGTGGAGTGGAACGGGCCGGCCTTGGAGGCGCCGATGGCCGTCTTTCTTGACGACGCCCTGGTGGGGATCGGCGCAACCCGGGACGGCTGCCTGCAGCCAAGAAAGGTCTTTGGCGGTCCGGCGGCCTGAGACGATATGAGCGAGACGACCGTGACTTCCGATCTGCGCAGGCTCCCGCTGGAGGCGGGCGCGGCCGTAAACAAACTGCTCAGCGTGCTGGTCACCTTCGATCCTCACCCGCTCAAGATCGTTCGCCCGGAAGTGACGCCACGTCTTCTGACCACCCCGAATGAGAAGAAGGAGATCCTCTCACTCTCCGGCCTCGACTACGCCGTTTTTCTGAGTTTCACGCCTTCGCTGTCCCGCTACCTCCCGGAGGAGTTCGTGCGTGACGTGTTGCTCCAACGCCTGGGGCTCAAGCGCCTGGTGGTCGGCTATGACCACGGTTTCGGGCGCGGCCGCAGCGGCGACGTGGAAACGATGCGAAGAATCGGCGATAGCCACGGCTTCGATGTGGAGGTCGTCGAGCCCGTGTTGATGAACGACCACGCGATCTCGTCCAGCCGAATCCGCAAGGCCATAGAGGCGGGAGAGGTGGAAAGCGCCGCCAGGGGGCTCGGCCGACCCTACTCGCTGGCCGGCATCGTCGTCCACGGCGAGGGGCGCGGCAAAACTCTGGGCTTCGCCACCGCGAACATCAGCGTGGACCTGGCCGACAAGCTGCTGCCCCGCCAGGGGATCTACGCGGTGAGAGCGACCTTCCGCGCGCACGTCGGGCCCGGCCTGCTTCACCTCGGCCCGCGCCCCACGTTCCCCGGCTCGCCGCCGTCCATCGAGCTGCACCTCCTTGAATTCGCCGCTGACCTCTACGGCGAGCCGGTCAGGGTCGAGTTCCTGACCCGGCTCCGGGACGTGCAGCCCTTCGCCTCGGCCTCCGAGCTGGTCGAGCAGATGAAGCGGGATCGGGAGGCGGCGGTCGACTTCTTCCGGCGCGCCTGAGACCGCCTTTACATAGGCCATGCCATCGAATAGCTTTCCGGGCTATCCAGAGTGACGAAACGACGAGAGACTTGGCAGACCAGCCAGAGAGCGGCAACAGAATGGTAATAGCGAAGGACGAGCGGGAATCGCTCATCTCGAAGCACCAGAAACACCCGAACGACCGCGGGTCGACCCCGGTGCAGATCGCCTTGCTGACCCAGCGAATCAGCGATCTTACGGAACACCTGCGGGCCCATCCCAAGGACCACCACAGCCGGCAGGGTCTGCTCAAGTGGGTAGGGAAGCGGCGACGCTTGTTACGCTATCTCAACCGAATCGACCCTGAGGCTTACCGGAACCTTACCAGGGACCTCGGCCTGCGAGGGTAGCGACTCATGCCCCCGGCGCGACGCGCCGGGGGTCTTTCTATACATCCTATTGCCTTGAGGCAGAAGCAGCGGAAAGAAAATGGCAACACTAATCGAACGCACATTCGCGGGCCGGACGTTGATGCTCGAGACCGGTCGCATGGCACGGCAAGCCGACGGCGCTGTGCTCGCCCAGTTCGGCGATACGGCTATCCTCGCTACCGTCGTGGCCGACGACAAACGCACCAGACTCCCCTTCTTCCCGCTCACGGTCGAGTATCGCGAGAAGAGCTATGCGGCGGGCAAGATACCCGGCGGCTTCTTCAAGCGGGAGGGCAGGCCGGCGGAGAAGGAGATCCTCTCGGCTCGCCAGATCGACCGCTCGATCCGGCCACTGTTCCCCGAAGGGTTCATGAACGAGGTGCAGGTCGTCATCTACATCCTGTCGGCGGACCAGGAGAACGACGCCGACGTTCTCGGCCTGCTCGGGGCGTCGGTGGCGCTCAACCTCTCGAGCGTTCCGTTCCCGTACCCGATCGCCGCCGTCCGGATCGGACAGCTCGACGGCGAGTGGGTACTCAACCCGACTTTCCAGCAGCTCGAGTTCTCGGATGTCGATCTCGTCGTCGCCGGTTCCCAAGAATCGATCGTGATGGTCGAGGGCGGCGCATTGGAGCTCTCGGAAGATGAGTTCGTCGACGCCCTGAGCTTCGCGCATGAGGGTATCCGTGAGCTCGTGGCAATCCAGAAGGAACTCATCGAGCCGCTCGCCAAACCGAAGATGGAGTGGGATGCGCTCGACCTGAACGAGGACCTCGTCGGCCGGGTCAACGACATGGCCTCGCGCCGCGTCGAGGAGGCGCTCAACCTGCCCAACAAGGAAGAGCGCACGGAGGCGCTTTCTGGCTTGCGCGGCGACATCCTCAATGAGCTGGCCGAGGACTTCGCCGAGATCGAGAATTTCAAGGAGCAGGTGAACGACGTGTTCGGCCGCATCGAGTACGATACCCTGCGCGGCCAGATCCTCGAGAAAAGCGAGCGGGTCGACGGGCGACGCCCCGATGAGGTTCGCCCGATAACGGCCGAAGTCGGCCTGCTCCCGCGCACCCACGGCTCGGCTCTGTTCACCCGCGGTAGCACTCAGGCGCTTGCCGTCGTCACGCTGGGCACGAGTCGCGACGAGCAGCGGATCGACACGATCGACGTTCAGCAGGAAACGTCGAAGTCGTTCATGCTGCACTACAACTTCCCGCCGTTCTCGGTCGGCGAAGTGCGGCCGTTCCGCGGTACGACCCGTCGCGAGGTCGGCCACGGCGCACTGGCGGAACGCGCGCTGCAGCCGCTGCTGCCGGCTTACGATGAATTCCCCTACACGATTCGAATCGTCAGCGACATTCTGGAGTCCAACGGCTCGTCGTCGATGGCCACGGTCTGCGGCGGCTCGCTGGCGCTGATGCAGGCCGGCGTTCCGGTGCGCACGGCCTGCGCCGGTGTGGCTATGGGCCTGGTCAAGGAAGGCGAGCGGGTCGAGATCCTCACCGACATCCTCGGCGTCGAGGACCACCTCGGCGACATGGACTTCAAGGTCGCCGGCACCCGCAAGGGTATCACGTCGGTTCAGATGGACATCAAGATCGAAGGTCTGTCCACCGAGCTGATGAAGGAAGCGATGATGCGGGCCAGGGAGGCGCGTCACCATATCCTCGATGTGATGGACAAGACGCTGAGCGAGCCGCGAGACAGCCTGGCGGCGACGGCGCCACGGATCATCACGCTGCAGATCAACCCCGAGAAGATCGGTGAAGTGATCGGCCCGAAGGGCAAGGTGATCCGCGGTATCGAAGAGCAGACGGGCGCCGAGCTCAATATCGAGGACAGCGGCCTGATCACAATATCGTCGGTGAGCGGTGAGGGCGGCGAGCGGGCCCGCGAGATCATCGAGGGGATCGTGCAGGAGCCGGAGGTCGGGAAGATCTACGAGGGCGTGGTGAAGAACACGACGTCGTTCGGCGCCTTCGTGGAGATTCTCCCGGGAACCGAGGCCTTGTGCCACATCTCGGAGCTCGAGGAAGGCCGCGTCGAGAAGACCGAGGACGTGGTAAAGCGCGGGGACGTCGTCAAGGTCAAGTTGATCTCGGTCGACGACCGCGGGCGCATGCGGCTTTCGCGTCGAGCGGCGATGGCCGGCGAAACGGAAGCCTCCGAGTCCGAGTGAGGCCCGGTCTTTATTCGTACCTTGCCTGCCCCGTCGCCGACGGGGCAGGCATTCTTATTTGGCGCACCGGTGCAGTGACTACTCGGGAGTTGTGATGGCGTCAGCGAGACCAGACACAATCCAGCTCGA
This sequence comes from Gemmatimonadota bacterium, assembly GCA_039588075.1. Lineage (GTDB taxonomy): Bacteria > Gemmatimonadota > Gemmatimonadetes > Palauibacterales > KS3-K002 > JBDHAL01. The sequence goes on along the minus strand of JBDHAL010000061.1, from coordinate 11,417 downwards.
CGAGCGGGTCTTCCGGACCGACTTGGAGCGGGGGCCCGTGGTGCTGTCGGAGCAGATCCCGACCGTCCGTTCGGCGGCGGCGGGCGTGTGGATGCGTTGGGGTGCGAGCCATGACCCGGCCGAGCAAATGGGCGCCTCGCATTTCCTCGAGCATATGGTGTTCAAGGGGACCGCTTCCCGCACGGCCCGCGAGATCGCGTTGGAGATCGAGGGCATCGGTGGCGCCCTCGACGCCTATACCTCGCGTGAGCACACGGCCTGCCATGCCCGCGTTCTCGACGAGCACCTCCCGATCGCGGTTGACGTTCTCACCGACCTGGTCTACCGGCCGCTGTTGCGCGAGAGCGATCTCGAGATCGAGCGCAAAGTTATCCTCGAGGAGATCGCCGGCGCCGATGACACCCCGGAAGAGATGGTGTTCGACATGCACGCCAGGGCTCTCTGGGGGGATCACCCCTACGGCAGCCCGGTTCTCGGCACCAACGAGACCGTCCAGGCCATCGATCACGACGACCTGCGGAATCTCTGGCAGGCCGCCTACCGCCCGGCCGTCAGCGTGGTCGCCGCTGCCGGCAACCTCAGCCACGATGCCCTGCTCGAGCTGGTCGACCAGCACTTCCCCAAGGACGGCGCTTCCGTCGAGGCGCCCGACGTGCCAGAACCGAATATTCTGGGGCCCGAGGACACCGCCGTCGACCGCGACAGCGCACAGGTGCACATCTGCCTGGGCACGCCCACCTTCCGGCGTAGCGATCCGCGCCGCTATGGGGCAATCCTGGTCTCCACCGCCCTCGGCGGCGGCATGAGCAGCCGGCTGTTCCAGCGGGTTCGGGAAGAGCTGGGCCTGGCCTACACGGTTTACAGCTTTCAGTCGTTCTATTCCCGTGGCGGCCTGGCTGGGATTTACATGGCGACGCGGCCCGATACGGCCAACCTGGCCGTGGAGGAGGCGCAGGCGGAGCTGGGCCGGCTGGTTGGCACCGGCCTTGCAAAGGAAGAGCTGCGAGCGGTAAAGAACCAGACCAAGGGACAGGTCCTCCTGTCGCTGGAATCGACCTCGGCGCGACTGCAGCGCCTGGCGGGACTGGCGCTGTACGATGAGCCGTACCAGACCCTCGACGAGATCTGCCGGCGCATCGAGGCCGTGACGGAGGATGAGGTGGCTGAGATCTGCCGCGAGTACTATGCTCCTGAGAAGCAGACGGTGGTACGTCTGGGTCCCGACGGAGCGGGTTCCTGAGCCGGGCGGCAAAAGCGGCACGGCCAAGAAAGAGCGAGGGCAAGATGATCGTCGGAGTACCTAAAGAGATCAAACCGGGCGAGAACAGGATCGCGATGGTACCGGCCGGTGCCGATCACCTGGTCCGGAACGGGCACAAGGTTCTGATCGAGAAGAGCGCCGGCGTAGGCAGCGGGTTCGAGGACTCCGATTACAAGGCCGCGGGGGCGATGATCATCGGGGACGTCGATGCGCTCTGGGCGGAAGCGGAGATGATCGTAAAGGTCAAGGAGCCCGTCGCCGAAGAGTATCCACGCATCAAACCGGATCAGGTTCTCTTCACCTATTTCCATTTCGCCGCATCCGAAGAACTGACGAAAGCGCTGCTGGATAGCCGTGCGGTTTCCATCGCCTACGAGACCGTCCAGCTTCCCACCGGAGAGCTGCCGCTGCTGACGCCGATGAGCGAAGTGGCGGGGCGCATGGCGATTCAGGAAGGCGCGAAGTACCTGGAGAAGAACTTCGGTGGCATGGGAATCCTGCTGGGCGGCGTGCCCGGTGTGCCGTCGGCCGAGGTCGTGGTGCTTGGCGGTGGCGTGGTGGGGACGCACGCCGCAAAGATGGCGGCGGGCCTTGGCGCCAGGGTCGTTATCCTCGACGTCAACCTGGAGCGGCTTCGCTACCTCGATGATGTGATGGCGGCGAATGTCGACGTGGTCTACTCGAATAGGCCCAACGTTCTGGAATCGATCGCTCGGGCCGACTTGCTGGTCGGCGCCGTATTGCTTCCCGGAGCCAAGGCACCTCACCTGGTTCTTAAGGACGACCTGAAGAGGATGAAAGACGGAGCCGTGATCGTCGACGTGGCGGTGGATCAGGGCGGTTGCATCGAGACCGCCAAGCCCACCACACACGAGCATCCCACTTTCGTCGTCGAAGGCGTCATCCACTACTGCGTGGCCAACATGCCGGGCGGCGTGCCCAGGACCTCGACCCTGGCGCTGACCAACGCGACCTTCCCCTACACCCTTCGGCTGGCCGATAAGGGCTGGGAGGCGGCCGCACGGGCAGACCGCGCCCTGGCGCTCGGCGTCAACATGGTCGATCGCAAGGTGACGTGCGAAGGAGTGGCGGAAGCCTTTGGGCTCGATTACACGCCCATAGAGGAGATCCTCGGCTGAGTCGCGGGCCAAGCCATTGACTGGCAACCGGTTGTCGGTTACCGGTTACCGGTCAATGGTCCGTGGACATTGCGCTTCCCCGGCCGATCTGTCTACTATTCAAGATTAGTCTGCTCCTGTCCGTTCGCGCAGCAGACACGCGCTTTGGAACGCGGTGCCCCCCGCCCACCGCTGGGAGGGAATTAGCAGCTTATATGGGGTTTGGGTGGTTTGATTCTGGCAGATTGCTCCCGATCAACGACATCGCCGTAGATCTGGGCACGGCCAACACGCTGGTGTATGTGAAGGGCGAGGGGATCGTCCTGAACGAGCCATCGGTGGTGGCCCTCGAGAAGTCGAACGGCAAGGTGCTCGGTGTGGGGCTCGAGGCGAAGGGCATGCTCGGCCGTACGCCCGGCGGCATCGATGCGGTCAGGCCATTGAAGGACGGTGTGATCGCCGACGTCGATGTCAGCGAACTGATGCTCCGACACTTCCTGAAGATGGTGACGGCGAAGCGCGTGTTTCGCCTCAAGCCGAGGGTGGTGATCGGGGTACCGTCGGGGATCACCGAGTTGGAGCGCCGCGCCGTACGGGCCGGTGCCCAGGCTGCCGGTGCGAAAGAGGTCTACATGGTGGCCGAGCCGATGGCCGCCGCGATCGGCGTGGGCCTGCCGGTCGAGACGCCGACGGGCAACATGGTGATCGATATCGGGGGCGGCACGACGGAGATCGCCGTCATCGCCCTGGGCGGAATCGTCTCCGACACTTCGATTCGGGTCGGCGGCGACGAGATCGACGCGGCGATCGTCACGTTCTTGAGAAAGAACTACAACCTTCTGGTGGGCGACCCCACTGCGGAGGCGATCAAGATTCAGATCGGTTCGGCCAGCGCTGTGGGTGAGGAGCGCGAGATGGACGTCAAGGGACGCGACCTCGTCTCGGGTATCCCGAAGACGGTGCGCATCCACTCGGAAGAAATCCGCGAACACATCCAGGAGCCGATCCTGCAGATCGTCGAGGCGGTTCGCCGCGCTTTGGAGATCACGCCGCCCGAGTTGGCCAGCGACATCGTCGATCGCGGCATCGTGATGACCGGCGGCGGCTCGCTGATCAGAGGGCTCGATCGTCTCCTTCAGGAAGAGACGAACTTGCCAATCCATGTGGACGAGGAGCCGCTGACGTGTGTAGTGCGTGGGGCAGGGCGAATCCTCGACGACCTGCCCAGGTATCGCGGGGTACTGTCCATCTGACTCGCCCGGGCGCTGCACCGGAGTCCGGCCTGAAGCGGCTTGCCCGCCGTGATTCCCTGTACCTGCTCCTCTTGCTCATGGCTGCGGTGGTCTTGATGACCCTGCCCCACGAGCGACAGCTCATACTGGCCACGACGTTGCGATCGACCGTGCTGGCGCCGGTGCTCCGGCTGCAGAGCGGGCTGGCCGATATGGGTACCATGCGCGCGCGCGTCGAGCATCTCCGGGTCGAACGTGATTCGTTCTCAGTCAAGCTGCTGGCTCTGCAGAACGTTGCGGAAGAGAACCTGCGGCTGCGCATGCTGCTCGAGCTGGCGGAGCGGGGGACGAGCACCTTTGTTCCGGCCAACCTCTACCTGGCGGGCCGCGCCGGCGAAGGGGTGAAGCGGGCGTTCGTGCTCGACATCGGTCGCAACGCCAGCGTGCAGGCGGACGCGCCGGTCGTAGCGCCGGGCGGCCTGGTCGGCGTGGTGCGCGCGGTGGGCCGCGGGCAATCGACGGGCGATTTCTGGACGCACCCCCAGTTTCGGGTCAGCGCGATGACGGTGGACGGCCGCGTGTTCGGGATCATCAAGTCGCTTGGCGACTCGCCGCCGCTCATGGAGCTGGACGGCGCGCCGTACCAGGTAGAGCTAACGCCGGGCACCGAGTTGGTAACGTCTGGACAGGGCGGTGTATTCCCGCGGGGTATCCCGATCGGACGAGTAGCGGAGCTGATGAGCGCAGAAGCGGGGTGGGCCAGGAGCTACCGAGTGCGACCGGCGGTCTACCCGGACGCCGTGCGCGAGGTGATGGTGCTGATCGGCGGTGGAGAAACGAGCGACGTAACGGAGCTCTGGACGTCGGAAGGCCAGCGCTGATCATGGCGGAGAGAGGTGTGTTTCGTCTCGGGTTGCTTGTCGTCGTTCTGGCGCTGGCGTTCTTGCACTTCGCGTTGAGCCCGGTCTTCGACTCCTGGTACGCGAGTCCGAACTTGCTGCTCTGTGCTATCCTCGTAGCCTCGCGGCAGCTGCGTCCGGGAGCAGCCGCCTTCATCGGTTTCAGTCTCGGCCTGTTGGAGGACGCGATGGCGGTCAGCTACTTCGGTCTGGCCACCCTGACGCTCACGCTGCTCGCCTATCTCGGATCGCTGACGCGGGATCTCTTCCTGGGTGAGGAACCGCTCTTCATCGGCACGTTTCTGTTCGTCGGAACCTGGTTGTACGAGGTCGTGAGCTTCCTTGTCCTGGGTGCCGGCGGCGATGCGCTTTCGTTCATCCTCTTGCGCGCCCCACTCGACGGCCTGGCGACGGGTGCAGCCGGCTACCTCGTCCTGCCATTCGTGAGAGCGCGATGAGCCCCGTCGGACAGGCGCCCCATCTGCGTCGCGGCCGCGGGCGGTTTGCCCGCTGGCTCACACTGCTGGTGGTCATCGGGCTCGGCGTCCAGTTCTTCAGAATCCAGATCCTGAAATTTACGACCTACGCGCTGCGTTCTGATGAGAATCGGATCCGCGCCTTGCCGGTACCGGCGGCGCGCGGGACGATTTACGACCGCAACGGCGTCGTGGTCGCCGAGAACGTGCCGGGTTATTCGATAGCGGTCTTGCCGCTGTCCATCGACTCGCTCCGCGTCGCGCTCGACTCGCTGGCCACGATACTCGGTCACTCCGAAGAGAAGATCGAGCGGATCATCACGTCGTACCGCCAGCATCCGAATCGCCCGATCACCGTGGAGAGCGACGCGAGCTTCGCCGAGGTATCGGCGATCGAGGAGCGACGTGCCAGCCTGCCGGGCGGCATAGTGGTCGAGGCGGCGCCCAAGCGACACTACCCGTGGGGACGCATCCTGGCCCACGTCGTCGGGTACGTAGGCGAGATCAGCGAAGCCGAGCTCAAGCTTCCTGAGTTCGAGGACTACGAGCCCGGTCGAATTATCGGGCAGACGGGCGTCGAGCGAGTCTACGACCGCGTCCTCGCCGGCACACCCGGCGTGCGATACGTAGAGGTCAACGCCCTCGGCCGGGTCGTCGGCGGTTTCAGGGGCCGGGAGACCGTCCCGGCCGTTCCCGGAAGGGATCTGTACCTGAACATCGATGTTGGGTTGCAGGAGTACGCCGCCGAGTTGTTCCCCGATACCATGGCCGGCGCCGTAGTGGCCCTGGAGCCGGCGACCGGCGCGGTGCTTGTGATGTACAGCGCTCCAAGCTACGACCCCAACGTGTTCGTGGGCGGCGTCGACCCCGTCGAATGGCGAGTCCTCAACGCCGATCCCGGCCAGCCCCTGTTCAACCGGGCGGTCAGCGCGGCCTATGCGCCCGGCTCGACGTTCAAGCTGTATCTGGCCGGTCTCGCGATGCAGGAGGGTTACGCGGAGATCGATACCAAGATGCCGATCCCCTGCCGCGGAGCGCTCCTATATTACGGCCGCGTCTTTCACGACTGGACGCCCGTCGGCCACGGCTCACTGGATCTGAACGGAGCGATCCGCGAGAGCTGCGACGTGTTCTTCTACCAGCTCGGGCTCAAGGTCGGGCTCAACAACGTTCTCGGCGGGGCACGGCGCTTCGGGTTCGGGCTGCCCACCGGCATCGATCTTCCCTCCGAGATCAGCGGTACCTTCCCGCCCGACACGGCCTGGTACAATCAGCGCTACGGGCCCAGCGGCTGGACCAACTCGGTGGTGCTCAACCTGGCGATCGGCCAGGGCGAGAACGCGCAAAGCCCACTCAAGATGGCGCAATTCTTCGCCGCGCTCGCTTCTGATGGCGGCCTGGTTACTCCACGCGTTGCCAGGGATGGGCCGCTGAGCGAGCCGGCGGCCAGGATCCCGCTCGACGAGGCTCAGCTCCTAGAGTTGCGGGCCGCCCTTGTCGAGGTGGTCAACGAAGCGGGCGGCACGGCGCGCGGGTCGCGGCTGCGGCGCTGGACCTTGGCAGGTAAGACAGGGACGGCACAGAACCCTCACGGTGAAGACCACGCGTGGTTCATCGGATTCGCACCGGCCGAGGCTCCGGCGATCGTAGCAATGATGATCGTCGAGGCGGGCGGCCACGGTTCATCGGCGGCGGCTCCCTACGTCTCGAGGCTGATCGAGCGTTATCTGGAAAGCATTGAAACAGGAGTCGAGACGATCGAGGTGGCGGGCCGACGATGAACGAGAGGGCAACGATCGGCGTCGGCGACGGCGTAGTGCTGGCGATTGCGTTCGCTCTGGCTTTCTTCGGGTTGGCGATGATCTTCTCGTCCGGAGAGCTCGAGGTCCCCTCGTCTGTCACGGGGATCTGGCGCAAGCAAGCGACGTGGCTCGCTATTTCTCTAGTCGCGTTCGCCTTTCTGTTGCGCGTCTCGATCCGCTGGCTCGAGTGGGTGACGCCGGCGGCTTACGTCGTTGCGATCATTCTCTTGATCCTCGTTCTCATCATCGGCACCGGGGGCGGCCCGCGTAGCTGGATCCGCTTCGGCGGCGTCGGGTTCCAGCCCTCCGAGTTCGCGAAGCTGGCCACCATCCTCATGCTCGCCAGGCTCATCGCCGGTCGCGATCAGCCGGCCGACCACCTGTGGGATCTGTGGCCCTTCATCGCCGTCGTGGCGCTTCCCTTCGGGCTTATCATGTTGGAGCCCGACCTGGGCACCGCCACCGTCTTCGTTGCTATCCTCATCGCCGCCCTGTTCTGGTCCGGGCTCTCGATTCCGAAGCTGATGCTCGTCTTGAGCCCCATCGTCAGCCTCGGCCTCGCGTTCTCGACTCCCCTTTGGGGTGTCTGGTTCTTGTTGCTCGTGGCATTCCTCTACTTCACCCGCGCCTACCTGACCGAGTCGCTCGCGGTGATATTCGCCAACGTGGCGATGGGTGTCCTCGTTCTGCCGGCCTGGCGTAACCTGGCGACCTACCAGAAGCTGCGCATCATGGCTTTCATCACGCCGGAGGCCGACCCGCAGGGGGCCGGGTGGCATCTCATCCAGTCGCAGGTCGCCATCGGATCGGGCGGTTGGCTGGGCAAGGGCTTCCTGCAGGGCACGCAGAAACGACTGGCTTTCCTGCCCGAACAGCACACGGACTTCATCTTCTCCGTCGTTGGTGAAGAGTTCGGTTTCATAGGCATCTGCCTGATCCTGCTCGGCTTCGTCGTGCTGCTCTGGCGGGTCCTGCTCATCGCCGAGCGAACGGAAGACCCGTTCGCGTCAATGGCCATGTTCGGCATTTTCGCTCTCTGGTTCGCGCACCTCGCGTCCAACGTCGGTATGACGGTGGGCCTGCTGCCTATCACCGGCCTGCCGCTTCCCTTCCTGAGCTACGGGGGTAGCTTTCTCACCATGTCGTTCGTGTCGCTGGCCATCGTTCAGCGGGTGGCGGCTGAGAACAGGAGCGGGGCATAGGTCGAGCCGTCGCACGCTCGCCATTGCGGCGATCGTTCGACCGAACGATCTTTGGGCGCCCGACTCATCAGACTGGACTAGTCATCGATTCACGCATCAGGGTAAGTACATGGCCTGGTTCCGCAAAGAGAAGAAGAAGCTAACAGGACAGAAGCGCGAGCTGCCGCCGGACGTCTGGGCGAAGTGCGACGGCTGCGGCGAGATTGTCTACCAGGAGAAACTGGCGGAGAACCTGCACGTCTGCCTGAAGTGCGGCCATCACTTCCGCATCACGGCCGACGACTACGCGACGCTGCTGCTCGACAAGTCGCTCGAGGAGGAGTACGACGTTGACCTGCGCTCGGTCGATCCCCTCGGTTTCGTCGGTCCGACGGCCTACGCGGAGCGCTACGAGCGGGCGCTCAAAAAGAGCAGGCGCAAAGAGGCGGTGGTCACCGGCTGCGGGCACATGGAAGGGCGACCGGTTCAGTTCGGCGCCATGGACTTCAGCTTCATCGGGGGATCGATGGGCTCGGTCGTCGGCGAGAAGATCGCCCGCGTCGCCGAGCGCGCGCTCGAAGAAGAGAATCCCCTGATCATGGTATCGGCGTCCGGCGGCGCCCGGATGATGGAGGGCGTGCTGTCTCTCATGCAGATGGCGAAGACATCCAGCGCGCTGGGCCGGATGCACAAGTCGCGGCTTCCTTACATTTCGATACTGACTCATCCCACCACCGGTGGTGTGACCGCGTCCTTTGCCATGCTCGGCGACGTCAACATAGCGGAGCCCGGTGCCCTCGTCGGTTTCGCGGGCCCCCGCGTCATAGAGCAGACCATCGGCCAGGAGCTTCCCGAAGGCTTCCAGCGCTCGGAGTTCCTCCTCGATCACGGCATGGTGGATATGGTCGTGGAGCGGCCGGCGCTGAAGGCGACGATCGCGAGTCTGCTAGGGCATATGCTGGGGACGGGGGGGAGGTGACCGGTAACCGGTGACCGGTGACCGGTAACTTCGAACTCCCAATTCCCAATTCCCAATTCTGAATTCTGAATTACCGGTTACCGATTACCGATCACCGATTACCCTCCCAGCCCTACCCCCAATCGCCGCCGCCGCTATAATTACCCCCCATGTACACAGCGGCCGAACTCTCAGAACTCCTTGGCCTGAAGCCGAGTGGGGAGATCCGCTGGGGCCTGCGCCGGACCCGCACGATGTTGCACAGCGTGGGGCAGCCGCACCTCGCCTTCCGTTCTCTCCACGTGGGCGGGACGAACGGGAAGGGCTCGGTGGCGGCGATGATCGCAGCGATCCTCGAGAGCGCCGGTTGGCGGGTTGGGCTGTACACGTCGCCGCATCTGGTCGAGTTCGGCGAGCGAATCCGCGTCCAGGGCGCGGCGGCGGACGACGAGCTCTTGGCGGAGGCGGCGCGGCGGCTTCACCCGGCCGCGGCCGAGGTGGGTGCGACGTTCTTCGAGACGGCCACCGCCCTGGCGTTCCTCTACTTCGCGGAGATCGGCGTGGACTTCGTGGTCGCGGAGGTGGGGTTGGGCGGGCGGCTGGATGCGACGAACGTGCTGCTTCCGGAAGCTGCGGCTATTACGAGCGTGTCTTGGGATCACTCGGACTATCTCGGCCACAGCCTGGCGGCCATTGCCCGAGAGAAAGCAGGCATCGCCAAACCGGGCGTGCCGCTCGCGCTGGGTCGCTTGGAGCCCGAGGCGGGCCGTATCGTACGCGAAACGGCGGAGCGGGCCGGGGCCTGGCTCCTGCAGCTCGGGTACGACGCCGGCGTCAGGCGGATTCGTATCGGCCGGCGGTTCACGAAGCTCGAGTATGTGGGGCCCGGCTCGAAGGAGGCGCTGGAGCTGCGCTGCCCGCTGCTGGGAGCCCACCAGGCTTGGAACGCCGGCCTGGCGGCGCTCACCGTGCAGGGCATGGCGGAAGGCCGGCGGCCTGACCCGGCCGATATCGTGGCAGGGATCGCCGCCGCCCGCTGGCCCGGGCGATTGCAGATCGAGGAACGCCGCGGTCGGACCTGGGTGCTCGATGCGGCGCACAACCCGGTCGCGGTCGACGCGCTGGCCCAGGCGATGACCAGCCTCGACCTACCCGGCCCGGTGGCGCTGGTGATCGCCATCATGGGTGACAAACCATGGCCGGAAATGCTGCCGCCGCTGCTGGCGCTGGCCGACGTGTCGATCTTCACGATCGCGCCCAGCTCGCCGTCGGAGCGGCGCTGGGATGCGCACGAGGTGGCCGGCACGATATCGAGCTACCCGGTGGAGGTGATCGAAGATTTCGCTGCCGCGATGCAGCGGGCGTCGCAGGTAGCGTCCACCGTTGTGGTTACGGGATCGAATCACACCGTCGGTGACGCGATGCGGCACCTCGACATTCCGGTTGGCTTGCCGCGCACGAACAAGGTCGAATAGATTCGCGATGGTGGAATTGAAAGGGTTGCCAGGGTTTAGGGATTTCTTCCCAGAGGAGATGGCCGCGCGCTCCTACCTGACCGGCGTCTGGCGCGATGTCGCTCGACGCTATGGGTTCGAGGAGTACGACGGCCCCCCGCTCGAGCCGCTCGAACTCTACACCCGCAAGTCGGGTGAAGAGATCGTACGGCAACTTTACGAGTTCGAGGACAAAGGCGGTCGCCGGGTCGCGTTGCGCCCCGAGATGACGCCGACCCTGGCTCGCATGGTCGGAGCCCGAGCTCGCGCGCTTCGCAAGCCGGTTCGCTGGTTCTCGATGCCCCAGCTGTTCCGTTACGAGCGCAAACAGCGTGGCCGGCTGCGCGAGCACTTCCAGCTGAACCTGGACATACTCGGCGAGCCCGACGTGCTGGCCGACGCGGAGTTGCTGGCCGCGGCGATCGACATCTGCCGCGCTACCGGCCTCGACGCGAGCCAGGTGAGGGCGCGGGTGTCCGACCGTCGGGTATTGGCGGCGATCTTCGGACACCTGGGTGTCGGGGGCGATGCGCTCGAGCCGGTATATGAGGTGATCGACAAGCTCGATCGCGAGCCGCGCGACCGGCTCGAGGGCCGTCTCGAGAAGCTCGGGTTGGAGCCGTCCACAATCAGCGGAATGTTCGATGCAGTAGGTCTTCGAGGCATAGATGAATTGCAGGCGCGGTTTGGCGACGTCAAAGCCGTAAGCGAATCGATCGCCGAACTCTCTCGCTACCTCGAGCACCTCGACGATCTCGGCGTCGCCGACTTCGTCGACATCGACCTCTCCGTTGTCCGCGGGCTGGCCTACTACACAGGCATAGTCTTCGAGCTGTGGGACGCGCGCCGCGAGCTACGCGCGATATGCGGCGGCGGTCGTTACGATGACTTGCTGGGCCTCATCTCCGGCGTCGATATGCCGGCGCTCGGATTCGGGATGGGCGACGTCGTTTTGACTGAGCTGCTCAAGGAACTCGAGCTACTCCCCGAGTTCCGG
>JBDHAL010000060.1:0-15115 GCA_039588075.1 Gemmatimonadota bacterium | reverse complement strand
GTCATCTCAGGCGATGCGAGAGTCGAGCGTCGCTTTCTACGCGGCGGAAGCCGGCCTGCAAGAAATCTGGGGCAGCTGGGGCGCGACGATGGATAGTATCGTCGAAACCTTGACCCCGGGAGACAGCGCCGATCTCGGCTGGCAGGCATTGAGTGGCGGCTCCAGGTACCGGGGGTTGATCACGCGTACGGATGGCGGCAGCGGAACACCCACGTACACGCTCGCGGTGGAGGGACGAGTTCCCGGCATCCTGGGCGGAAGGCGCACGCTGGCCTACGCGTTGTCCGGCGGCGGTGCAAGCGGTAGCAGCGGCCCGTACACGTTCGGCGAGTGCTGTGACGCGGCGGCCAAGACGCGTGGCGTGGTGGACATCAATACTTCTCTGATCAGCGGCGAGGATTCGCTTCCGCCGGGTTGGGACCCGGGGCGCTGCTCGGAGTATCCGCCGGAGGACGTAGCCGGAATAGTCGCGGAGAACGCGGCCGACGTGGACGTTCGTGACGACGCAACCTGGCTGGGCGACCCACCGTTGAGCGTCGACCCATCGCTGGCCAATGACAGCGTCTTCGATACGTACGGCGACCTCAACTATGACGACTTGCGAAACATGGCGACGACCCATCTCGAGAACTGGGACGGCAGCCAGAAGGGTCTCAAGTACGGTGGCGACCCCGCGCCCCCCGGTTGCCGGGTTTGGCCCGTTAGCAACGGGTCGTCCAGTGGGTGCTGGATCGGACCGAGGTACAATCCCGACGGCAGCTGCGACACGGGTCACCCGCTCAACATGGGCGCGCCCGATGGCCCCTGCAAAGACCATTTCCCCATCGTTCTGGTTAGCGGCGACTTTGCGATAAGAGGCGACGTCGCCGGCAACTACGCGCAGGGGATCTTCGTCATGGACACCAGCGACGTGGATGACCTCGGGGGCGATATCACTCAGACCGGCATGGGCAGCGAGTTGGACATGGAGAATGGCGATCCTGGCGCTACCATGGTTGGGATCATCATCGGCAAAGGCTGCCTGGAGTTCGACGAGGGCAACTTCTTCGGCGCCGTGTACACCGACGGTTTCGTGACTCCGCATCCAAGTTGCGACTCGGATGACCCGCTCTTCCTGCACAGCGGCACGGGCATCCAGTACAGCCAGTGCGCCGTACAACGAGCGCTCACGGAATCAGGCTTGGGAGAGGCGGCGAACCCCAGCAGTGGTGGTGGAGTCAAGCTCCTGACCTCGCGCGCCATGCGCGAGATCCTTCGCTAGCTTCCGTCCCACCAACGGTAGGCGGGGTCCCGGTATCGGGCCCCCGCCGATCAACACCCGTTGTCCGATGTCGAATCAGTCCCCCAAGAGCCGCGTCTTCTCCAGCTGCTCCTTGAGCTCCGTCTCCAGCGTCGTGTCGCGCCCCGCCGACACATAGTGCGTAACTCGGCCCGAGGAGTCCCGCACCGATGTGATGGTGGCCTCCTGCCGGTAGAGTGAGCCGTCCTTCCGCCGGTTGACGAAGGCCGACTTCCATACCTCGCCGCTCTTTAGAGTGTCCCACATGCTCTCGTAGAACGCGCCGTCCTGCAGCCCGCTTTTCAGCACCCTCGGATTCTGACCGATGACCTCATCCCGGGAGTAGCCGGTGATGCGCTCGAAGGCCGGGTTCGCGTACTCGATCGTACCCTCCGCATCGGTGATCAGGATCGACTCGGTGCTCTGCTCCACGGCGGTCGACAACAGCAGCCGCTGTTCCTCCACCTTGTGTCGCTCGCTGATGTCGGTGACCAGCGCCAGCACCAGCGGTTCGCCATCGGTCTCCACCGGGCTCAGGCTGAGCTCCATCGGAAACTCGGTTCCGTCCCGACGGCGTGCCACCAGCTCGCGACCGATGCCCTGCGGCAAAGGCTGCGGGTTCGCCATGTACCCCTGGCGGTGTCCGACGTGAGCTTCACGGTAGCGTTCCGGAACAAGGAACTCCACCGGCTGGTTGATCAGTTCGGTCCGTTCGTAGGCGAAAAGGTTTTCGGTTTGCCGGTTGATGTGCCGGATGCGCCCATCACCGTCCACCAGAACCGCGCCCTCGGCAACGGTGTCCAGAAGCGCCCGAAACTTCGCTTTCGCGGCGCGTGCCGACGACACGTCCGACAGCTGGCTCGCCAGTCCCTTGACCACCCAGAGGTAGATGAGCGGCCCGCTGATCGCGGAGAGGAGTAACGCGTACACCAGCGCTTCTCCGATCGCCCCCAATACGGGGATTTGCGGTAGGCCGATCTTCAGTAGGAATCCGACGGCGGCGATGACCGTCAGGATTCGCAGGAAGCTCCTCAATGGACTCATGGTAACTCCCCAGCGAGTTGGGTATGCCCTGCTTTTGGAGATACGGCAGCTTGGAACTTGCGGCGGCTACATCTAACCTAATAGGCGTTATCGCCTTTTGTCGATGGCGGGGTCGCCGGCGAATCTCGAGGCGTGCCTCTTGCGTATGGGGACACAGAGCGTTGAAGCAGGGTAGGAGAAGAATCCGGACGGAACAAGGCCCGGCAAGAGGCTTTAGCCGCGGGCCCGCTGCGGCCCGAGAGCTTGACCGGGCCCCGTCCGGCAACGACCATAGTGTTGTAAGACTACCCTGTCAGGAGGCTGTCATGACCCTTCGACGCAACGCTTTGACTCTGCTGGTCTTTTCCGCACTTCTCGCCCCGCTCGCCTGCGGGGGACCCAAGGTACAGGATCTCGACGAGGCTCCGGTCGGCACCGAGGTGGTCGTCGAGCGCAGCCAGGGCGACCGGCCCGACTGGATCCTCGAGCCGCCCGAGGACAAGGACGGGATGAAGTTCTTCTCCGGCGGCGAGGAGGGGTACTCCGACTACGCGCTCGGCCTGCGCATGGCCAAGGCGGAAGCCTGGCAGGAGATGGGTGAGAGCGTGTTGGGCGTGTGGAGCTCACTGCTCCAGGCGAGCGAGGTCGGCGGAAAAGACCAGATCCAGCAGTACGCCCGCAACTTCCAGGAGCTGGCGGTCAAGGAGATCAGCCTGACCGGCACCGAGACGGAAGAGCGCTACACCGAGAAGGTGGCGGTCAAGACGTCGTACGGCGTCGAGTACCACTACAACGCGTTCGTGCTGCTGACGGTCCCCGAGCAGGATTACCAGATGGCTCAGCTTCGGGCGCTGGAGCAGTTGAAGAGGAAGGCGCAGGACGACGGCGACGCGAGCGCCGAAGAGTTCATCGACGAAGCGATCGAGCGGCTGAACCAGATCAGAGGGTGAACCGTCAGGCATTAGCCCTGGCGGTTTCGCTCGTTGTCGGTGCTTGTGGTAGCAGTGCAATCTTGGAGCGCTCGGCTCCCGAGCGGCCCGCCTGGGTAGAGTTGACCCCTGCGGCGCGCGACTCGCTCTACTTCGTCGGAGTTTGCTCCGACCTTCTCGCCTATCAGGAAGCGTTGAGATGCGCGCGCGGAGAGGCGTTGACGGACGTCGCCGCTTGGGTCGGCGCCCGCTTCTCCTCGTATGTCTTCACCGAGCAGACGGAGGAGACGCGCTCCAGCTCGACGCTGGCGTACTTCGACTCCGATCTCTTCCTCGCCGACGTTCGACGCAGCGACTCCTACTACGAAGTCCGGCAGGAAGACTGGGGTCGCTCGTACTACGTGAGCGTCCTCCTCGCCTACCCGCTCAGCCGGGCCGAGGCCGAGAAGGCGAGGATCGAGCAGACCACTGTCCAATCGGAGCGGCTGGTAGGAAATGCCCCCATGTTCGTGGACGCCCTGGCGTCCGAGGGGCGCTGGGGCGATGCGATGCGGGCCTTCCTGCGCACGGTGCAAGAAGTCGTCGTGCCTCACAACCTGCAGCGATCGGAGCACGCGGCGCGACTGGCGACGGTGGCGGAAGAGCTGGTCACGCCGCTGGCGCTCTCCGCGCGCATAGCCGAGAGCGATCCGAAGACCGGCGCCAAGGTCGAAGCGGAGGCGACGTACAAGCGCCGTCCCGCCGCGGGTGTTCCTCTCCACTGCCTTTCCGGCGCGGAGAAAGTCAGGATCGAAACGGGCAGCGATGGACGGGCGGCGTGTGAGACCGTGGCGCCAGCGGCGGGTGAGACGACGAACATTACCGTTCGTCCCGACATAACCGATTACCTTACGGCGTTGCCCGACGGTGCAAGCGGACTCGCGGGCGTCATCGGCGAGTTACTGGACCGCGCCGTCGTCCTGGAAGCTGGCGTGCCTCTCGATCTCGCCATCGTGCTGGCCGGAGGCGGCGCCTGCGACCTGGCGATGCAAACGCTCGAGAGGGAACTGATAGGAGCCGGCGTGCGAACGGCGAGCGTGGGAAGGGACCTGCCGCGGCTCGACGTATCGTGTCGTGTCGAGGATGGCGAAAGCTCTGGCCAGCTGTTCACGGCGACTGCCAGCGCGGAGCTGGCTTTGAAGGCGGGGGAGGAGCTACGACGTGAAACACTGGATCCGGTGCGAGGGCTGGGGGCCAACATCGGTGCGGCGCGCGAGGAAGCGCAGGTTCGTTTGGGAGAAAGTCTGAGCGCCGCCGCCCTGAAGTTGTTAAGCGATATCGATGGACATAAGAAGATGTAGTGCGATACCGACGGCGCTGCTCCGCGCCGGGCCGGCGCTCGCGTTGGCCCTGGCGCTCGCGCCATCGACCGGCGCCGCTCAGGCGGGAACGAGCCGCGACGACCTGGACGACTACTTGGGCCGTCTTGTGACGGAGGTCCGGGCGTTCGTGCCGGACCTCGAGATCTACGAACCCTTCCTGGTGCTCGCTGTGGTCCACGACGAGCGCGGCTACCGTGTCCGGGCCAGCGACCTGCTCGAGCGACGCCTCGCCGATGCGCTCGCCGCGCAGCGCGTCCGGGTCATCGATCAAGCGGCGCGCCAGAGCATCCTCGACCAGTTGGAGGCCTGCTACACCGAAGAGGCGCCGTTCTGTCGCGCCAGCGATGTGGTGGGCCGATTCCAGACGGCGGGCGGCATCTTCGAGGGATCGGTGCTCCCGGTCAGGGGCGGCGTCGAGCTGCGCCTGAAACTGGTGATCGCTGTAGGGGCGGGCGAGCTTTCCGCCGGCGAGATACTCGGAACCTGGAGCGTGGTAATACCGCCACCGGCGCTCGACCCGGCGACCGATCTTCTACCCGCGGCTGGCGTCATCTCGTACGGAAGACCGGGGGCCGACGGCGACTCCCTCGGCGCGCAGGCGTACGGCGAGCTTCGGATCGACGTGCGGACGCAGGATGGTACGCAGGCGTGGGTTCGCATCGACGGGCGCGTCAACGTGCCGGCGCCGGTCACCACGACGACCACCGCGGAGCGCCACCTGCTGATCGTGACGGCGAGCGGGCACCGCCCGTTCAGCGACTACGTGAACGTGCCGCCACGTGGCATGGTGCGCCGCGAGATTTACCTGGAGCGCGGCGCGGGCAGCATCTGGGTCCGCTCCAACGCCGTCGATGCGGTTGTCTTTTTGGACGGCGAGCGGGTCGGCACCACGCCGTGGCGCGGACGGAAGCTCGAGACCGGGCCGTACAGTATTAGAGTGGAGCGGGAAGGTTATCAGCCGTTCGCTCGCGAGATCTTGTTGGAGCACGAAGAGGAAGAGCAGGTCTACGCCGAGCTGGAAGAGATGCCCGGCGACATCGTCATCACCTGCCTGCAGGACGACATCAGCATCTTTCTCGATCGGGCTTCCAGCGGTCCCGTCGGCCGCTGCAGCACCGGTGAGTCGCTGATCCTCACCGACGTCCCGGCAGGCCTGCATCGCATCTGGGGCGCCCGTGGCCCTGACCGCACCGACACGATGACGATCACGGTGAAAGGCGGCGCGGCCGTTCCGCTAAGCCTCGGCCTGCGTCTCGACCTTCCCGAAGATTACCGCAAGGCCGAGATCCGCAGAGCCAGCGAGGAGTTCGAACCGTTTGGCGGCTATCGCTGGCACAGCGGCATCTACGTCGGCCTCGGGTTCATCCTCGGACAGGCCGACTGGAACATGAGCCTTAGCGACACCGCCGGGTCGTTCAAAATCCAGGGCCAGGGCCTGCGCCTGGCGTTCGACCTGTTCTTCGATCCGTGGGAGCTCGACCTCGGCGTCGATATCATCTACCTGGACGACTTCGGCAGCTTCGACGGATCCAACCGCTACACCGAGGAATTCATCGGCCTGACCTACTACTTCTTTCCCCAGTCCTCCATTCGCCCCTTCGTCGGCCTGCGCGGCACCTACAACACCATATCGCTCGAGGCCGGCCAGGATCGGAACCTCAGCTCCGCCGACTTCGGCTACGGCGTCTCCGGCGGCGCGGCCATCCGGCTGGGCCGCATCGG
Source organism: Gemmatimonadota bacterium (assembly GCA_039588075.1). Classification (GTDB taxonomy): domain Bacteria; phylum Gemmatimonadota; class Gemmatimonadetes; order Palauibacterales; family KS3-K002; genus JBDHAL01. The sequence goes on along the minus strand of JBDHAL010000060.1, from coordinate 8,801 downwards.
CATCCTGGAATTGGGGGCGACCTACAGCAGGGCCAGCAATCGCGAGTTCGTCGACGACATGGTCTTGTCGGGCTGGGAGCTGCAGCTTGGGAGCCTGAGCGACTGGCAGTTCATCTCGGGATACATCGAGGCTTCCGTCGACATTTGGCCCTCTCGGTAGCCCGGAAACTCTATTTGGGCTTCTTCTTCGGGGGATGCGCCCAGTCTTTGTCCGGGTCCGTCGTGTTCAACTGGTTGATGCCGCCTGGGAAGCGGGCCTGGATGCGATCGTACTCGGCCTGGTGGTACGGGTCCGGATGCTGCCAGTCGTGGACGTAGACCACTCGCTCGATTCCGGCCTGTAACAACTCCTTCGTGCATCCGAAGCACGGGCGCATCGTCGAATACACCGTGCCGTCTTCCACCGAGATCCCGAAGCGCGCCGCGGCGAGCAGGGCGTTCTGCTCGGCGTGGACGCAGATGCATACGTCGTAGCCCTGGCCGGACTCGTAGCGGTCCGGGTTCGCGCAGCGCTCGCAACCGCCGTCCATGCAGTTCTTCATCTTGGACGGCGTGCCGTTGTAGCCGGTGGCGAGGACCCTGTGGCCTTTGACTATGACGGCGCCGACTTTGCTGCCCAGGCAGTTGGCGCGCGTGCGCACCGCGGTCGCCAGGCCCATGAAATAGTCATCGAAGTCTGGCCGCTCTCGTTGAGCTGGCATCAGTTGCTCTCCTCTGATGGATTCTTGAAGCGGATCTCTTGCTCGACGTAGCGCTCGGCCGGTCCGTCGAAGTGCAGCGCGAGCCTGTAGTGGCCCTCTGCGATTTCGGTGAGCCCGCCCGCCGTGCAATCTCTCGGTGTGCCGAGTGGGCTGAGTAATTCGAGCTCGTAGTCGTGGCCGCCGCGCCCTTCAACGAGCAGGACGTATTCGTCCCGGGCCTCGTCGTACCGGTAGCGGATGACGCGCAGCGTGGAAGCTGGAGCGCCCTCCGCCGGCTTCGGGCGCGGCGGGGCGACGCCGATCCCGGGACGGTACTCGACGGCGACGACGGTTTGCGCGTCCAACGTGAATTCGATGGGGACCCGCACGGCATCCAGACCGGGCGACGCTTCGACCGCGGCCGGCTGATCGTCGACCCGGACCTGAACGAGCTGCGATCCAGGAGGTAGTCCCGCTTCATAGCGAACGTGCAACGACGGGCCGCCGTTCGTGCGGCCGAAGTCGGTGACCAACTCGGTCGTTCCGTCCTCTGCGGTCTCACGTTCCAACCTGATGTTCAGGCGGCTGGCGCCCACCGGGTAGTTGCTGACGCCCAGCCTGCTCCAATCGGCCGGCAAGCTCGGAGCGAAAGTAACCGAATTGCGCGGCGCGTCGGCCGAGAGGCCCAGCGTTCCGCGGAGCAGTGGCGTCGGGATCATGCTGGTGGCGAAGAACTGATGCGGCACGGTCGTGTCGAGCGTTCGGTGGTAGGCGCCGGACCTCAGTTCCGGGTTGCGGCCCAGTGCGTCAGAGAAAGTCGACTGTGCGTTTGCCCAAAGGCCGGCGAAGCCGCCGTGCGGGCGGTCATAATTGTAGAGCGCCCAGCTCGCGAAACCCGTCACGAACCCCCACACGGTTCCCATGTTGTACTGCAGCGGATCGTACAGCGGGCTCTCGCTGTCCAGCATCCGCGATCCCCATTCGGTGGAGAGCCGGTGCGATGCGAGGGCGTCGAGATTTCGTTGTGCGTGCTCCCGTGACAGCAGTTTGAACGACATCGCCGTCGCCGGCCACACGGTGATCGCCGGATTCGTTCGTCCGCCCTCCAGCACGCCGAACGCGTAGACCTGGCTGTCCTCGACGTAGTACTCGCGCTCCAGGTTATTCTGCGCCGTCTCGAAGTGACGCCCGGCTTCCTCGGCGAGACCTGCGTCGCCGATCGCCTCGGCGAGGTCGGCCGTGGCCCGCAGGCTCTCGACCCAGATGGCCGCCAAATAGATGTCCTGGTGCAGACCCGCCCCGAGGGCGCCCACTTCGACGGCGCCGAGACCGGCGGCCGTGTTGTCGACGATCATGTCGCCGTCGCTGTCGCTGGCGAGCCCCCAGCGGTAGGCGTCGACGACGGCGTCCCAACTCTCGCGGACGAACGCGGTGTCGGCGGTTTGCAGCCAGTACTGGTACAGCGCGACGACCCAGTAAGGGGTGGTGTCAGCGTGGTAGTACGCGTAGGGGAAGTCGGTGTACCAGTTCTCCCGCGTCCGCGTCGCCGACTGGGTCACCTCGTGTGGCATCTTGCCGTCCTCGCGGGCGTTGCGACGCTGGAAGTCGAGACCGGCGCGCGCCAGCGCGAAGCCGCCGTAGGGTAGGATGCCCAGGACATTGATCGATGCGTCGCCGCCGAAGAACCATCCGAAGCCGGGGCGGTTGCCGCGACCGGAGTTCCCGTAGCCCGCAACGAGCCCGCAACCGAGGTCCGGGTTACAGACCAGCGACTCGTCCAGGTTGACCTTCGCCCACTCGAGCGCCAGGTCGAGGGTTGGGTCCGGCGAGTCGATCGATGCGAAGCGCTCGCGGATCTCGCGCGCGTGCTCGACCCGCTGATCGTAGTAGTCCTGCGCGCTCTCCAGAAGGCGCTCGTAGATGACGTTCACGGAATCGCGAGGCATGATGCCGCCGGCGATGACGATCGGGATGAACTCCGATTCTATGTTCGCTCCGTCCACCGCGATTCGGAAGACGGACGGCGCGTCGGGCGCCGCGTGCGCCGGGTGCGTCGAGCCTTCCGTCGTGTACGGCGACCCGATGTAGGCGTTGTACTCGCGCCGGCTCTCGGAGAGTAGGAAACGCCGCTGTTCGGCCCGATAGATCGCGTACTGGCCGCCGATCCCGGCCGGCCACATCAGATCGAGGTCGGCCTTGAACGAGGCGACGATCTCCAGCGGCTTGGCCGCCGACACGTCCAACAGGACGATGATCCCCGGTTCGTTGAGCGGGGCCAGCAAATGCTGGCGCACCGTGAACGTGGCGTGCGAGTAGACGACCGTCATCATCTCCGGCCGCACGATCACCTGCCTGGCGACGCTCGCGCCGGGGATTGGCTCGGTGTAGTCGGGGATCTTGAAGGCCAGCTCGAAATCGTGAAACAGCTTCACCGGCCACGACCAGGCCTCGAACCTGCCCGTCTCGTACCCGAAGAACCCGGCCTCGCGGCCGACGCCGCCCAGGTAGATCCCGGGCCGGGCGGGCCCCTCGAGCTGGATCGGGCTGTCGGCGATCTCGAACTTCGGCACGCCCTGGGCCCGCGCGCCGGTTGACCCAATCGCCGGCGCAATCGCGCAAATGGCGATGAGAAATGCAGCGATCCGTGGAATCATGATCGGGTCCCCGATGCGTTCTCGGTACTGGAGGTTTTCGAGTGGGCCGGCGACTGCGCAGGCGCATTATACAGCCGGCGAATGGGTCACGACAGATCCCGGCTACAACGTTTGTCGAGCGGCGCCCATCAAACCAATAGAAGGTCTGCCCCGGCCAGAGCAAGAGCTTGATCGGGCTCGCAAAGGAGCATCGCATGGAAGACACAGGGTATTACGATTTCATGGCCGAGATGGGGGTCCCGTACTTCCACTTTGGAGGGCTGGAGGCAACCCGCAGGCTGGTAGAGATCTGTCAGATAGACAGCGGGAAACGAGTGCTGGTCGTCGGCTGCGGAACCGGCTACAGCGCATGCTACATCGCCGGGCAGTACGGCTGCCACGTCGACGGTATAGACATATCCGGTGCGATGGTCTCGAGGGCGGTCGAGCGAGCGAGGGAATCGGGCCTGCAAGACAAAGTGAAGTTCCGGGTAGCCGACGCTCACGCTCTGCCTTTCGAGGACGGGGCATTCGACATCGTGCTGACCGAGTTCGTGAGCATCTTCCTCGACAAGAGCAAGGCGTTCGCTGAATACGCCCGGGTGCTCGAGAACGGGGGTTATGTCGGCATCAACGAGCTATTCAAGTCCGAAGAAACCCCCGACAGCATTCGCAAGCTCATCGAGGACGCCGAGCGTTCCTTCCGTGAAGCCTCCGAGCTTCCCTTCGCCCTGCCATCTCCCACCGAGTGGAGAGGGTGGTTCGAAGAGGCGGGGTTCGGCGACGTCCAGGTCGAGAGGATAGGCAAAGCCTACAGCGTGGCCGAGTACATGAAGGCGATCGGTGGATTCGGCGCGATGATGAGGATGACTTTCGCGAGCTTACGCCAGGTCCTGTTCAACAAGGACATGCGAGGACGTCTGATGAAGCTGGAAAAGCTCAAGAGAATCCTCATGCGAAACAGAAAGGCGAAGCCTTACGTTGGAGCTATCCTGTGCACGGGCCACAGGGCGAGCGCCGCTTCCGTCTCAGGGGCTCCGCGGCTCGACGCTCACGCCGTCGAGGTCCTCGAGCCGGGCGATTAGACCCCAGCCGCCGAATGCCTCGCTGACGGCGATCACCAGCTCATTTTCGCCTTGCCGCAGCGGCAGATAGACGGCGTCGTTGTCGATCGTCACCACGCCGAGGTAGCGCAGCGAGCGCGAGCGGTACGTGTTGTCGCCCGAGAACACGATCTGGCCGTTAAGGAAGATGCTCCCGCGGTCGCTGAACCCGAAGGCGAGCTTCTTCACCTGCTCGCGGTCGGAGTGAACGATCGCGCGGGCGATGACCGTCGCCTGTCGCGCGCCCTCGGGGAAGCCGCCATGGCGAGCCAGGTTCACGAGCCCCGACGACTCGCTGTCCACGGCACGCCAGCCCTCAGCTTCCATCATCTCTGGCGGGATCTCACGGATCATCCCTTCCGGTGCGGGGAATGCCGGTGACAAGGCCCAGCGGCTGATCAGCCCGGGCGCCGGGTCCGCCGCTTCCTGGAACTCGCCGGGCGTATCGTCCGGCGCGACCACGAAGTTGGCGAAGGCCGTGGGCCAGACGTCGGGAAGCTGTGCGGCCGCCGGGAAGTTGGACTTGAGCGCCAGCAGGCCGGCGCCGGCGCCGCGCTTGAGCTCATCGACCACGAGGGTCGGCTCTTCAGCACCGTCGAAGTAAGCTTCGAGCTTCGACCCCGAGATGACCAGCTTGACGTGTACCCAGCGGTCGGTCGGGATGTCGATGCTCGAGTTGTATTCCGGGTAGAGTTGCCAGGCGGAAATGTCGTAGAAGACGGGCGTGTACTGCATCGCATCGAAGCGGCCGGTTTGATGAGGGCGCAAGTAGAAATCTTCGTAGCCGCTCCCGTCCGCCGCGACCCGGAACGCGAGCCCCACGAAAGAACGGTGACCGGTGGTCGCGGCGTCGAACTCGACCGTGCCGTTCTCGAACTCGAAGTCGGCCAGCACGATGGCGCCGTTGCGGAACCGTACGGCCTCCTGGTCCAGGTGGGTCTCGAACTTCACGTCCTGTCCCATCAGCTGCCAGGTGCGTCCGGAGAATTGGGCGGTTTCTTGAGCGGCGGCGATGGTTGGGAAGGCAAGGATGAACAGGCTGGCGCGTAGCGAGCGCATGGTCCCTCCTAATTTTCAAGGCCCGGTAGCCAATCTCCACTACGGGCCCGTGGTGAAGAGGTTTCGCCCGGTTTGGGTGCGGCTTCGGTGGGTCATGTCGCGGGCGCGGGGCGCGGGGCGCGGGGCGCGGGCGACGACGGGGCGATGACGACGACGAGTATCTAGTTCGGCTCCCCTAGACCGTTCTGCATCTGGATGACTACGTCGGTGTTTCGATCGATCTCGGTTTGCACACGAAACACCTTGCCCACGCCGGGGGGTGGGTTCTTTAGGATCCAGTATTTTCCGCCGGTGCCGGCCGTGTCGTTGCGGCCGCCGCCGGGGAAGTAGCTCGAGTCGCCCGCGATCCCCCACCAGTCCAGCTCGACCACCCAGGCGTCGAGCTGCGTGCCGTCCCCCAGGTCCACCGTCTCCGAGCCCACTACGCGGGGGACCGCCCAGTACTTGGCCCCCGCGCTCGCCATAAGCACGGGGATCTTGGCGGTGAAACCCTCTTCGTAGGGCAGCGCCGCCATCCAGACGTCGTGGGCGCCGGCCTCCAGCATCTTCAGGTCCATCGACATGACCGGCGGAACGCCGGCGCCGGAAGGGCCGCCCAGTGTGTGGATCGCATCCTCGTCCCAATCGTACACGAACCCCATCTCCTGGCGCCCGGGCTGTAGGATCGTCGCCCGGAGCGGTTTCAGCGTCTCGACCTCCAAGTAGACGGATATCGTGGCCAAGACCGTATCCGATCCCGCCGGCTTGCGGATGATCGTGCGGCGCCAGACCGGTCTGCCGTCCAGCTCGACACGCTCCAGTTTTTGTACCGAGACGTTCCCGGCCTGGATCTTCTCACCTATCTCCAGCGGGCCGGCCTTCCCGACGGACCCGATGCTCCACACGCCCTCGTAGGGTTGCAGGCCGGCGCCGTCGATCCGCGAGTCGCCGACCAGAAACACGGGGATGTCCATGGGGATCGGCGGAGCGCCCTCTTGGGAGGTCTGGGCAACGCCGGGGTCTGCGGCGATCAGCAACGCGATCAGGGCTCCGAGATACTTCAAGGTCTACCCCTACTTCCTTGCGAACTCGAGGTTCGTCACTCGCCCGGCGTCGACGACCATTCCGGAGATCTGATCCGACTCATCACGGAGAAAGTTGATCGTGATGCCGGCGACTGTGAATTCGTCTTTGACGAGCGGGGAACAAGGCTCGTCAGGTCCGTCCTCTATGAACAGCGCGTTGTCCTCGACAAAGAACACCCAGGTGTTGTCGATCTCGTCGTTGTAGAAGCTGCCGGCGTATTCAGCCAGTTGAGATGCATCGGGCTCGAACAACTCGATGGGCTCGTACGACGCGGTCTCGCCGTCATCGAAGACCGCATGTATTGCGGTACCATCGTCCAGTTGTTCGAGCTCTACGTCGACTGAGAAGAAGTCGGTGACCCCCTTGAACTCGGTGTCGCTCACGGCGTTGAGGTGGAAGGTGAAGTTGTTCACGTCCACCCTCAGCTTGCTCTCGTCCACCGAAACGTTCCAGATGGTGCCGGTCACCGGGTTCCTGTAGGAACCGGTCGTTTCCTCCAAGGCCGACTGCGGCAGCGTGACGTATTCGATCGGCGGCGCTGCGGTCGACGACGTCACTCCCGGCTGCTCGGTGTACTCATCGGCCAGGTAGATATCGGCGACGCGCCGGACGAGAGTGCTAGGGCTGATCGTACTGAAATTGCAGAGAGCGATGACGGTAAAGCGCTGGTCCGGGAATCGCAGCATGTCGGCCCGATACCCTTGAGACGAACCGCCGTGTCCTACGGCCCGGAGACCCTTGTACTCAGCGATTTCGAGGCCGGCCGCGTAAGTTAGCGTGTCGCCGTTGTTCAGGACGCCGCGCCTCTGCAGTTCGACGAGCAACGAGCCGTCCCCGAGCTTGTTATCGTAGAAGTTCTGATCCCAAAGATAGAGATCATCTACCGACGTGTGCAGACCGCCCGAACCCACCAGGTCGAAGTTGCTCACGTACATCGCGATCCCGCCGTCCTCTGCCGGAACGTGCCCTATCGCCCGATGCTTCGAGATGTGCAGCCGGTCGTCGTGGAAATGTGAGTTCTCCATCCCCAGCGGCTCGAATATCACTTCCCGCGCGTACTCCTTTAGCGTCCGTCCGGTCGCCTTCCCGATGATCTCCGCGAGAAGGAAGTATCCCGAATTGCTGTACAGATATTCGTCGCCTGGATCGAAGTTCAGCGCATTCTGTCGCGTGATTAGCTCGTACGCTTCCTCCGGCTCGTGGATGTCGGCGAAGTTATCGTCCCCCAAACCCCACAGCGTCAGGTAGTCACGGATCCCGCTCGTTTGGTTCAACAGGTGCCGGATCGTGATCGTCGTTCCGTAGTCCGGCATCTCCGTTAGATACTTCCGGATGTCGTCGTCCAGCGACAGGTAACCCTGCTCCGCGGCCAGGATGATGCTGGCGGCGACGAACTGCTTGGACGTAGAAGCGATGTAGAACACCGACCGTGAGCTGAGCGGGATGTCGTGCTCCAGGTTCGCCATCCCGTACCCGCGCTTGTAGATCAACTGCCCGTCCCCGATCACGCCCAATGCGCAGCCGGGCGAGTTCGGGTCATCCCACTCGGCGAACAGGGAGTCCACACGCTCCTTCTGTGCGTCCGAACTCGCCTCTTGAGCCAGAGCGGCGCGCGCCGTGAAGCCCACGACGCAGACGGCCAGCGCGAGGGCGATCCTGCTCCTCGGGAGATCGGCCTTCATAGGTCCTCCTCGGATATGCTGATTTTTTAGCATGGGCAGTCTACCACTCACGGCTGTTGTATGTCAAGACGCGCGGAGGCCGGCGAAGAGTTGCCCGCCGGGCTCAGGGAGCGGTGACGTCGTAGAGGCGGAAGAGGGAGAGGAAGATGGCCATGATGAGAACGAGCCCGATGAGGATGGCCCACTTCGCCGGCGGTGACAAGCGATGGTCGCGGTCGAGGACGACGGCGACACGGGCGGCGACGATCATGACCAGGCCGACGAGGACGAGGTCCCAGAAGAATTGCCAGCGCATTCTTCGCAAAATACAGCAGCGTGGCTGATGAGGACAGGCTGCGTATGCGGTGCGAGCGTTGCGCGAGAGCGGGGGCGGGCTCACATTGAAACATGGCCTCCAAGTATCGCAGCGCCGACCTTTCGAAGGCACGGACCATCAAGTTCTCCAAGCGGAAGAACAAGGTCTCGATAGAGCAGTTCGCGGCGGTGCCCGACTGGAACGGGTTCACCGCGGATCCGCTGAGCAACCTGCCCGATGTTCTGGCGGCACGAGATTTGAGAGCGGTGGCCGACGCCATCGCG
>JBDHAL010000059.1:0-25527 GCA_039588075.1 Gemmatimonadota bacterium | reverse complement strand
CCTCGTCTTTGTAGTAGTGTTCTCTGAGCTGCCGATGGACTACCCGGACCAAGTAACGATCTTCCGCGCCTTGAACAGCCGGCTGGGTGAGCAGTTCGGAAGCTTCTCCTACAACGACTATCTCGAATTCAGGGACGGAAGCCAGAGTTTCTCTGAGCTGGCCGCCTGGACGGGCGGAGAGTGGATCCTGACGGGAGGTGAGGAGCCGCTTCGCGTGGATGGCTACGAAGCGACGGACAACTTCCTGCGCGCGTGGGGACTCACCACCGTCGCCGGGCGGGGGTTCGTACCAGGCGACAACCAGCTGGGCGCCGAAGCGATCGTGCTGCTCAGTCATGGGTTCTGGATGCGCCACTTTGGCGGTCGGGTCGGCGTGCTGGGATCAACGCTCGAGTTGGATGGCGAGCCGCACACGGTCATCGGTGTGCTGACCCCGAAGATGGAGTTCGCGAACCTCGCCGAGGCAGAGGTCTGGCTGCCTCTCCGCCGCACTCGAGACGAGGCGGCGATCGAGGAGCGCGACGTCTTCGTGAGCGGCCGGCTTGCGGAGGGGGTAAGTGTCTCGGAGGCTCACCGGGAGATCGCGACGATCGCTGCGCGCCTCGAGGAGGTGAATCCCGCCACGAATCGCGGTTGGGAGGCGCTCGTTCTCGGTGCCCGCGAATCGCTTCTCGGCGATGAAGGGAGAAGGATTCTTCTGCTCCTGGTGATCATGGTTGGATTCGTCCTTCTTATCGCCTGCGCCAACGTCGCAAACATGCTGCTCGCGCGCGCGACGGTCCGCAGCCGGGAGATCGCCGTGCGCACGGCTTTGGGAGCACAGCGCGGTCGACTGGTTCGGCAGCTGCTCACGGAGAGCTTCACGATCGCCATCGCAGCGGCCGGCATCGGTTTGCTGATGTCGAGAGGCTTGATGCAGCTGCTGGTCTGGATCACGCAGGGGCAGCAGCTGTTCTTCGTGTTGGCGGAGCTGGATCGCACCGTCTTGGCCTTCACATTGCTGATCTCCCTGATCACGCCGCTTGCCTTCGGGCTGTTGCCGGCCATCAGGGCATCGCGAGCGGATGCCGGCAGAGCGTTGAAAGAGGGGAGCGCACGCTCCGGTAGCGGGCGTGAAAGCAGTCGCCTGCGCGGGATCTTGGTCGGCGCGCAGATGTCCCTCGCCCTGATGTTGATGATCGTGGCCGGCCTGATCGTGCGCTCGGTGATCAATCAGCAGCAGCGAGAGCTCGGGTTCAATCCGGCCAATCTCTTGACCGTCGAACTCACTCTTCCTGAGGCCAAGTACAGCGGCGATCAAGCGATCACTCAATTCTATCGCGAGTTGATGGAAGGCGCGTCTGGGCTACCAGATGTCGCGGGCGTCGCGCTCGTCAGCCATCTGCCTGCGATCTTCGTCGGGCAGAACCGGTCGTTCGAGATCGAGTCGCAGCCAGTGGTCGATGAATTACAGCGTCCCGCGGCACACGTGAACGTGGCTTCCGCGAATTACACCGAGCTGATGGGGATCCCCCTCGTGCGCGGGCGCAGTTTCGCCGCTGCCGATGCCGAGCAATCGTTCCCGGTAGCACTCATCAGCCTCGAGGCGGCCGAACGCTACTGGCCGGAGAAAGAACCGATCGGCGAGCGTATTCGCATCAGAGAGAATGACCCTTGGGTCCAGATCGTCGGGATCGTTGGGAACGTGAGACCCGACGACAACAACGACGAGCGGCCGAGCCCGCAGATCTATCTTCCCTTCCAGCAGAACGCGCGCCCGGACATGTACGTGCTCGTGCGCTCGGGTGGCGGCCCACTCGCTCTCGCGGCCTCGGTGCGGCAAGAAGTGTGGGCCGTTGATCCGAATCAACCGATCGATGAGACAAGCAGCATGGAGCAGGCACTATTCGATAGCGACTCGACAACCTATGCGCTCATCACACTCTTCATCGCCTTCGCCTTCTTTGCGCTTTGCATGGCAGCGGCGGGGATCTACGGCGTCATGTCTTACGCCGTCTCTCGTCGGGCTGGCGAGATCGGCATACGCATGGCCCTCGGAGCCACGGCGTCCGATGTCCGGCGCATGGTGCTGGCGAGCGGAGGTAAACTGATCGCCATAGGTGGTGTGATCGGTTTGGGAGGCGCGGCGCTGATCAGCCGCTTGATGTCAAGTCTCGTTTTTGGCATCAGCACACTCGACCCGCTGACGTTCGTCGGTGTGACGATCGTGCTCGCCGCCGTCGGCCTGTTCGCTAATTACGTACCCGCCCGGCGTGCCACCCGAACCGATCCGATGGTTGCGTTGCGGGCGGAATAGAAGCGCGGCACGGTGTGAGCCTTCAGCTGTGACTTTCGGCTCCGGAAACCGAGGACGAGCCTCGCCGGCGTCGATGAGCGACAGTCGTCGAAGCAATAGGGTAGGGATATGCCCTCGGCTGCGCGCCCCCCCTTGCTAGCCGATCCGGCCGGCGGAGATTATGCCACGGTAGCGATGGACGGACCTACCCAAGCCGTTTGACCGCTTCTACAGTCTGTGGGTCCACTGGCACCCGAAGCTCCAAGAAGTAGCGATGTGAACCGTAAGAGGCGCTTGGAACCCCGAGCCGGCGGCACAGCATGATCGAATCGAGAGGTACGAGCCGAGAAAACCGTGATGCTCCGATACCGCTGACTGCGATCGGCCTTGTCGGGATATCGACCCTGCTCTTCGAGATCCTGCTGACACGCATCTTCTCGGTCACGATGTGGTACCATTTCGCCTTCATCGCGATCTCGTTGGCGTTGTTTGGGATCGCTGCGAGCGGCGCCCTCGTTACGCTCAGCGCGCCCTTTTCGCAACCGGAACGGGCCTTGAAGCTGATGGCGATATCCTCCGCCTGCTTTGGCCTGGCCATACCGATAAGCTTCGTAATCGACCTGAACATCCCGTTCATACCATTCGATATCGCCGGGAGCCGGATGGCGGCGTTTGCGCTCTTCTTGATGAAGTTCCTCGTCCTTTCGGTGCCGTTCTTCTTCTCGGGGCTCACGCTCGCCACGGCCTTCACCAACGCACCAGCTCGAGTTAACCGAGTCTATTTCGCCGATCTGGTCGGAGGCGGTATCGGATGCGGCCTGGTCGTTCCGATGCTTACGGTGTTGTCCGGGCCTTCGGCCATTATCTCGGTTGCCGCACTGCCGTTTCTGGCGGCGGCGCTATTCTTCCGGCGCGCCGGCTTAAGGAGAGGAACGGTACTCAGCCTGGTCGGACTGAGCGGGATCGTGGTCTTGGTCGGCTTGAACGAAAAGCTCGAGATCTTCGCCGTCACGCATGTTAAGAGCTACGCTCAAGATCGGGGTCAAGAGCCGGAACGGCCCAAAGTCTACGAGCGCTGGCACCCCACCTCGCGTGTCGCCGTGCATCCCGAATCCGTGTCTGGCTCGCCGCAGCCGTGGTTCTATGCCGGTCCGGTCCCCGGGGGGTTCCCTCCGGTACTTGAGATCACGAACGATGGGGGCGCACGAACGTTCATATACCCAAAATTGACTCAAGAAGAATACGCGGGACTCTTTCGAGCCGATGTTTCCGATATCGTGTACTCGCTCACCTCGAGCCCCGACGTGCTTGTGATCGGCGTCGGAGGTGGCAAAGATGTATTGGCGGCACTGTCGCTGGGGGCGGCGACCGTCACTGGCGTCGAGCTAAACCCATTGATGATCGAGGTCGTTCAGGACGCCTTCGCCGATTTCTCTGGAAGGCCTTATGACGACCCACGCGTACGGGTCGTAATCGACGAAGGGAGGAACTTCGTAGCGAGTCGCGAGACTAGCTACGACGTTATCAAGATCGCTGCCACAGACACGTGGGTCGCCAGCGCCCGCGGCGCATACTCGTTGACTGAGAACTACCTCTACACGCGGGAAGCCATTCGCGATTTTATCAACCATCTCACTCCTGGCGGCTTCCTCTCGATTTCTCGCTGGTATCCGCAGGAGACCCTGCGGCTCGCCGCTCTCGTCAGTGAGTCTCTGAGGGCGCTGGGGCATGCCGATCCGGAATCCCGGATCCTGATGGCTCGCAATGCGGCGACCCTCACGTGTATCGTGAAGAACGGGGTCATTAGCTCCGACGAGAGATCTCGATTCGCAGTGGCTGCCGAGCAGGCTGGCCTCGTGTTGGTACATGTGCCGGGGCAAGGAACCATACCGAGCAACGAGCTCGATGCGTACCACGGCAGACTCGTCGAAACGCCCCACCTCGCCAGCGTCATTGACGAGTTTTCCGTCAACATAGAGCCGCCCACCGACGATCGCCCCTTCTTCTTCGATCTCTTCCGTGGCACGCGGGGACACATTCCGGGACTAGGCCCCAGTTACCTGATCCAACACGCCCGCGCGAGGAGTCTCCTCGTGAACTTAGCCGTGCTCACGTTGGACGTCGCACTGATCTTCGTCCTCGCGCCGCTCGTGATATTCCGGAGGCGTGCGGTTCGCCCGATCCAAAAGCGAACCTGGGTCGTCGTGAACTCGTACTTCCTCGCCATCGGTTTGGGTTATCTGTTGATCGAAATTCCGCTCATGCAGCGATTCATCCTGTTTCTGGGTCATCCCGTCTACGCAGTTACGGTCGTGCTCTTTTCGCTGCTGGTGGCCAGCGGGTTGGGGAGTCTGTCCAGCGCTCGCCTGACGCTGAACGGGCGACTGCGTGGTGGATTCGTGGTTGCGGCAGGTGTGGGAATGATCCTTTTGACGACGCGCTTTCTGCCAATCCTCTTCGAAACTCAGATTGGCCTCCCGATCGCGGGCCGGATCGCCCTCAGCGTGGCGGCCATCTTCCCTGTGGGCTTCTTGCTGGGCTTTCCCTTCCCGGCCGGCCTTCGGGCGGCTCACGCGATCGGAAGCAGTTTAGTCCCCTGGGCTTGGGCGGTGAACGGGGCGGCTTCGGTCGCCGCGCCCGCTCTGGCCATGCTGATCTCGATGAGACTGGGCTTCTCAGCCGCGCTGTACACGGGAGCGGGCGCCTACATAGCGGCCACGGTACTCTTGCTGATCTTCGAAAAACAGAACTGATCGCAGAGCCTACGGTTTTCGAGCACCGAAGGCAGCCCGGTCAACAAGATGCTGGGTTTTCGGGGGAGCTGAAACGGTGCAGGTCGCCGGGGCCAGCGCTACCCCTGCCACACACCCGCGTAATCGGCCGCGAACTGCTCGTAACTGCGTGGGGCGTGGCCTGAGAGCTTCTCCACGCCATCGGTTGTCGTGTTGGCGAAGTTGTTCTCGAAGCCGACGCTCAGCTCGACGTAGCCGTCCACGATCCATTCCGGCAGGCCCATGCCCATCATGGCTTCTTTCGCGGCCTCGTGAGGTACGGGCACGTACTTCACGTCCTTGCCGATGGCCTTTCCAATGGCCGCGGCGATCTCCGCGAAGCCGATCGACTGCGGCCCAGTGAGTACGAACGCCTGACCGTCGAACCGTCCGTCAGCCGCCGTGAGAACACCGATCGCCGAATCCACGATGTCGCGCACATCGATCGTTCCCGCCTTGCCGTCGCCCCAATCGTAGTAGATCGAGCCCTGTTCCTTGACGGTCTGCGCCGTCATCATCGTGTTTTGCATGAAGAACGTGGGCTGGAGAATGGTCCAGGCGAGCCCGGACTCCTTCAGGTCCTGCTCGGCAGCCGCGAGTTGCTGAATGATGCGGCTCTCCGGCGCGCCGAATGCGGACAAGCGCACGATCCGGGGCGACGTCCCGGCGGACTTGAGCGCCGCGTGGAAGTTCTTCCAATGGTCGAGCGCCGTCGGTCCGTTCCAGGTGCAGAAGTACACGTCCGTCACGCCATCGAAGATGCTGGCGGTCAGGCTAGCCGGGTCGTCGAGGTCGCCCACCGCAAGCTCCGCCCCCTGAGATTTCAGTTCTTCGGCCTTCGCAGCGTCCCGAACGAGCGCACGGACCCTGACGCCCCTGGCCAGCAGGCCCGCCACGACACCAGAGCCGGTATTGCCCGTCGCGCCGATTACGAGTACCACAGGTTCCGACATCGCCCTCGCCTCCGTCTAAGAAATGAGCGCCCCCCCGAAGGGGTTGAAACAATACACCTTCTGCCTCGTGCCGATTCTGTGCAGGTGTCTGAGAAACGCGGAACGCCCGACCGATGGTTCCCGCAATTCCAGGCAGGCGGCGAACAGCCAAACAGGCGGCAAGGCGCCTGGTCACGCCCAAGCCTGACTCGATGGGCTGTTTGCAGTGATTGGCGCTAAGGCTTACCGCGTGATCAGCGGTTGAATAGACCGGATGAAACGGGGGTGCGGGCTCGGCATTCTGATAGCCCCCAGTGGAAACGCGCCTGACAGGATTCGAACCTGTGACCTTCGGCTCCGGAGGCCGACGCTCTATCCAGCTGAGCTACAGGCGCAGTCGTGCTAACGCATTCAATATAAACGAGAACGGGCCATCGGGCCATCGGGAGGCTTGAGGTATAGTAGCAGCACGTCCCGCCACCTCCGCTCCACCGACCCCCGGCCTGCAAGGCGGGCGATCTCTGTTGTGCCGCAACAGTTTCCGGCGTTCTGTGCCCAAATCTGTGCCAAACCGCTGCAAACCAACGCCAGACCCGCCCCCAAATACCGAGGTGTTTGCCCCCAAATCGCCCGTGTGCGGCCCTCCTCTGATCTCACTACGCACGGCCACGCCGATCGGGGCGGTGTTCACGTCATATGCGAGCCCGGGTACGCCTTTGCTCCCGAACCCATCTCCACTCAGCAGCACCCGGAACCAGCTTAACCGAGGATCCGGCGGGCGGAAGATGAAGGTGAGCGGACCCTATGCTCGGAACTGCGCCGCCGACATCGTTGGGGGCACTGGCCAACGCGCCTCGTCCTAGATTTCAAAGACATAGTAGCACTAGACACTTAGATAGCATGGCGAACACCACACATGACAATGTCTTGCATCGCTACAATGGGGATCGTACCTTTGTTCTGTCGTGTTGCTCTCGATTGCGCCTGGCGATGGCTGGGAATTGGGCGATCTTAAGGGAGCGATCCACATATTCATGTTGCAGCCACAGCCCAGGCCGCGGAGAGGAAAGACTGACTTTCATCACGGCGAGCCCGCCAGGGCGCGGCACACAACAACGCGGAGCGGGGAAGATGATTCGACGGCGGTATCTATCGACGTGTCTGTTATTATGCCTCTTGCAGGCACCGGCGGTGACAGCGCAGGATGTACCTTCGCCGCCGCCTGACCTCTCGGATAGCGACAAACTCTTCGGACTGTCGCTCCTCTGGCAGGAGGCGAACTACAACTTCGCGTTCTTCGACCAGGTGCCGGACCTGGATTGGGACAGCGCCTACCGAGCGTTCATCCCGCAGGTGCTGGCCGCCGAATCTACTTACGACTACTACCAGACTTTGAAGCGGTTCGTTGCGTTGTTGGAGGATGGTCATACCTCGGTTTGGCTGAGGTCACCGGCGGCGCAGTACGAGTCGTATCCCTGGATCTTGACCGAGAACGTGCAGGGCCAGGTGCTGGTCGCGAATGTGGGTCGCTCGCTATCGGATCGGGTTCCGGTGCACTCGGTGATCGAGACGATCGACGGGGAGCCGGCGGCCGGGTACGCGGTGCGGGTTCACGGCCCCTACACCTTCTCCAGCACGGATCATGACCGCGCCGACCGCATCATGGCCGCCGCGCTCCGCGGACCCCCCGATCGGGCGGTGCGCATCACGTACGTGACGCCGGACGGCGATCGACGCTCGATGACGCTGAATCGCGACCGGCGGACCCGGGAGGACGAATGGTTGCTGCCCACCGTTTCGACGCGCCCGCGCTTCGAGTTTCGCTGGCTGGATGACCAGATCGCCTACGTCGCCCTCAACACGTTCAACGACGCCGGCGTGGCGGACGATTTCGAGGCAGCGCTCCCGGAACTCTACCAGGCGAGAGCGCTGGTCGTGGACATTCGGAAGAACGGCGGCGGTAACAGCAACAACGGATATCGCATCGCCGCCTACTTGACCAACGACACGCTGCAGACCTCGGCCTGGAAGACTCGGGAACACCGTGCCGCCTTCAAGGCGTGGGGCCGAATCAACGAGCGTTACAAGGACTACGCCGAGATGAACGTCTGGTTCCAGGGCGGTACGATGGGGGAGGTCGCGCCGGCCGAGGAGCGTCGGCTGATCGTGCCCACCGTGGTCCTTCAGGAGCACGCGACATTCTCGGCGGCTGAGGACTTTCTCATCGCCATCGAGAAGATCCCGCAGATCACCACCGTCGGACGACCCAGCGGAGGTAGCACGGGCCAGCCCTTGTCGCTCGAGCTGCCGGGAGGTGGGAGAGCGAATATCTGCACGAAGCGCGACACCTATCCCGACGGACGCGATTTCGTCGGCGTCGGCATAGCACCCGACATCTTCGTCGAGGCGACGGTCGAGGATGTGCAGCGGGGCAGGGACCCGGCCTTAGATCGCGCCGTCGAGTTGTTGCGCAGCCAATTGTCCGGATAGCGCGTGGCGTGTGCTGACAGTTCTATGATGCTGCCACGCTAGCTTCGCGAATTCGGTTGAGCCGATATATTGGCTGCCTTGTGGACAGGGAAGGGTGGCGGTCATCTAGGAGCCGTCTTCCGCCAGGGTGCAGGCGCCGCCGGAGCAGGCAGCGAGCCGGTCGAGCCAGTTGGCGAGGCTCTGCACGAGGGCCGGGTCGGCCGTGTCATATATGTTGTCCATCTCGAAGGGGTCGATCCCGCGGTCGTAAAGCTCAAACTCGCCGGTGTCCCACTCTACATATAGATAGTCGTCGGTGCGCAGGCCGCGGTAGCCGAGTAGCCAGTATGGCATGTAGCCGGCCGTGGAGTCGGGGTAGGGCCGCCAGCGCTGAGTGATGAAGCCCTGGCGCCAGCCGTCGAACGGGGTGGAGGACGAGAGGAGCAACGGCGTCATCGAGCGCCCGTCCACGAAGCCCGGTGTCGTGGCGCCGGCCAGTTGGGCGATGGTCGGGGCGAGGTCGATGCTGAGCGCTATCTGGTCGACGGTCCCGCCCGAGGGGACGCCGGGACCCAGGACGAAAAGCGGCACCCGGATGTCCTCATCATAAGACGTCGTCTTCCCCCACCGCATTCGATGCTCGCCGTAGTGCCAGCCGTTCTCCGATGTGAAGAAGATGTAGGTCTCTTCGCGCACGCCCGCCTCTTCCAGAGCAGCGACGAGCGTATCCATCAGCTCTTCCACCGCCAGCATGGTACGGAGCCGGTCGCGGAAGATGCCGTCGGTCCGTTCTATCAGTTCGGGCGTCAGGCGCGGCAGCCGGGAGATCGTCTCGGGCTTGTCGCTCACGTCCGCTTCGTCGAACGAAGGAGTGCGCGGAGCGACCTCGGCGCCGAACGCCGTCTGGTGCCGTAGCGCGGGCGTCGACGGCAGATGCGGCCCATAGGACGACAGGTAGACGAGGAAGGGAGCCGTGTCAGCCGCGGCGCGGCGGATGAAGTCGGCCGCGCGGACGGCTTCCAGGTCGGCCTCGTAGTGCTCGCAACAGCCGGGGTAATCGACCAGCTCTCCCGTATCGTTGATCTTGAGATCGTAATACTGGCCCCTGACCGGCACGTACCACTCATCCCAACCGGGTGGGACGTATTGCCGAGATAGATCGTCCGGTAGCCGGCGTCATCCAGCCAGGTGGCGATGGTCGAGCTCTCGATTCCCTCCTGCAGCATCTTGGGATAGGCTCCCAGCGGCGACTGGTTGGTGTGCACCCGATGATTGTGCGTGTACTGCCCGCGCAGGAACGTGACCCGTGACGGCGCGCAAATCGCGCTGGGCGCAAAAAAGTTCGTGAAGGTGAGTCCCTCTTGGGCCAGGCTCTGCAACCGCGGAAGATAATCCATCGGTGCCCAGTCCAGATCGTCTGCCAGGATGACGATGAAGTTCGGCTGACGGACCACCGGGTCGGTGGACGAATCACACCCGGCGGTCGCCACCAGGCAAAGCGCCAGGCATAACAGACTACGCTTGATCGATCGGATCGATATCATTCGCATGTACACTCGTAGATGAACAAAACCCCGCTTGGCTCGGCGGGGCTGGTTCTGAAAGTGGAGCCGAGGGGAGTCGAACCCCTGACCTCTTGAATGCCATTCAAGCGCTCTCCCAACTGAGCTACGGCCCCGGTGAGACGGGTGACCGGTAACCGGTGACCGGTAACCGGTAAAACATTGACGGTAACAGTACCGAACCAGCGCCCCCAAGGAGAATCGAACTCCTACCGCCAGCTTGAAAGACTGGTGTCCTGACCGTTAGACGATGGGGGCAATGATGCGCCAGCAGGGACTCGAACCCCGGACCTGCGGCTTAGAAGGCCGCTGCTCTATCCACCTGAGCTACTGGTTACCAAGGAAGCGCTCTACCACTGAGCTACGCGAGCGACAGGCCCGGCAGGACTTGAACCTGCAACCCCCGGTTTTGGAGACCGGTGCTCTGCCAATTGAGCTACGGGCCTTCCTGCTTCAACGCGATCCAGCATGGCTGGGGGCGGATTCGAACCGCCGACACCGGGATTTTCAGTCCCGTGCTCTACCAACTGAGCTACCCAGCCGGCCTGCACCGAACGGGCCTCACCGGTGCCTCCCGCTCGAGCTCCCGGGGTCGGATTCGAACCGACGACCTAGTGGTTAACAGCCACCCGCTCTGCCGCTGAGCTACCCGGGAATATCCCTACAACTTCGCACCCATTGAAAAAGCCCGCCGACGTTACGCAGGCGGGCTTCGCTCTCTTCTCAGACGTGAGCGGCCACACCCGCGTTAGGCGCGTTCTCTAAAATTGAAAAACGCGTGGGTCAGGTACCAGCTGCTTCCGTATAGATGGCTCACGTCGACTCCTGGATCTCGATACTCGTCCTGCCCTAGGTAGCGGGGGCGGGATTCGAACCCGCGACCTCCGGGTTATGAGCCCGGCGAGCTACCTGACTGCTCCACCCCGCAGCAAGTTAGCGTCCTAACGTATCGGGGGGGTACAGAGGTGTCAACTGCGCGAACTGCGGGAATTCTCGAATGCGGATTCCGGGAATTCGGGATTGGGGGAGTTTGGAATTCTGAGGTCGCTTAGGGGGCTTGGGGCCATTCGCCGGGTGCGAGATACGGGCTGGCCGACACAGCTTGGCTTGCGGCAACATGGCCCCGCAGGGTATCCTGACGGGGCCATGCCCAACCCTATGTCCCTCGAACTGGTCAGGAAGCTTGAAGGCGTGGTGGGCGACGGAAACGTGCTCACGCAGCCGGGCGAGCTCATCCCCTTCGAGTCTGATGCGCTGACATCCTACCGGGCGACGCCGGCCGCCGTCGTATTCGTTCACGAAACAGATGAAGTGCAGGAAGTCGTCTCGATCCTTCACGACGCGGAGATGCCGTACGTTCCGCGGGGCGCCGGTACCGGCCTATCGGGCGGCGCCGTGGCGGACGGTGCGGTGATCATCGAGCTGTCGCGGATGAACCGGATCATCTGGATCGACCCGGAGAACCATCGCGCCCGGGTGCAGCCGGGTACCGTGAACGCGCAATTGGCGGAAGCCGTTGCGGAGCATGGACTTATGTACGCGCCGGACCCGTCGAGCCAGACGGCGTGCACGCTGGGCGGCAACGTGGCCGAGAACGCCGGCGGCCCCCACTGCCTCAAGTACGGCGTGACCTCCAACCACATCCTCGCCTTGAAGGTGGTGGCTCCCGACGGCAGCCTGTTGGAGTTGTGGGGGCCGTTGGGCTCCGGTTACGACCTGACCGGCCTGTTCGTGGGCTCGGAGGGCACGCTGGGGATCTGCTGCGAAATCGAAGTGCGGCTGCTACCGCTGCCGGCGGCGGTCGAAACGCTGCTGGCGCATTTCGAGGAGATCGATGGCGCGGGCCAGGCCGTGTCGTCGATCATCGCCGCGGGGATCCTACCGGCCGCTCTCGAGATGATCGACCGTGAAACGCTGAAGGCGGTCGAGGCGTCGGTCTATGCGGCGGGATTCCCCACCGACGTTGCCGCCTCGTTGATCGTGGAGCTGGATGGGCCCGTGGCCGGGCTGGCCGAGCAGGCGGCGGAGGTGGAGTCGCTGCTGCTCGAGCATGGTGCGCGGGAAGTGTCGCGTGCGAAGGACGAAGAGGAGCGACTCAAGTTCTGGAAGGCGCGGAAGTCGGCGTTCGGAGCGATGGGGCGAATCGGATCCGACCTGCTGGTGCAGGACGCGACGGTACCGCGCAGCAAGCTGCCGGAATTATTGAAGCGCGTGTACGAGGTTGCCCGGGAGCACGACCTGACGATCACCAACGTCTTCCACGCCGGCGACGGCAACCTGCACCCGAACATTCCCTACGACCGTCGCGAGGCGGGCATCGAGGAGAGAGTCCGGGCGGCCAGTCGCAAGATCATCATGGCGTGCGTGGCGGCGGGTGGAACGATCACGGGCGAGCACGGGGTGGGGGTCGACAAGCGACAGTACATGTCGCTGGTGTACTCGCACGGCGACCGCCAGACGATGCGCTGGGTGAAGCAGGTCTTCGATCCCGGGAAGCTGTGCAACCCGGGTAAGCTGCTGCCGGACGAACCGTTCACGCCGATCCCCAGCCGGGGAGCAGGGGCGGGCGTCGAGCGGGCGGTATCGAAGAAGGATGTGACGCGCGCCGTGAAGAAGGCGCTGGGCTCGGAGTGCCTGGCACGCAATCCGGAGTCGTTCGTGATCGACGGTGAGCCGGCGGAGGTCGTAGCCACACCCGGGTCGGTCGAAGAGCTCTCGGAATTGATCCACCTGGCATCGAGCTACGGTTGGGCCGTGGTGCCGGTGGGACACGGCGGGTGGCTGGAGACGGGCAACCCGCTGGAGCGGGCCGATCTGGTCGTGAGCACGCGCCGCATGAACGACAAGATCGAGCACCGCCCCGACGACCTGCTGGTCACCGTCGGCGCCGGCGTCTCGCTGGCCGATCTGAACGGGACGCTGGCGGAGGCGGGCCAGTGGTGGCCGATCGACCCGATGGGCGAAGGCACGGTGGGAGCGGCGATCGCCACGGGCGCCAGCGGCCCGCTGGCGGCGGCGTACGGCGCCCCTCGCGACCTGGTCCTCGGGCTCAAGCTGGTTCGCTCGGACGGCGGTATCGTGAAGGCGGGCGGCAAGGTGGTGAAGAACGTAGCCGGCTACGACATGGTGAAGCTCTACACTGGGAGCTGGGGCACGCTGGGGATCATCGCCGAGGCCCACCTGCGGCTGCACTCGCTTCCCCATGTCGATCAGACCCGCGTCTTCCTGGCGGACAGCCCGTTCGAGCTGCTCCGCTTCGCCTGGGACATGGTCGGCGCGGAGAAGCTCTCTCCAACCGCGGCGGAGCTCATGTCGCCGGAAGCGGCGGCGGCAATCGGGATGAAGACCCGCGACTGGCGGATGGCCGTGCGCTGGCTGGGGCACGAGCGCGCGGTGAACGATTCCGTGACGGCGGCCGAGAAGGCGGCTTCGCGGGCCGGCTTGCTGTACGAGGAGCGTGAGGAGATTTGGAAAGCGCTGGGCTCGATCGAGAAGCGGCTGGGGCCGGCCGTCACGGCGTGCGCCAGGGTGCCGATGCGCGTCACCGGCGCCATGGTCGAAGTCGCCTCCCGATTCGCCGGCGCTGATCCGCCGCTGGTCGCCTCGCCGTTGCTCGGCCGCGTGCGTATCTTCGTGCCGCCCGAGCTCTACGAGGCGGCGCAAGGCGACCGCCCCTGGGCCCTACGGATCGAAGGCCTGCGCTGGCTGGCGGAAGAGAGGGGCGGCTTCGTTCGGGTCGAGCGCGGATCGCCGGGGCTGCGCGCCATCGTCGACCCGTGGGGCGATCTGGAGACGGTCCAGCGGGTCACGCTGGGGCTGAAGCTCCGATTCGATCCCGACTCGACTCTGAAACCGGGTTTCTTTGCCGGAGGACTGTGACGTGAGGTGGGGAGTGGTGAGGCGGCCGAAAGCTCGGACCTTCCTGGCGAGCACGTTGCTCGTGTTCGCCGGCTGTGTCTTCTACCAGCCCATCGAGCCCTCGTTGATCTGGCATCCCTTCGAAGCAACCGCTTACTGCGACTACGGGTTCACCGCCTCGGGCGTTTGGGTGCGAGAAGGAATCGTGGCCGGCGATCCGCGCGTGCTACCGTTGGGCAGCGTCATCGACATCAAGTTCGATGGTGAGACCCGAACGGAGAACGAGGTGATGGACACGGGCGGCAAGATCAAGGGCTATATTGTCGACATCTGGATGCCGACCTGCGAAGAGGCGATCGAGTTCGGGCGTCGCGAAGTCAAAGTCCGCGTTCGGAAGAAGGGCACGCTGCGGGATTAGCGGACAGACCTACGGAGATTCCTTTCGAGCAATGAAGATCTACACGCGTAAAGGCGATAGCGGCGACACGTCGCTGTTCGGTGGCCGGCGCGTCACGAAAGATGACGTGCGCGTCGAGGCATACGGGTCGGTCGACGAACTGAACAGCGCGCTCGGCCGCGCCGTCGCGTCGCTGCCGCAGGCGATGGAGGACTGGCGCGACCGGCTCATCGGAATTCAGTCCGACTGCTTCACGCTCGGCGCCATTCTCGCCACGCCGAAGAGCGGCGCCGCCAAGCCCGAGCACATACCCGAGCTGCCGGACGCCCGGGTCGAGCAGCTGGAAGACTGGATCGATGAGCTGGACGAGGAGCTGGAGCCGTTGAAAGCGTTCGTGCTGCCGGGCGGAAGCGAAGCGGCCGCGGCGCTCCACCTGGCTCGAAGCGTGTGTCGTCGTGCGGAGCGCAACGCGGTCACCCTGTCCGGCAGCGATGAAGTCGAGCCCATCGTTCTGAAGTACCTGAACCGGCTCTCCGATTTTCTGTTCACGCTGGCCCGTGCGGCGAACGCGCGGCAGGGAATCGAGGATGTGGAGTGGCACCCGGGGTCAGAGTCATGACGATGAGCACGCCGTTCGAGCTTGTTAATAAGGAGGGAGACCCGATCCGCGGAGATCTGTGGGCCGGGGACGACCCGAAGCCGGATGCGGCGATCGTCATTTGCCACGGGTTCAAGGGATTCAAGAACTGGGGCTTCTTTCCGTACGTGTGCGAGGAACTGGCGCGGCGTACCGGTTACCCGGTGATCTCGTTCAATTTTTCCGGTAACGGAGTCGGCGCGGACCTGCTGAACTTCACGGAGCTGGACAAGTTCGAGCGCAACACGTTCAGCAAGGAGCTCGATGACCTGGCGCTCGTATTGGACGCGGCCGAGGTGGGCGAGCTGCCGGGGCTCCCATCGAGAGTAGAGTTCGGCCTGCTGGGGCACAGTCGGGGCGGATTGAGCGCGGTGGTGACGGCGGCGGAGGACGGTCGGGTGAAAGCGGTGGTGACGTGGGCCGCCGTAGCGAGCCTGGATCGCTGGCCGGACGAAAAGAAGGCGGAGTGGCGCCGCAACGGCCGGATTGAGATTCTGAACGCGCGCACGCGTCAGATGATGCCGCTGGGTGTCGCCTTGCTGGATGATTTCGAGGCGAATGCCGAACGATTGGACATCCAGAAAGCGGCCTCGAGGCTCGAGGTGCCGTACTTGATCATCCACGGTAGCGAAGACGAATCGGTGAGGGTGGAGGAAGCCGGAACCCTCTATGCGGCCGCCCCCGAAGGTGGCGCGCGCCTCGAGCGAATCGAGGGAGCCGGGCACACATTCGGCGCCGTGCATCCTTTTGCGGGTCCGACCGACGATCTCGCGAAGGTCGTCGGGCTCAGCGCTGATTGGTTCGCCGAACACCTCGACGACTGATTCCCGGCGAGCGGGGAGGATTCTACAGATGAAGCGAGCGGTCCTGTTGCTATTGGTAATCGGGTGCGCGGCGGCCTGCTCGCCGCCAGCTGAACGCGGCGCACCGGCGGATCCGGCGGCGCTGCAGGCGTCCGTGGAAAGCCTGCTGACGGTATCGGCGGAGGCATGGAACGGCGGCGACCTGGAGGGCTTCCTCTACTGGTACAAGAGCGGGCCCGAGACTTCTTTTATGACTTCGCGCGGTCCGGTCCACGGCCTGGATGAGCTCCGCGGAGTTTATGCATCACGTTTCGAGCCCGGCGCCAGCCGCGACTCGCTCCGCTTCGAGGACATCGAGACGCGCCCGCTCGCGCCGTGGCTCGGCCTGGCCACGGCTCGCTGCGTGCTGTTCCAGGGCGATTCGATCACCGATACCTGCGTGTTCACTTTAGTCTTGGAGAATGCGCCGGAGGGATGGCGGATCATCCACGACCACAGTAGCGCCGCGTCTAACTGAGGGAGTCCTCGAGAATCTCTTTCCTGACGCGGGCGATGGCCACCTGCTCGCGGAGCGTTGGCTGCGGGTCGGCGCCGTAGGTGGCGGCGACCTTTTCGTAAGCGAGACGCGCTTCATCTGTGCGCCCGAGCTGGATCAGAGCGGAGGCCTTGTTGATGAGCGCTTTTGCGGCTCGCTCTCGCAGCACCGGGTCCGGCGAGTCGGTCCAGCGCGAGAGCACTTCGTCGAGCACACTGATGGCCTCGGATAGCCGGTTGAGCTCGGCCAGCGCGATCCCCTTGTTGACCATGGCCTTGCCCACAGCCTCGCGCATGACCGGCTCCTTGGAGTTGGAAAACCGTTTCACGAGGTCGTCGTAAACCACGATCGCTTCTTCGCGACGATCGAGTCCGGCCAGGCTGGCACCTTTGTTGAACAGGGCGCGGGCCGCGTTCTCTCTGAGGCCCGCCTCTCGGGAGCCGCCGGAGCGCCTGACCAGGTCGTCGTAGGTCGAGATCGCTTCTTCTCCGCGACCCAACTGGGCCAGGACGACGCCTTTGTTGAAGAGGGCGGCGTTGACCCTGAGCTGTACGGCGGGCCTGAAGACATCGCCGGGCGCGATTTGGTCGCCGAGGGTGATGACGAGGTCGTAGGCGAGGAGCTCGTCCCTGGAGCCGTCGGCGAGCCCGGCGGCGGCGGTGAGCATCGCGTCCATCAGGTGGCTGAGCTGCTGGTGTTCGAGGTTGCTCTTGGGAACCGCGGCGGCCGCCTTGATCGCGTCGCGGTAGCGCGAGTTCTGCAGGGCGCTCTGTACTCGCTCCAGGGATTTCGCGACTCGTACCATCGACTCTCCCGATCCGACTCGGCTCCGGCGTGTCCGGATGACCCTTCCCGCGGTAATATACGGGATCGCCGGCCCCCATGCCCGGTTGGCCGCCAGCAAGATAATATGTGATCGGCGCCGTCGCCGCACATCCGCCACGGCTCGGGCCGGCGCTGGGGAACCGCCGGGCGGTGCAACCCTGTGCGGACGTCGGGGCATCGATACATTGAGGGGACTCAAACGGGATCCCGGACTGCGTAAGCTGCGCCCCGGGGTGAAACACGGGTTGCTGCGGGGTCGTCGTGTAAGATAGCTGCCGCAACAGCAGGCCGGAGAACGGAACGGTTGGCAGAGTGAACACATGACCGACTCGAGTTCACAGCGAAGCTGGGGTGAAACGCGCCGGGCGCTCCTGACCCGCGTCCTGGTGGTGTATCTCGGTGTGTCGTTCGCCGTCCTGGAGACTGTGGACATCTTCTCGGACCAGATCGGCCTGCCGCACTGGTTCTTCCTCGGGACCGTATACCTGCTGATCATCGGGCTGCCGATCGTCGTCATAACGGGGCTGGTTCACTTCGCGCACCGGAACGGTGGCGCGGACCCCGGCGCCGACGAGGGCGATGCGGAGTCCGGCGCTTACGGCGAGCAGGAGAGGATCCCTGCGAGGAGGCACTGGCTCACCTGGCAGAGGGCGGTCCTCGGCGGCTTCGCGGTGCTCGCCATCTGGGGCCTGGTCGTGACCGTCTACATGACGACGCGGGCGCTCGGGGTCGGACCCGTCGGCTCGCTGGTTGCCGCCGGCGTGATCGACGAGCGGGAGCAGATCATCCTCGCCGACTTCCAGGACAACAGCGGCGACCCGCTGCTCGGCCGTGCGGCGACGGAGGCGTTCCGAATCGATCTCAGCCAGTCGACGATCGTCACAGTCGTTGAACCGGGGCGGGTCGATCAGGCGCTCGCCTTGATGCAGAAGGACCCCGAAGTGGCGCTGGGTGAGGATCTGGCGCGAGAGGTCGCGATAAGGGAAGGGATCAAGGCGGTGGTCGCCGGAGAAATCACGCCGGTGGGGACGGGCTACGTGTTGGCGGCGCGACTGGTCTCGGCCGAAGACGGCCGCGTGCTGGCCGCGTCGCGCGAGACGGCCAGGGACTCGACGGCGTTGATCAGCGCTATCGACCGGTTGTCCAAGAAGTTGAGAGAGAGGATCGGCGAGTCGATCAAGACCATCCGGGCCGCCGATCCGCTCGACCACGTGACGACGCCGTCGCTGGCAGCGCTGCGCAAGTATTCGCAGGCTGTGAGCGTCATCGAGCAGGGCGACAACGAGCGCGGGATCTCGCTGCTCGAGGAAGCCGTGGCGTTGGATACGGCGTTCGCGATGGCGTGGCGCAAGCTGGGTGTGACCCTCAGCAACATCGGTCGCGACCGGGAGCGCTACCTGACTCTGGGCACGTACTACGCGGACGTGACGGGTGAGAACGACAGGGCGATCGCCGCCTACCAGACGCTGCTCGACGGCAATCCGAGCGATACGTGGGCGCTCAACAACCTGGGTCTCCTGTACCTCGAAACGCGTGACTTTCGCCTGGCCGAGCAGCTTCTCGTACGTGCCATCGAAGTCGATTCCATGGGAGCGCTCTACTTCAGCAACGCGCTGACCGCGCTGGTCGCCCAGGGCAAAGTCGATGAGGCGGAACGGATCCTGGCGGACTTTGCGAGGCGCGTGCCGGGCCATCCCACGGTAGCGACCAGCGAGGTTGCGCTGGCGGGCGCCCGATTCGATTACGAGCGCGGCGAGCGTGTGACCCGGGAGTTCGGGGAAGCGAATCGCTCGAGCGCCTTTTGGAGCATCTATACGAGCTTCAACCTGGCCACGCTCTCGGAGGTGCGAGGCCGACTCGCCGATGCGGAACGCTACCTGACCGAGGCCATCGCAGCGGCCGAGGACCAGGGCGACCTGGCGCTGGTGGTCGGTGCCCATGTGAGGCTGGCCTTCTACGATCTGATGTTCAGGGGCGAGGCGGCGCGCGCCGTGGAGCGGGTCGAGGCCACTCTGCAGCGTCATCCGCTGGAAACGATGTCTCTGCTGGAGAGGCCATACCTGACGCTTGCGACGTTCTACGCCCTGGCCGAACGCCCCGAGCGAGCTCGGGCTTATTTGAACGAAGCGGAGCGTGCCACCGAGGCGGACCGGGGGCGCGACTCGGAGGGCGACGTGGAGGCCACCGCCGGCCTCGTAGCGCTGGCGGAAGGTAACCTGCCGAGAGCGATCGAGCAGATCCGCGCGGCGGACGAGGGGGCCTGTTCGATCTGTACCTTGCCTTTCCTGGGGCATGCCTACGACGAGGCGGGCCAGCCGGACTCGGTCGTCGCCATATACGAACGCTACGTCAACACGCCCTGGTTGTATCGCCTCGGAAGCAGCGACTGGTTCGCCCTCGCCAACGTCTACGAGCGACTGGCCGGCCTGTACGAGATGCGCGGTGACACCGAACAGGCGCTCATCTACTACAACCGCTTCGTCGAGCTTTGGAAAGATGCCGATCCAGAGTTGCAGCCGCGCGTGGAAGCGGCGCGACGGGCGGTTGAAAGGCTTTCTGCGGAAACCTGATACTGCAGACTGATTCAACAGCCGACAGTCGACAACCGACAGCCGACCCGTAAGTATTATTGGACTATCGACGCTCGACGCCCGAGTCGCGACGTTCGGTTAAGCGCCGCGGCGGCTGTGTCGAACGTCGAAGTTCGGACGTCCAAAGTCGAACGTCCAACAATACTTAAACGTCGGCTGTCGATTGTCGGCTGTCGGCTGTCGAATCCGTTCCTCACCCGCCGCGGGTATGCATCTCTCTGTGTGGATCCTTGCGCAGATCTTCGATTTGGTAAAGCGGGCCCCGCGAATTCAACGCTTTTCGTTCCTCGGCTCCCCGATCCGAGCGGCCGGCCCACGTCTCCGTTATCAGAGTCCTCAGTTGGGCCGGCGTCGCGCGTTCGCGTAGCGGCGTGCGCAGATCGATGCCGCGGGCGGCGTAGAGGCAGAGGAACCACAGACCATCGGCGGTGATGCGGCTGCGGTCGCAGGTTCGACAAAAAGGGTCGGTCGTCGAGGCGATGATGCCGAACGTCGTGCCGTCGGGGAGCGCATAACGATCAGCGGGTGCGGTGCCGTTGCTGCTCAGCGGTTCGATGGGGCCGAAATGCCGCTCGAGCGCGTCGAGCATCTCGACCCGCGAAACCACGCGGTCCATCGACCACTGGGTTGCGCCGCCCACGTCCATGTACTCGATGAAGCGGACCTCGGCCCCCTTTTCGGCGCCGAACTCGATGAGCTCGACCAGCTCGTCGTCGTTGTAGCCTCGCATCACGACGGTGTTCAGCTTGAGGGCGGCGAAGCCCGCCCGGCCGGCGGCGTCGATCCCCTCGATCACGTGCTCCAGATTGTCGCGGCGCGTGAGCTGCTGGAAGCGCTCGCGGCGAAGCGAGTCGAGGCTGACCGTAATCCGGTCCAGACCGGCGCCGCGGAGCGGCTCGGCATGCTTGGCCAGCATGACGGCATTCGTCGTCAGGCTGAGGTCGCGGATCCGCGGGTTGGCCGCGAGCCGTGCGGTTACCTGGACGATCTCCCGGCGCATCAGCGGTTCGCCGCCCGTGAGTCGCACCTTCTCCACGCCCAGCTCGGTGAAGGCGTCAACCAGGCGGCCGATCTCCTCGGCGCTCAGGATGTCCTCGCGCGGCAGCCACGCGTACTCCTCCTCGGGCATGCAGTAGCTGCAGCGCAGGTTACACATGTCGATCAGCGATACCCGGAGGCTGCTGAGCGGTCTGCCCAGCAGGTCGCTCGGCCTGGAGAGGCTCTCCACCTCGGGGATGCTGGCCACGTTCACGGGTCTATTCAATCAGGTCTTCCTGATATCTCGGCTGCGGTTCAATGTCTGTCGCAGGATCCATGAGTCTGATGGGCGGGCCTGTGAAAAGCAAGTCACGGCGGTCCGGAACCTTCATCGGAAGCTGGGATGTTCTAGGCACGAGCGAGCTGTTTCTCCTGATGGGAGCTGGCATGAGAGTGTTCATACGTCGTTCTTCCGCCCTGATCTGGGCTGTCGCGACCCTATTCGCCTGTGGCGAGGCCACATCCCAGGTCGGAGGTGCCGACGTGCCGTTCAGTACCCGTGGTTGGAAAACCGATTTCTCCAAGCATTCGGTTCCGCTGTCCGACATCATGTCCGGCGGCCCGCCCAAGGACGGCATCCCCGCGATCGACGACCCGAAGTTCGTGTCGGTCGGGGAGGCCGATCGCTGGTTGGGCGACAGGGAACCGGTCATCATCTTCGAGCACGACGGCGAGGTCCGCGCTTATCCGTGGCAGATACTGATCTGGCACGAGATAGTGAACGACGAGGTCGGCGGCCTGCCGGTCTCGATCACCTACTGCCCTCTATGTAACACGGCCATCGCGTTCGACCGGCGATTTGCCGGCCAGGTCCTCGACTTCGGAACCACCGGCAAGCTTCGACACAGCGACCTGGTGATGTACGATCGCCAGACCGAGACATGGTGGCAGCAGGCGACCGGTGAAGGGATCGTGGGCGAGTTCACCGGTCGGACGCTGACGTTTCTGGCGGCACCCACCGTCGCGTGGGCCGACTTCAAGACGCGGTACCCGGACGGCGCGGTTCTCAGTCGCGAGACCGGGCACAGTCGCTCGTACGGGAGAAGCCCGTATGACGGCTACGACACGGGCAGGCCGTTTCTGTTCGACGGACGCCCGGACGGCCGGTTGCCGGTGATGGCGCGTGTCGTGGTGGTGAAAGTCGGCGATGCGGCCGTCGTGTATCCGGTATCGACGCTCGCCGAAGAGGTGGCGGTCAACCACGAGGTGGATGGGATACCGGTGGCGGTGTTCTACCAGGCGGGAACGGCGTCGGCCGTGGACGCGCGCACGATCAACGAGGGTCGCGATGTGGGATCGGCGGTCGCTTATCTGCGGACGGTGGATGGGCGAGCGCTTTCGTTTCGGCCGGACGGAGACGGGGTTGTGGATGAGGAAACGGGGACGCGCTGGAACTTCTTGGGTGAGGCGGTGTCGGGGGCGCTGAAAGGGCTTTGGCTCGAGAGGGCGGTTAGTTATACGCCGTTTTGGTTTGCCTGGGCGGCGTTTGCGCCGGACACGCCGATATACGGAAGAAACTGATTCGACAACCGCCAGCCGACAGCCGACAACCGACCCTTAAGTATTATTGGATTCTCGACGCCCGGCTCTCGAATCGCGGCGCTCGGCTAAGCGCCGCGGCGCCTGCGCTGGACGTGGAGATTCGAAAGTCGAAAGTCGGACATCCAACAATACTTAGACGTCGGTTGTCGGCTGTCGGCTGTCGGCTGTTGCCTCCGCCTCTCACCTGTTGCCTCCCCCTTTCATCTCTCTATCTACAGCGCCATCCTTCCTCACCCCCCCCGCAGAAACGGAGAGACGATGCCCGTAAAAAAGGCTTGTGTATACTGCGCCTCGAGTACCAAGGCCGACTCCGAGTATATGGATGCCGCCGAGCGCCTGGGCAGGATCCTGGCGCAAAACGATGTGGCCATCGTCTACGGCGCCGGTGGTTCCGGCTCGATGGGCCGGCTGGCCGACGGCGCGCTGGCCGAAGGCGGCAGGGTGATCGGGATCATCCCGGGCTTCATGAAGGAACTCGAGTGGTTCCACGCGGATATTTCGGAGATCCACCTGGTGGACGACCTGCACGATCGGAAGCGAATGCTGATCGACGGCGCGGATGCGGTGGTGGCGCTCCCCGGCGGCTCGGGGACGCTGGATGAGCTGCTGGAAGCGATCTCGCTGAAGCGGCTGGGCTCGTTTCTGGGGCCCATCGTACTCGTGAACACGCGGGGATTCTTCGATCCCTGTATCGAATTGCTGGAGCGCTGCATAGAGGAGCGGTTTATGGACCCACGTCACGGGTCGATGTGGCAGGTGGTTCGGGAGCCGGAGGAGGTATTGGCGGCTTTCGAGGCCGCGCCGGGCTGGTCCGGCGACGCCATCGGCTTCGCGGCGGTCTGAGCGAGGCCCGGGAAGCCCGGCTCTTTTATCGCTCCGTCCGGTCCTGTAAGTTTCCCTGTCAAGCCAAGAGCGATATGGGATGGGCATCGGCACGCCGCAGTGGGGATCTGCGACTGCCGAGCCGGCCTACTGTTGGCCTGGGTCACCACCTGGCAGGAGGGTATTCGACATGATACGCGGATCTCAACTCGCACTCGCCGTAGTTCTGCTGGCCTGCCTAGCCTTCGTCTACGTGCCGAAACGGCCGGCGGCGCAGGAGAACGTGCTGCTCGTGACGAACAAGAGCGAGAACACGATATCGTTCATCGACCCGGCCACGGGCGATGAGCTGGCGCGAATCGGGACCGGTCCGGGGCCGCACGAAGTGGCGGTGACGCCGGACGGCGGCCTGGCGTTCGTGGCCAACTACGGGGCGAACAGCCTGACGGTTGTGGACGTGTGGAAGCGTGAGGCGCTGGGGATGGTCGATCTGGGAGAGCACACGCGGCCGCACGGGATCATCGTCACGAAGGACGGCTCGTCGGTGTGGGTGACGACGGAGGGGTCGCAGGAGCTGGTGGAGGTGGATGTCGCGAGCCGGCAGGTGAAGCGGGCGGTGAAGACCGGGCAAAGTGTGACGCACATGGTGGCGCTATCCGAGAAGCACGGAAAGGCGTATACAGCGAACATCGGATCCGGAAACGTCACGGCCATAGACATCGAGAGCGGTGAAGTGATCCGGCAGATCCCGACCGGCGCCGGAGCGGAAGGCATCGCGGTGACGGTGGACGAGACGTACCTATTGGTTACGAACCGCGAGGCGGGCACGTTCACGGTGATCGACATCGCGAGCGACGAGGTCGTTCACAGCATGGAGGTGGGCGGCTTCCCGATCCGCGTCGAAGTGACGCCGGACGGCAAGCGGGCGCTGGTGAGCCAGGCGACGGCGCAGACGCTGCTGGAGATCCACACGGACGGCTGGACGGTTGGGCGCACGCTGGCCGTCGGCGCCATGCCGGTCGGCATCGAGATCAGACCCGATGGGAAGGTCGCCTACGTGGCCAATACCCAGGACGACATGCTCACGGTGGTCGACCTCGATGCGTTCGAGGCGATCGAGACGATCGCGGGCGGTGACGAACCGGATGGCATGGCGTGGGCGCGCCACTGATGGACTCGAAGCTACGACCGGTACTCGTTCCACTCGCATTGGGAGTCGTGTTGCTGGCGCTAGCCGCGTGCACCATCGAGCGGGCCGACGTGCGCACGCCCAGCGGCGAGCCGCCGGCGGCCGATACGACCCGGGTTCGCATGGTTCTGGAGGAGATCTCCGTCGCCTTCGAGACGGCTGATCTTTCCGGGCTCGACACGATTTATCACGACAGCGTGACCGTCTACGAGGGCGGTTCGGTCGATCGCGGCTGGCAAAGTTACCGGGACGGCCACCTCGTGCCCGAGCTCCAGGTGCTCGAGGACCGGCGCCTAGAGTTCGATGAAATCAGAATCCGCCTCGCCGGGAGCACGGCATGGATGACCTGCCGGTTCAGGTTGAGCGGAATCGGCGATGAGGGTGAGGTCGCTGTAAGCGGGCTCCAGACGATGGTGCTCCAAAGACTGAGCAATCGCTGGCGTATCGTGCACGTGCACACGTCGGCCGGTCGAAACTGAGTGGAAAGACCGACGATGGGAACAGAGCTGGAACGCCGCCGCGAGCGGCTGGTGTGCACGAATCCGCTCACGGGCGGGGAGATCGGTGATGTGCCGATCATGGGCGTCGAAGAGGTGCGAGGGCTGGTCGCGGCGGCCCGGTCGGCGCAGGCAGAGTGGTCGGGTCGATCGCTCGAGGAGCGCGCCCGGGCGCTGGGCCGACTTCGACGGACGCTGGTCGATCGGGCCGAGGATATAGCGGGAGTTGTTCGCTCGGAAACGGGCAAGGTAGTGGGCGAGGCGATGTCGGAGCTGGTGATCGCCTGCGACCAGCTGGGATACCTCGAGCGCACGGCGCCGTCCATTCTGCTGGCACGAAGGGCGGGGAGCGGATGGCTCGGCAGCCGCAGGGCCCGGGTGGTATACGAACCGTACGGTGTCATCGGCGCTATCACGCCGTGGAACTACCCTTTCGCGATCAGCGTGGCGTCGCTGGCCACGGCTACGGCGGCGGGCAACGCGGTCGTACTCAAGCCGTCCGAGTACACCCAGATGACGGGCACGCTGCTGGGCGAGCTGTTCGCCGAAGCGACCGGCCTGGAGAGCCTGGTGACCGTCGCTACGGGCGACGGAACAACCGGGGCGGCGCTGATCGAGTCTGGCGTGGACAAGATCGTGTTCACGGGCTCGTCGACGACGGGTCGGAAGATCATGGCCGCGGCATCCGAGTCGCTGACGCCTGTCGTGCTGGAGCTAGGTGGCAAGGACGCGATCATCGTGCTCGAGGATGCCGACATCGAGCGTGCGGCGCGCGGCGCGGTGT
>JBDHAL010000058.1:0-15234 GCA_039588075.1 Gemmatimonadota bacterium | reverse complement strand
GGCGCGCTCGAGCCAGGCGAGGAACGTCCCGGCGTCGGGCGCCGGCCTCAGCCAGCCGACGATCGTCTCGAGGACGACCAGTGCCACCATCAGGCCGCCGCCGATGGCCGCTCCGACCCACCAGCCGCGCCAGGCCTCGGCTCCGGCCGGGAATCCCAGCGCGGCGAAGGGCTTCCGCTCGTAGAGGCGCATCATGGCCGCGGAAGCGATCGCCGCGGCGACGACCACCAGCGAATGCCGGTAGGCGATCGCCCAAAGCCCCGAGGCGCCATCGGGCAGCAGCGGAGCGGTCACGGTGCCGAGGATCCAGAGAACCGCGATCATCAGCACCAGGAAGAGCAGCAGGCGCCAGGGCGCCCGCAGCTTTTCCGGACCGTAGACGAGATCTCGCGCGCTCACGCGGCCCGGCTCCGGCCCCTAAAAAAAAGCCCTCGCAGCTAGAATAGCTCGAGGGCTCGGTTTCGAAATCGGCTGCTAACCAGCAGCACAAGTCCGATCTTGACTAGGTCAAGAGCCAGGAACGGGCTGGTCACGAAGTCATCAGGCGCCCGAACAAGCGCGCGGCTCTGAGTTCTCACGCTCACGCTGATAGCTGATCCTGGCTAACCGTTTACGTTTCGTGTCACACGCGCTCGACGCTGACGGCGACCGCGTTGCCGCCGCCCAGGCAGAGCGTGGCGAGGCCCAGCTTCGCGTCCCGATCCTGCATGGCGCCCAGCAGGGTGACGAGAATACGGGCTCCCGACGCGCCGATCGGATGACCGAGCGCAACCGCGCCGCCGTGCACGTTGACCTTGTTCCAATCCCAGCCCAGTGCGCGACCGTCGGCGAGGGTCTGGACGGCGAACGCCTCGTTGATCTCGATGAGGTCGTAGTCGCCGATCGACGTGCCGTCCTTCTCCATCAGCTTCTGCACTCCGTCCACCGGTGCGAAGAACAGGTCCTGCGGTTCGGTGGCGCCGACGGCGTAGTTGCGAATCTTCGCCATGATCGGCAGCCCGCGATCCTCGGCGAACCTCTGCGAGGTGACGAGCAGAGCCGCGGCGCCGTCGTTGAGCGCCGACGCGTTGCCGGCGGTCACCGAGTAGTCCTTTACCTCGGCGGGCGCGCTGTCGCCGAACACGGGCCTGAGCTTGGCCAGGGCCTCGAGGGTCGTGTCGGCCCTTGGGCCCTCGTCTTTGTCGACTACCGTGACCTTACCCTTGCGGCCGGGCACTTCCACCGTGACGACCTCGGCGTCGAACTTGCCCGACTCCATGGCGGCCACCGCCTTCTGCTGGCTGTCGAAGGCGAACTGGTCCTGGTCGGCTCGAGATACGTCGGCCTTGTTCGCCGTGTACTCGGCGTGACCGCCCATGTGGCAGTCGTGGAAGCCGCACCAGAGCCCGTCGTAGATCAGCCCGTCCACCATGTTCTGCGTACCGAACTTCACGCCGTCCCTGTAGCCGAAGAGGTAGAACGGCGCGTTCGACATCGACTCCTGGCCACCGGCCACGACGACTTCGGCGTCGCCGGCCTTGATCGACTGGGCGGCCAGCATCACCGCCTTGAGCCCGGAGCCGCAGACCTTGTTGATGGTGACGGCAGGAACGCTGGCGGGTATCCCGGCACCAATCGACGCCTGCCGGGCCGGCGCCTGGCCGACGCCCGCCTGCAGGACGTTTCCCATGATAACATCCTGGACGTCGCCGGGCTCTATGCCGACGCGACCGACGACCTCGCGGATGGCGATGGACCCCAGCTGGGGGGCCTTGAGCTTGGCCAGACCGCCGAGGAACCTGCCGATCGGCGTCCGGGCGGCGCTAACGATAACGGGAGTCGTTCTTGGGTCAGACATTTCGCCACAACCTGTCTAGTCCGGCCGCTGGGCGACCAGAGTCGGTCTCTTCTCCTCGGGCGCCAGATAGCCCCATGGAGTGGTGGGGTCATGCTCAAATACCAGCAAAGTTCGTTCCCTCTCCACCCTATGGAGAACGGTTCTCTTGGTCTCCAAGGTGATCAGGGGATCCACATCGTAGCCCATGATCCAGGGCAGCGGCAGGTGAGCCGCCGTGGGTACCAGATCCGCCACGTAAAGGGCGGATTCGCCCTCCGACTCTATGAAAACAGAAGAGTGGCCCGGCGTGTGTCCGGGTGTGGGCCAGGTCTGGATGCCCGGCACGACTTCCTGCACGCCTTCGGCGAAGTCGAAGAGACCGGCCTCGTTCACCGGCTCGAAGTTGGGTAGCAGGTAACTAGCCCGGATTCGCTCGTTCTGAAGGTGCGCGAACTCCCACTCGTAGCGCTGGACCACGTGGCGGGCGCCGGGAAACGCCGGGACGACGCTGCCGTCCGGCTGCCGCACCGTGTCGCCGCCGGCGTGGTCGAAGTGGAGGTGCGTATTGATGACCAGCGTCACGTCGGACGGCTGGAAGCCGGCGGCGCGGATCGAATCCTCCAGCGCCGTCGGCTCGCCGTCGTTCTCCAGGCCATAGATGTCCTTGAACTTGGCGT
Organism: Gemmatimonadota bacterium; assembly: GCA_039588075.1. Lineage (GTDB taxonomy): Bacteria > Gemmatimonadota > Gemmatimonadetes > Palauibacterales > KS3-K002 > JBDHAL01. The sequence continues at coordinate 12,741 of JBDHAL010000058.1, read as the reverse complement.
CGTCCTTGTTGCCGGAACCGGTGTCGATGAGAACCAACTCGTCGCCGGTCTCGACCAGCAACGGGCGCATGGCCAACGGGATACGGTTGCGCTCGTCGGGGGCTATCTTCTTCTCCCACAGCGGCTTGGGCACCACGCCGAACATCGCGCCGCCGTCCAGACGCTGCAGGCCCGCGTCCAGCGCGTGCAGCCGGAACCGCCCCAGACCACGCGTTACCGCTCCCGCCATCAGTTCGTCACCTCGCCGGTCTCCTCCTCTTCCGCACGCGGGTACTCGCCACGCAGGAACGCCTGCAGGCAGCCCCAATCCTCGACCCCGTGGTCCGCCAGCCGGGCCAAGAAATGGATGAACAGCTCGGCCGTCGCATGGGCGTCGGACCCCGCACGGTGCCAGCGGTCCACGGTGATCGCGTAATAGTCGGCCAGCGCGCCCAGGCTGCGCCGCGGCAACTCCGGGTGCAGGCGCCGGGCGAGCCGCAGCGTGCAGACCGTCTCGCCGCCCAGGCGGCCGGCCCCGCAGCGCTCGAACTCCGAGCTCAGGAACCGCCAGTCGAAGCCGGCGTTGTGAGCGACGAACACAGCGCCCCCCAGAGCACTGCGGAGCGACTCCGCCAGCTCGCCGAACCGCGGCGCGCCGGCGACCATCTGCTCCGTGATGTTTGTAAGCGACGTAACCACCGGCGGGATCGGACGCTCCGGGTTCACCAGCGACTCGTAGCTGTCCACGATCGCGCCGCCGCTGATCCGTACCGCCGCCACCTCCGTCACCCGGTCGTCCTTGGCCGGGGAGCCGCCGGTCGCCTCCACATCCACTACCACGAACTCCATGTCTTGGAGCGAGACGGAGGCATAGGTTCCCTGCTCCTCGCAAAGCAGCCAGCGCCCCCGGTGCGCCTGGAAGCGGGGATCGCCGTCGAGCACCTCGCGGACCAGCGAGGCGGCAAGGCGCGGCGGTCCGTACCGCATCCCGAAGATCTGCTCGGCGAGGGCAGGCGTATGCGCCGGACCCGCCATCAGCAGGGATACGGCTCGCTCCCTGAGTAGTGGGAGATCGTCCCAGCGAACGCCCAGTTCGGCGCTCATGAGGTTTGGGCCCTGGTGCGAAGGCCGACCTCTGAGGCTCTGGGCTCTGGCCGCAAGCGTCTGGTTCCGGGCGCGGTCAAGCTGGGGCTGTCTGGATCACTACCGGCACCGGAGGCCGCTCCGGCGGCTGGGAAGCCATCGGTGTACGACCCGGTCGGAGGCAACATGTTGACGGAAAATAGGCCGCGGGAACATGGGGCGCAAACCGCCCCAAGCCGGGGCTTTTTGGGGGAAGTGGGAGGGGGGAACAGCGGGCTTTTTTCAAGTTTGTGATCAGGTGTTTGGGCTTGGATTTGGTGGGTCGGGAGGTGTATTTTGGATGACATACGGCCTTTGAAGTTCGAGGTTGGTGGGAATTCGAATTTGATTACGTGATTACGGAACAGGGGAGTTTGGAATTGGGGGTTGGGGGAGGCGGCGATGCTTGGGGCTTGGAGGGGAGGGCATCTGACGTGATAGTGTTTGATCCGTTCTCGGAGTTCCGTAAGGGGCTCGTGTTCGATATGCTCGTCGAGTGCTACGACGCGCTGCTCGAGGAGTTGCCGGCGGAGAAGGTGGAGGAACTGCACGCGGATTGGCTGAGCTATGACGCGGCCGTGTTCGATGAGCCTGATACGGTGGGAGAGTGCGGGTTCGCCACCCGGCTGAATGACGAAGTGATTGGGTTTGGGTCTTGGAATCCGACGGGGTGGCCGGAGGTCGGGGTCATCGGGCACAACTGCATCTTACCGAAGTTTCAAGGGCACGGTTATGGGCGGCGGCAGATCGAGGAGATTTTGCGTCGGTTTACGGTGTGGGAGTTTCAGAAGGCGCGGGTGACGACGGATGAGCTGCCGTTCTTCGCACCGGCGCGAAGGATATACGAGCGCTGCGGGTTCTCGGAGGTGGGGCGGCGGCGGGGGGTGCTGGTCGATGGCTTCGATATTATCGACTACGAGCGGATTCTGGCTACGGATGGTCCCTGACGGGGCTATGTCGACAGCGACAACGACAAAGACAACGACAGGGAGAAACGAGAAGGGAATCTCGAATGTTGATTCCGGGATTACGGAATTGGGGAGTTTGGAAATAGGAAGTAACTTCGCACTTCCAGACTCCCCTATTCCGTAATCCCGGAATCAACATTCCCAAGCAGTTACCTAGGTTGCTGTGTTACCCGCAAATACGGCTTAACCGTCTCATACCCCGGAAACTTCTTCGCCGCCTCCTCATCCGTGATTCCCCCACCGATAATCACGTTGTCGCCTTGCCTCCAGTCGGCGGGCGTGGCGACGCCGTGGTCGCTGGTCAGCTGCAGCGAGTCGATGACGCGGAGCAGCTCGTCGAAGTTGCGGCCGGTGCTCGCCGGGTAGGTCAGCGTCAGCCTGACCTTGTTGTCCGAGTCCACGATGAAGACCGAGCGTACGGTCATCGTGTCGTCGGCGCTCGGGTGGATCATGTCATAAAGGTCGGAGACCTTGCGGTCCTGGTCGGCGATGAGCGGGAAGTTCAGCTCGTTGCCGGTCACGTCCTTTATGTCACGGGCCCAGCCCTCGTGCGAGTCGACGGGGTCGACGCTCAGGCCGATGACCTTGGTGTTGCGCTTCTCGAACTCCGGCTTCAGGCCGGCTACGGTGCCCAGCTCGGTGGTGCAGACCGGGGTGTAGTCCTTTGGGTGGGAGAACAGGACGGCCCAGCCGTTCCCCTTCCAGTCGTGGAAGTTGACGGTGCCCTCGGTGGTCTGCGCGGTGAAGTTGGGGGCGGCGTCGCCCAGACGGATCGCCATGATGAATCCTCCTGAATGATTGGGGCTCGAATGGGGCGGGGCGGGATCCCGTCCCCGGCTGATATCAAGAATCATTATTGTAATGCCAACTCTAAGGAACGTCTAGGATGGGTGGGCGGTTCCCTGGCGGGGGTATAAGGAATGGGACTGTGTCGACAACGACAATGACAACGACAGCGAGAAGCGAGAAAAAGGCGGAGAGAGGGGGGTGACCTCGCTTCTCGTTTCTCGTTATCGTTGTCGTTGTTATCGTCGTCGGGTTTAGCAACAGAGGCAGGGTGACATGAGCGAGGGGGAGAAAGAGCTGCGAGTACGGCGCAGGCTGGTGGGCAGGCTGCCGGAGCTGCTGTTGGAGGCGGCGTCGGTGATGTTCGCGGTGCTGGTGGCGCTGGCGGTGGACGAGTGGCGGGACGACCGTGCGAACATGGAGCTGGCGGCGCGGGCGCGTGAAAGCATCCTGGCGGAGGTGGAGACGAACCGGGCGGAGTTGCTCGACGGCAGGGCGGACAACGAGGCGATGCTAGGGACATTGGAGGAAGGGTTGCGGCAGCTGAAGGAAGGCAGAGAGGGCCGGATCAGCATCGATTTTTCGTTCGCGCTGCTATCGACGGCGGCGTGGCAAACCGCCCAAGTCACGCAGGCCACTCACTTCATGGAGTTCGACTGGGTCACGCGGGTGGCGCGCCTGTACGACATGCAGGATGTGTACGATGGGAGCCAGACGGCGATCCTCGAGAGGATCAGCGGCTTCGGAAACATCTCCGACGAAAACGCCGAGGAACATCTGAGGGGCCTGACCGGGCGATTGCTGATCCTGCTCGAGTTCCAGGACTCTCTCCTCGAGGGCTACGCGGAGATCCTGGGTGAAGCCGCTAACCGGTGACCGGTAACCGGTGACCGGTGACCGGTAACTTCGCAAGGTGAAATGCTGGTAGGCCGACAGCAAGTAGGCGGAGGCGAATTTCATCTGACCCATAGCAAGAGAGTGGACGAATGATGGCGGAATGGTTGCTTCAGGTGATGGTGCGCGATCTGCGGGGGTTGGCGAAGCAGATCGAGGCGTACGAGGACGAGAGCGACATCTGGAAATTGGCGCCGGGGATCGACAACTCCGCCGGGACCCTGGCCCTCCACCTGGCGGGGAACCTCCAGCACTATATCGGCGCGCGGCTGGGCGGATCGGACTACGTCCGCGACCGGGAGGCCGAATTCGGGGACAGAGACGTGCCGCGCTCGGTATTGCTGGAGCAGATCGCCGCCGCCGAATCCGCGCTGGAGACCGGGCTGGCTGGATTGGATGACGGAGATCTCAGCGCCGAGTACCCGGAGAAGCTCGGCGGAGTGAATCTCACGACCGGCGTCTTCCTCGTACATCTCGCCGCGCATCTCGGCTATCACCTGGGCCAGTTGGACTATCATCGGCGGAGGGTGACCGGTAACGGCGCGGTGGCGGGGATGTTGTCGCCGAAACTGATTGGTGACCGGTGACCGGTGACCGGTGACCGGTAAGGGCAACGGCTAGGTGTCGGGGTCGTCGTTGAGGGCGGCTGACAGGGTTAGGTAGTCGGCGACCGGGAGGGCATCGGGGCGCTTGGCTGGGTCGATGCGCAGCGACTTCAAGACTGCGTCCACTTGCTCACCGGAGAGATCATATTCCGGGGCCATCCTCAAGACCTTCTGGATCTGTTTGCGCCTGCGGCTGAACGCGGCGCGCGTCAGTTGGCGTAGCGCGATCTCCTGGGCATCGGTGAGGGGCGGCGGTGAGTGGGGCACGATGCGGATGGCGGTGGAGTCGACGTCGGGGCGCGGACGGAATACGCCGCGAGGGAGGGCGAACAGTTTTTCGACGTGGGCGACGGCCTGCAAACCAACCGTCAGGGCACCGTAGGTCTTGGTGCCCGGGGCCGCCATCAGGCGCTCCGCCACTTCCTTCTGCACCGTGAGGACAATGACCCGGGGGCGCGGGCGCTCATCCAATAAGTGAAAGATAATAGGGGTGGTGATGCCGTAGGGGATGTTGCCGATGACCTTGTAGCGATCGACGCCGGCGAGCCCGGCGACGGAGGTCTTGAGGGCATCGGCATGAACGACGTCGACGTCATCGCGGCCGGCGTACCGTTCGGACAGCTCGGCGGCCAGCGCGTCGTCCAGCTCGATGAGCGTGAGATGCTTTGCGTTCCCGGCGAGGTGGTCGGTGAGGGCGCCGGTGCCGGGGCCGATCTCGACCACGTGGTCGCCTTCGCCCGGTTCGAGGGCCTCGACGATCTTGCGCTGTAGGTTGGGGTCGACGAGGAAGTTCTGGCTGAGCGACTTCTTGGCCTGGCGGCGCGGCCCGATGTTCACGCGGGAGTCCTAGATGCGGAGCACGAAGGCGGTCTGGTCGTCGGGCGCCTCCCCGCCCTGCAGGCGGCGCGCCTCGAACATAGCGTCGACGATCTCGGTTGCGGGCATCTCGCGACACACGTCGACCACCTCGAGCACGGCTTTCTCGGTGCTCTTGAGCGCCGGGGTGGTGAGGCCATCGGTGAAGAGGCAAAGAACGTCGCCCGGCATCCAGGGCACGGAGTTTTCGCCGTAGGAGTCGTACTCGGCGATGCCGAGGGGCGGGCTGGTGGCGGCGAGCCGCTGTGGCGGATCCTCACCGTGCAACCCGAATGCGTGCGCGTGCCCGGCGTTTGCGAATGTGAGCACGTTCTTCACGGGATCGATCACGGCGTAAAAGACCGTCATGAACATCTCCGTGCTCTCGAGCTTGTGAATGAGAGCGCGGTGGAGAGCCCGCAGCAGGTCGCCGGGCGAGGTCGTTTCGCCGGCGTAGATGCCCATGGCACTCATGGAGAGAGCCATGATGAGCGAGGCGCTGAACCCGTGTGAGGTCACGTCGCCGAGCATGGCGCCGACCTTACCGCCGGCCAGCTTGAAGAGCTGGTAGAAGTCGCCGCCAACGGGCCGGGCGGGCACGGAGCGGGCGGCGAATTCACCGATCTCTTTGAACTCGTCCAGGTCAGGGAGCAGTCCCATCTGGAGATCGCGGGCCAGCTCCAACTCGCCGATCAGGCGCTCGCGGTGGAGGATCTCGTCGAAAAGCCTGAGGTTCTCCACGGCGCTGCCGATCTGCCGTGCCAGGGTCATGAGGAGTTTCGTCTCGCCGACGCCGGACACGGTTGAGCCGCTGCGACGACCGATGAGGTTGAGGACTCCAACCCTGCTGGGCGAGCCGTCGGGGCTGGTTGTCGTGATGGGGACAGCGACCCAGGGCTCGGGATTGTCGAGGAAGCGATCGGCCAGCGCGGGCGGCAGGTCGCTGGCTTCGTCGAGCCTGACCGTGCGGTTTTCGCGGAAGGCGAGGGCCGACACGGAGGATGGGTGGCTGATGGGGACCCTTTCCGTCTCATGGCGGGGAGCGCCTTCCGAGGCGGCGAGCACGAGTTCCTCCGCTTCGGACTCGTAGATCCAGAGAGAGGCGCGATCGGCGCCGGTGACGCGGACGACGCTCTTGAGAATCTGCCGTGCGGCGTCCTCGAAGCGCGGGAAGGCGCCGAGAGTCTCGGTGATGCTGTGGAGCAACTCGATCTCTTCCTCTCGCTCGGCGAGGTCCCTGCGGCTTTCGGCGAGGCGCATTTCGTAGGCGAGGGCGCCGTCGAGAAGGTCGCGGCAGAACTGCGCCCAGCGCTCGGAGGCGCGGTCGCCGCCGGGCCGCACCTGGACGGCGTACCTGATGCCCGGAGTACGGAGCCAGTGAAGCTTGCCGTCGGGCCGCTCGATTATCTCATCGGCGGGCGCGACGTGTTCGATGGCGCCGTCGAGGTTCTCGGTCCAGAGATGAACGTCGGTGCCGGAGCTGACGCGCATGCCCTCGACGAGGACGGCGAGCACCTCGACGTCGCGGGCGACGGAGCGGACGGGCTCACCGACCTTGGACGCCTGCCAATCGCTCTTCAGGGTGAAGGTGACGGAGTTGCCGGGCTGATTGAACGACAGGTCATCGGCGAGCTGCCGGAGGAGAAAGAGGCCGCGGCCGCCGGATGCCTGGAGCGCGTCGCTGCTGGTGGGGTCCGGGACCTGTCCGGGATCGAAGCCGGGACCCTCATCGGTGACCTGGACCTTGATCCTCCACGCATCGACGTTGGCCCGCACCCTGACCTTCTTGTCGTGATCGCCCTCGTTTCCGTAAAGGATGGCGTTGGAGAGCGCCTCGCTGATGGCGATGCGCATGTTGACGAGCGTGCGGGGTCCGTAGCTGCGGAAGTCACGAGCGCAGCCGGCGAGCATGCGGATGACGTGCTCGATGATGGAGACGTCGCTGGGTAGCTCGAGGTTGAGCTCGTTGGACATGAAGCGATCGAGATCGCCGGGCTTGGCGCCGGGCGGCCGGCCGATGCCGGCGAGCTTGGCACCGAGCTGCTCGGAAGTGACCGGCAGCATGAGGCAATCGTGGCAGCCGTGCTTGAAGGCGAACGTGACGTCTCGGATGTTGGATTGAGTGGGGTCGGCGACGGCCCAGAGAGCGGATCGTGGAAACAGCTGGGCCATCGACCGCCATTGGGCGGAAGTGGGTCTCAGCGCGATATCGGTGAGGACCAGCTCAGGCCGGGCGTCGGCGTGGGTCTCGAGATGATCTAGGGTAGAGATGATCTGGGTGGAGAAGCCGAGCCCGTCGACGGCCTCCGTCAGGTCCGCACCCAGATCGGGTCTCTGGGTAACGACGAGCGCGGTTCTTTGTTCTTCCTCGCCCCCGCGCATCGCCCGCTCAGAAATCGCCTAGCGCCTGATTCCGGGATTCGGCGATGTGGAAAAGCGTATCGAGCTTGGTCAGCTCGAACAGGGTGCGGAGATCTTCGTTGAGATTCGACAGCCGCATCTCACCGCCCTTCTCGCGGATCTTCTTCGACAGGCTGACCAACACGCCGAGCCCGGACGAGTCGATGTAGGCGGTGTCCCGGAAATCGATCAGAAACTTGCGCGAGCCGCCGTCCAGAAGTTTGAGGACGTCGTCCTTCAGTTCCTGGCGGTTGCCCACGATGAGCTGGCCGGTGACCTCAACGATAGTCACGCCGTCTTGATCGGAGATCTCGAAGTTCATCTACCCTCCAAGGTAATTCATACAGGTCATACTGTAACGGCGGCGCCCCTCGAATCAAGGCCTGCAGGCCATGACGGCGGTGACATAGGCCACCGATTCTATTGCCTCCGGGTCCGCCCCGCGCGACAGATCGTTGAAGGGGCGTGCCAGCCCGTGGAGGATCGGCCCTATGGCGGTGGCGCCGGCCAGGCGCTCCACGAGCTTGTAGGCGATATTGCCCGCTCCCAGGTCCGGGAAGATTAGCACGTTCGCGTGACCGGCGACAGGACTGTCGGGCGCCTTGCGCTGGCCGACGTGGCGGATGAGAGCGGCGTCGGCCTGCAGCTCGCCGTCGGCAGCGACGTTGGGATAGGCGGCCTGAAAGCTGCTGTGCGCCGCCCGCATCTTGCGGACGGCCGGGCCCTCGGCGCTGCCCCGGGTGGAGAACGACAGGAAAGCGACGCGCGGCTGGTCGCCGACGACGATCGGGCGCATCTCGGCGGCCTGGGCGGCGATCTCGACCAATTGGTCTGGATCGGGATCGGGGATGACCCCGGCGTCGGCGAAAGTCAGGACCTCGTGCTCAGGCGTGCCGCGGAACGAGGGGACCACCATGTAGAAAGCGCCGGTCACGTAGGAGTGGCCGGGCGCGGTCCCGATGCAGCGGAGCGCCGCGCGGATGACGTCGCCGGTGGAGTGGTCGGCGCCAGCGACGGCGCCATCGCCATCACCGGCGCGAACCATCATCGCGGCAAAGAACAGCGGGTCGGAGACGCGGTCGCGGGCCGTTTCGTCGTCGAGTTCTTTGCCGGGCTGAATCAAGCGATAAAGCTCCGCGTAGCGCTCGAGCTCGGGATCCTCACGCGGACAGCGGAGCGGGCCCCTCCAGCCGTCAGGCGGCGCGACGGAGGGGTCGGGGACCAGCAGTATGGGATCGATGTGGGATGTCGCCTGGAGGCGGAGCGCGGCTTCGCGAACGCGCTCATCCTCGCCTTCGGCCAGGACGATGCGGCGACCGGCCTCGCAGGCCCGCTCGGCCAGTTTCTGCAGGAACGCCATAGGAGGGCTAGCCCGAGATCTTCTTCTGCTCGAGCCGCCGCAGGACGGGCTCCGAGACGAACTCCGACACGTCGCCGCCCAGCGATGCGACCTCGCGGACCAACGAGGCGCTGATGAACGTGTACTCGACGCCTGGCGTCATGAACACCGTTTCGAGCTTGTCGTCGAGCTCGCGGTTCATCAGGGCCATCTGGAACTCGTACTCGAAATCGCTAACGGCGCGCAGCCCGCGGACGACGAGCATGGCGTTGACCCGCTTGCAGAAATCGACCAGCAACCCGCTGAACTCGACAACCTCGATCCGCGACTCGTCGGCAAAGCACTCCTCCAGCATCTCGATCCGCTCGGGCACGCTGAAGAGCCTGTCCTTTTGTTGCGTGGGATGGTGGGCCACCGCGATGATTAGCCGGTCCACGAACTTGAGGCTGCGACGAGCGATGTCCTCGTGGCCGAGGGTTAGGGGATCAAAGCTGCCTGGATAGGTCGCTGTTCGGGCTTTGGGCATTGTCGGTCTCGGTTCGGGCGTCGTGTGATCGGTAACCGGTAATCGGTGACCGGTAAGTTCGAAATTACCGGTAACCGGTTACCGGTCACCGGTTACCTGTCCTCGGTAGATGAACGCAATAATCGTATCGCCATAGCGGCGCTCCTCAGCCGCCTGAGGTAAAGCTAACTCCTCAGCGGGGTCGTGCTCCACAGACAGGATACGGGCGAACGGGGCCTGCAGGAAGTGGCGGACGAGTCGGCTTGCGAGGCCGCTGCCATAGGGGGGATCTGCGAAGGCTATGTCGAAGGCATTCGGGGCCAGGCCGCCCAGGTAGCTGAACACGTTGGCGTTTATGACAGTGGTCTGGTCGGCGGCGCCCAGGGTCTCGATGTTGCCGCGCAGGCAGGCGATGGCGCGGCCGTCGCGCTCGACGAAGGTGGCATGGCGAGCGCCCCGGGAGAGGGCCTCGAGGCCGAGGGCGCCGCTGCCGGCGAAGAGGTCGAGGACGCCGGCGTCATCGAGCTCGGCGCCGAGCACGTTCATCCAGGCCTCGCGGGCGCGCTCCGGGGTCGGCCGAACCGAGCGGCCGCGCGGGGCCTTGATCCGGCGCCGGCCCCACCGGCCGGCTACGATTCTGAGATCGCCCAAGCCGCTTCACTCGGCCGCACGTCGATGACCTGGGCCTGCACGTAGTCGACTCCCTGCCAGTTGCGCATCCCGACGTGGAAAGCCACGTCGACCCGCGCCGATTCGTGCAGCCATTTTGCCTCGTGCGCTTGCCCGAAGGCGATGGCTTCTGCGGTCGCACCCTCTCCGGCAGCGAATCGCAGGCGCAGGTGATTCGACCCGACGACCTGGGGCGACCCGGCGACGCGAACGTCGCGGGCCAGGAAGACCGGCTTGGGGTTACCCTGCCCGAAGGGGCCGAAGTGGGAGAGGAACCGCCACAACTCTTCGGACAGGCCAGACATGGGCATCTCGACGTCGACGCGTTGCCGTGGCCGGAGGTCGTCCGGCATCAACCGCTCGGCGGCGATGGCGTTAAGCGCTTCGCGAAAAGCGTCCACACACTCGCGGCGAATCTTGACGCCGGCGGCGGCTTTGTGGCCGCCGAACTGCTCGAGGTGTCCCTCGCAGGCCTTGAGAGCGTCGTAGAGGTGGAAGCCGGGGATCGAGCGGCCGGAGCCTTTCCCGCTCGCGCCGTCGAGGGCGATGAGCACGGTTGGACGGTAGTAGCGCTCGACGACCCGAGAAGCGACGATGCCGATGACGCCCGGGTGCCAGTCATCGGAGGCGAGGACGATGGCACGGCCACCCTCGGGGTCGAAAGTACGCTCGAGGATCTCCAACGCCTGCTCGAGCGTCGCCCGGTCGACTTCCTGGCGCACCGTGTTCTCGGCATCGACCAGCTCCGCCAGCCGCGTCGCTTCCGTTTCGTCATCGGTGAGCAGCAGGCGGACTCCGCGCATCGCTTCGCCCATGCGGCCGACCGCGTTGATGCGCGGGCCAATGACGAAGGCGACCTGGCCCGAGTTGATGGAGCGGCCCTTCAGGCCTGTCACCTGCAGGAGCGCCCGCAGGCCCGGGTTGGCCGTACGCTCCAAGACCTTGAGGCCGAAGCGGGCTAGAGTGCGATTCTCTCCCGTCAGCGGCACCAGGTCGGCGATGGTCGGCATGGCCACGAGATCGAGGTAGCGATAGAGATCGTCGACGGACCGGCCAGATCGCTCGGAGAGCGCCTGAAGAAGCTTGAAGGCGACACCGGCGCCGCTCAGAACCTGCTCGGGGTACTCGCAGTCGGGACGGTGCGGGTTGAGCACGGCAACGGCCGGCGGCAGCTCGGGCAGCGGCGTGTGATGATCGGAGACGACGACGTCGATCCCTTCGCCGCGGGCGGCGGCAACGGTCTCGTGGGCGGTGATCCCGCAATCGCACGTGACGACCAGGCCGGCACCGACCTCGACGGCGCGAGCCAGGCCGGCGGGCCCGAAGTCGTACCCATGCTCGAGCCGGTTGGGGACGAAGGGTTCGACGCGGGCGCCGAGGTCGCGGAGCGCACGGGTGAGAAGCGTGGTGCCGCAGACTCCGTCCACATCGTAATCGCCGTGGGCGAGCAGCATCTCATCGGAATCGATCGCAGCGGAGATACGATCGACCGCGTCCGACATACCGGCCATCGACCAGGGATCGTGCAGGTGGCGGAGCTTTGGGCGAAGGAAGGTCTTGGCCGCTTCCGGCTCGCCGTAGCCTCGGCGAATCAGGATGGCCGCGATCGGTTCAGGGACGCTCAACTGGGAGACCAGGGCCTGGACGGCCGCCGGATCGACCGGAGCGGGCTGGCCAAGAATGGGCTTCACACCACCACCTCCTCCTCGCTCACCAAGATAACGACCGCAACCGACGTTGGCGTGGCCTGCGACATGAGGCGTGCCGGGCTCAGATCTTCAACTCATCGGGATACAGGATGACGCCGCATCCCTCGCAGTTGATCAGGATCGACATCCCCTTGATCTGCATCTCCTGCTGTATGGTCACGGAGGTGAAGCAGTGTCCACACATCCCGTCGCTGAGGGGAGCGAGGGCGACCAGCGAGCGGCCGCTGCGGATCCGGTCGTAGACCCCCATCGCCGGCTTGTCGATCCTCATGGCCAGGTTCTCGCGCTTGTCGCGCTTGATGGCCAGCTCCTCCTGCAACTGTTGGCGCCGCACCTCGGTCGCCTCGCGAAGCGGCTCGGCTTCGGAGCGCGCGACGTCGAGCTCGGCCTGTAGCGCGTTCTGGCGGCCCTCCAGTTCCTCGACCGCCTGCAGCTTCTCGAGCGCCCGGTCCTCCAGCTGGCGAATCTCCTGTCGTGCCAGGTCGAACTCGAGGGTGGCAGCGCCGTACTGCTTCTCGTTCTGGACTTTGTTGACCTTGGTACGCAGCTGATCCATGACGTCACGCTTGTCGTCGACGGCGCGCTCCATGGTGCGGGCGTCGCCGCGTGCGCGCTCGACCTCGCTGCCGATCTGCTCGACGCGGGACTCGAGGCTGACGACGCCATCCTCAGCGGTCGCCAGAGTGTCCACGAACTGGTTGAGCTCCTGCTCCGCGCTGCTGATCTCCAGATCGACCGCCTGAAGATCGAGGAGCTGCTGGAGGATGCTCACGTTTTGGCTTGGCCCTGTCATGTCTCCTGTCTTGTTGTCGTTTATGCTCACTCGGTCCTGAAAAAACCACGGCCGGGCACGCGAAAGCCCAGCGCCGAAAGTTCCTGCCGAATCGTCTTGATCTCGGACGCCAGCTCG
>JBDHAL010000057.1:0-15359 GCA_039588075.1 Gemmatimonadota bacterium | reverse complement strand
CTTCAGCGACGACGCCGCGCCGAGTATCTGCGCCTCGCTTTCCACCGAGCACGGGCCAGCCATGAGCACGACGTCGCGACCGCCGATCACCGTGCCGTTATCCAGCTCGATGACAGTCGGCTCAGCGCGCCATTCCCGGCTCACCTGCTTGTACGGCCGGGTTACCGGCACGATCTCGAGCACACCGGGCAGCTCCGCCAAGCGGCACGCGTCGACGTTGCTGACGCTGCAGAGGAGGCCCACCGCAACGCGCTGCACGCCTTCGACGAGCCGGCTATCGCAGCCCATGTCACGCACGGCCTGAACGACCGCGTCCATGTCCTCCCAACGGGAGTCGGGCTTCATTACAACTAACATCGATCTATCACAGGATTATCAACGGGACTTCGCGCCTCAGACCTGAATCTCGAGACCGTCGCTCACCATCGTGATCTCGCCGTCGTAACCGGCAGCCCGGACGAGCGCCGGAACGTCGACGCCCCATAGCTGCGGGTAGACGTGAGTCACCGCGAGCCTACCCGGACCCGCGCCGGCCGCCAGGCGCGCCAGCCGCGAAGGTGACAGGTGGTTATCCCCCACCAGGTCATCGGGTAGCGAGCATTCGGCCAGCAGAAGATCGACCCCACGGAAGAACTCCGCCAGACTCTCGCTGGGCCCGGTGTCGCCGGTGTAACCGAGCGCCGAACCGCCGGCCTCCAGGCGGAGCGCGAGGCTCTCTTCCGTGTGCAGCGTGGGGGCGAAGCGCGCGATCAGCTCACCGATCGAGACGGTTTCGCCGGGGCCGACCTCGTGAACTTCGATGCCGAAACCGGGATCGACGATCCATGATCCGAATGCGGACGCCCAGGCTTCGAACAACCGCCGCGTGCCTTCGGGCCCCCAAACCTGAAGCGGCCTGGAGCGCGGGACGGCGAGCCCGTGTCGAAGCGCGAAGATCAGGGACGGGATCTCGCCGATGTGGTCCGCGTGGAAATGGCTGATGACGATGCCGTCGATCTCGCCCCAGGGTATGCCGCTGCGCGCGAGCCCCTGAAGCGCGCCGGCCCCGCAATCGACCACGATCCGAGTCGTGCCGTGTTCGACGAAATAACAGGAGGAAGCGCGGTCGGGATCGGGCACCACGGTCCCCGTCCCTACTGTGACGAGCCTCATCGCCGATCAGGCCACGGCGCCGCGGGCGTACTCGCTGAACTCCACGCCCACGACCTTGGAGACGCCGGGCTCTTCCATGGTGACGCCGTAGATCCAGTCCGCCGCCTCGATCGTCACCGGATTGTGCGTGATGACGATGAACTGCACGCTCGACTTGAACTCCTCCAGCATCGTCACGAAACGCCGGATGTTCGTTTCGTCGAGCGGCGCGTCGACCTCATCGAGGATGCAAAACGGGCTCGGCTTCACCAGGTAGATGGCGAAGAGCAGGGAGAGCGCCGTGAGGGCGCGCTCGCCGCCCGAAAGCAAGTGGATTCGCTGGGTCCGCTTGCCGCCCGGGCTGGCCGAGATCTCGACCGGCGAGTCGAGCGGGTCCGTCGGGTCATCGAGCCACACATCGCACTCGCCGCCGGCGAACAGGCTGGCGAACGTGCGCTTGAAGTTGAGGCGGATCTGCTCGAGCGTCTGCAGGAACGCGTTGGAAGCGGTTTCGTTTATCTCGCGGATGGTGTTACGCAAATCATCGCGAGCTTTTGCCAGATCGGCACGCTGCGCCTCGAGAAACTCGAGCCGCTCACCCTCCTCCGTGTACTCCTGTTCCGCCAGCATGTTGACGAGCCCGGCCCTGCCGAGCCACTCGGCCGTCTCCTTGAGCTCCTGGCGAAGCTCATCGTGCTCGCCGGTCGCAGGTTCGACTTCGGTGCACAGCTCGTCGTAAGGCCGGCCCCACTCGTCCTCCAGGCGCTCGCGTGTCCGCTTCAGCTCCGCGTCGATCTGTGTCTTCTCGAGCTCCAGCTCGTGCCGCCGCTCCGAGTGGGTGCGCTCTTCCTGCTGCACGCGCCGGAGATACGTTTCGATGTCGGTTACTTTCTGCCGCATCTCATCGGCGCGCGCGTCGCTCTCGCTGGCCAAGCCCTCCAGTTCCGTCCGTTCCTCGAACAGCGACTCCAAATCGGCCGCGGCGCTCTCCGACACTTCCACGTCTTGGGTAAGGCCGACCTTGAGCTTCTGCGACTCCTGCTCCAGTCGAGCGGATCGCTCGACGGTTCCGGTCAGCGCGCTTCTCTGAGCGCGGTGCTCGCGGTCGACCCGATCGAGCGCCGCCGCGGCCCGAGCCTCGTTCAACTGAGCCTCCGTCACCAGCTCGCGCAGCTTCTCCCACTCGGCCCGCGTGCTTGCCAGCTCGTCGGGGTCGGGTGCGACCTGTGCGCCCTCCGGCTTCAGCGAACGGAGCGCTTCGTCCTCGGCGGTGCCGCGCTGAAGCGCGGACTCTCGCTCGTCGCGCAACATGGCGGCGGAATCGCGTGCCGCCGCGGCTTCTTCGCGCGTACCGGCCAGGCGCTCAGCGAGCGCCTCGGCCCGTGCGGTCATCCGGCCGGCTTCTTCCTCTGCTGTTCGACGGTCGGACTCGAGCTCCTCCACCCTATCGACCTGATTGGCGGTGTGCGCGGCTGACGCCTGTACCTGAGCGCCAACGCGCCGGACCTCGTCTTCCAGATCCGCCAGCCCCGCCTGCAACCGCTCCAGTTCGGCCTTGCGGGCCAGGGCTCCGCCGCCGTGCGGCCGGCCGAACCGATAGACGCCCCGCGCGTCCAAGCTTTCGGCAAGCCCGATCCACGCTTCGCCGTGCCGCGGACCTTCCCCGCCCAGTCTCACCCCACCGAGCAAGCGTGCGATCCAGGGCGCGCCGGGCCCCGTAGCCCGGATGCCCTGGGGCAACGTGGAACTGGCGAAGCGCAACTGATCGAGCGGCAAGACCATGACGCCGCCCGGGCCATCGTACTCGTCGGCGAACCAGCGGCGGACGCGATCTACCGCCATATGGTCGTCGACGACCAGGCCATCCATGAAGGAGCCGAGATAGGCTTCCACGCCGTCCGCCAGCTCCTCCGACACCTCGATGCTCTGACCGAGCAGCCCGCGAATGCCCAGCTCGTCGGCCCGCTCCAGCGCCGCCTGCACCGCCGGGTTAACGCCTTCCTCAATCGTGACCAACGGAGTCAGTGCCTCGATACGCGCGGTGATCGCCTGCAAACGCTCCGCCGCCGCCGCCTGGCGGCCTCTTAACTCCTCGTGCTCCGCCTGCAATTGCGACAGGCGCGTGCGCTCCGCCTCCAGATCGCCCGTGATCTGACGCCAGCGCTCAGCGGCTCGGCCGGCCTCACTCCGCGCTTCTTCCTCAGCCCGCGTCGCCTCTTCGGTGCTTTCGGTCAGTCGAGCCAGCCGGCCATCGGCTTCCTCCAAGCGGCGCGCCAGTTCGGCGGCCTCCGCTCGGGCCGCCTCGCGCGCTGCCTGAAGGCTCGCCCGCCGCTCGCGGTACGTTTGCCGCTCCGATTCGACCGCCGCCTCGGCGGCTTCCATCGCCTGCTTCCGCTCGGCGACCTCCGCCAGTTCCACTTCTTGCGAGCGCAAAGACTCGCGTAGCGATTCCAGCGCCGTCCGCCGCTCGCCGGCCAGCTGCTCGAGCCGCCCGACCTCCGCTTCCAGCTGTTCCCTCTGCTCCTCCAGCTCGCGGCGCTCGACAGACAGTTGATCGAGGCGGCCGCTCGCATGACGCGCCCGCTCCTCCGCCAGCAACCGCTCCCTCTCGCGCTCGGCCAGCCGGTCGCGCACCGCCATCAGCTTCCTGCCGCCGTCGGCTCGCTCGCGGTCCAGGTCGGCCAACTTCGCGCGCAGGGTCTCATGCTCCGATTCAGCCGATCGCAGGTGGGTCGTGTCCTGCAGGCGCGTCTCGGCCAGCGTACGTAACTCCGATTCGATCTCGCTGTCCCGCTGCGCGAGGCGCTGCAGCTCCGCATCGGCCAAGGCCAGTTCAAGAGCTAGCTTGCGCTCGCGCTGCTCGAGGAAGCGGCGCGCCTTACCGCGCTGGCGAGCCAGGCTGCGGACCTTGGTCTGAACCTCGGAGATCAAGTCGTCGACGCGAGCGAGGTCGCCGTCGGCCTCGTCGAGCCGGCGCGAAGCGACGCGGCGACGCTCCTTGTAGCGACCGATCCCCGCAGCCTCTTCGAACATTTCGCGACGCTCTTCTGCCTTGTCGCTGAGGATCGCGTCGACCATGCGACCTTCGATGATCGCGTAGGCGTTGGTTCCGAGACCGGTGTCCCGGCACATGTCCTGGATGTCACGCAGGCGGCACGACGTGCCGTTCAGCTGGTACTCGCCCTCGCCGCCCGTATGGACGGTGCGGCTGATCTGCACGTCGCTGTAGGGGACGGGGAGAATGTGGTCTTCGTTAGAGAGGCGAAGGGTAACTTCCGCGCGGTGGATCGGCTTGCGTTTTTGCGTACCCTGGAAGATCGCCTCATCCATGCGCAAACCACGGATGGCAGTGGGACGCTGTTCGCCGAGCACCCAACGCAGGCCGTCCGAGATATTGGACTTGCCGCAGCCGTTTGGGCCGACGATAGCGGTGATCCCTTCGTGAAACTTGATGTTGGCCGAATCAGCGAAGGACTTGAAGCCGTGGAACTCGATTCCGACAAGCCTCATTGCTGCACTAACCCCACCCTTTCGACAAGTTCGACATCCAGTCCGACCCGCTCGATGTGTTCCTGGAGCGGGCGGGCGTCACCGGCATTCTCGTAGCCGCCGGCGTACACGTGATAGGCGAAGCCGTCGGCTTCGGCCGTACCGTGGGCGGGCACGATGTAGGCAGGGACCCCGCGGCCCAGTAACGTCTCGAGCACCTCACGAGCGTCCCGTGTAGTCGGATACGTGCCGAACTTGAAAGCCAGCCCGGCGGGTCGAACGTCCCAATCCCGCTCCGTGTCCTTGACCCCGTCCTGCACCAGCTGGGCCATGAGCTGCTCGGCCTCGGTACGCTCCGCCAGCATTCCAGCGAACACACGATAATAAACGACACCGCGCACAACGGTAGGCGCGACATAGAACGGGATGTCGGCTCGCGTCCACTCCCTCTGCCGGGCGACGGCGTCGTCGAACGAGCTAAAGGACGCGATGGCAACCGAGTACGGGAGGGGCACCTCCTGCCGGCGCGGCTCTGGCGGTGGCGGCGGCGTGGCCGTTTCGGCTTCCCGAACGCTCTCGGTCTCCGCCGCCGCGGCCTCCAGCGGCATCGACTCCTCCTGAATCTGCCTGCCTCCGACCGTCTTCCACAAGGCGACCACGAGCACGGCGGCGGCCGCGACCGCGACACCCGAGACGATGCCACGACGGCCCAGGCGGAACCCCGACCGCGAGGGACTGCGCCGGAATGGCGCTTCGGCTGGCGGCGGCGCAAAGGCCGGCGATTCGGCCGGCTCTTCCCGGGACTCGGGAACGGGGGTGGTCAGCGGGCCGGCCGCCCGGACGGGCGGCGGCGTGATCGCCTCCACGTCATCGGTCTGCGCGGCCGGCTCCGGCTCGGGCGCCAATTCCGGCTGCGGATCGGGGCTCGGCGGGCGGCTCAACATGGGCTGAGTGTCGAGCTCCGACTGGGCCTCGGGCTCGACGCGCGCTTCCGGCCCGAGCGGTGCTTCGATCTCGGGCTCCGGCGGCGGCGAAGCGTAGGCCGGCAGTTCGACCTCGCTGTCGCCGGCGTTGCGGATCTCGGGCGGGGCGAGGAACTCGGCCAGCCTTCTGGCGCCTGCCGGCAACTCGATCTCGAGCCCGGCGGCGTTCAGGACGATGGAGGCCTCGAAGCCCGGTATGGGTCCAGCATCGAGCCAATCGCCGGCTGAAACGCAGGGGAGCAGGTGGGCATCGGTCTCGGAGAGCCTGGCCGCGATCTTCTTCCATCGCGGATGCTGGTAGAGGACCTGGCCGGGCGGAGGTTTCGTGCCGATGCTGAGATAGAAGAACGCCTCCCGGTCGGGTCGATGCGCGGACGCCGAGAACGATGCGCCGCGAAACAGCACATCGACGATGCCGGGGCCCTCCTCGACGCCGAGGGCCGCGGCCAGCGCTGACGGCTTGCGCGTTTGAAGGTCGGCCAGCACGACCTTGGGTCGCTCCGCGGCCAGCTTGCGAATGATCTCGATGGCCGTCGCAACCGCCCAGTTGCGTTGTCTCGGTGTCTCCGCGGCCAGGACCAGCGTCGCCGCGTGTGGCCAGGGCGTATCAGTACTTAGCGCCGACTTCTCCACGTTCCCCACCTCCCACTCTCCTCGACCCGATTCCGCTGTCGTTATCTTCGTCTTCCCCTGCGCCTCCGGTATCTTCCTCTCCCACCTCGTCGCCACTTTCGGTCGAGTCGGCAGGACTGCTGCCTTCGGGCTCACCGACCTGAAGAATCCAGGGCTTGTAACCGTAGCGGGAGCCGAGCGATTGCGCCGCCTCTTCTGCCAGGCTACGGCTCGCGTACGGCCCCACCATCGCCCGGTACCAGATCTGGCCCATCACATCCTCGTGGCGATCGACCCGGCCTGGATAGCCGACGCTTCTCAGCCAACCCGCGAGATTGTCTACTCCGCCTTCATCCCGCGCCGCCGAAACCACCGCGTAGTGGCCGGCCGGAGCCTCCGCTTCGGGATCGCTTGCTTCGCCTTCCTCTCCCACGACGGCCGGGGCGACCTCGATCGTCACGGGCGTCGGCTGCGGACGTGCCAGCTCTTGCCGCGGACGCGGTGGCTGCCATTGCACCGGCAGCCAGAGCCGCGGATCGTCCACATCCGCTCGCACGACCTCCACCAGGCTCCGCGTCTCGAAGAGCACCAGCTCTCCGCCTTCCTGCGCCACCAGGCGGTCGCCCGGAAACGCCGCTGGTAACCGCTCGTTCCACTCGGCCGGAATCACTCCGATGACCGAATCAACGCCAACCCGGATAATGGCAACCCGGTCTTCGCCCGCCAACCTCGCCATGAGATTCGCACCGGTCACGCTGAAGCGCAGCGCCGAAGCTGTGCCCGGCAGGACGAGCCGCCGGATGGGCCGTTCGTTCAGCCGGTCGAATACGTGAAGCGAGTCGCCCGCCGCAACGTAAATGCGGTGACCGGACGGAGACACGGCGATCGCCTGAGCCGGCTCCGGGAGCGGCCACTGGCCCGCGTCTTCCAGATCCGGTAGGGTCAGCGCGCGCACGGCAGGATCAGCGGCGCCGCCAGGCAGATAGTAAAGTCGCTCGCCCCATGGCGTGACGACCAGGTCGCGAACTCCGTCGACGACCAGCCGACCCAGCGCAGCTCCTTCCGGCGGCTGCAGGATCACCAGTTCCGTCTGAGACTCGCTCTCCACGATGGCCACCACGCCCACATCGCCCGCGCTCTCCAATCGCGCCAACCGCCCACCCAGCTCATAGCGCCACGGCTCCAACGTGCCGACCAGCCCAAGGGCGCCTTCGTTGGGAGCCGTGACCAGCGCCCTCTCTCCCTGGAGAGCGACCGCTATCTCGGTCGCGTCCGCATCCTCATAGCTGAGCAGATGACCCGTGGCGTAGTCGTACCGCGCGATTCGCGACCCGAAGAACTCGATCCATATCGCGTCCTCGCCCGGCCAGGCCCGCTCGATCCGCTCCAGCTCCGGCGGCGCCCACGTCGGCGACTCCAAAGTCGACGCGCTTCGGTAGGTCAGTGGACCGCCTTCCAGCGGCAGGCCGAGCAATCCCCAGCCTTCGGCGCTGCCCAGCCACGCCGACGCGCCCAGCGTCGACTCCCGCGCTTCGCCCTGCTCCGAGCCGCAGGAACTTAGCGCCGGAGTCAGGCACGCAATAACGAGAGTGAGTGCTATTCTCTTCGACAGGTGCAACGTCAGATTTGTTTCCGTGTTCGTCGGATCGCAACTGGAAAAGGCTGGAGTGCTGTTGGCATAGCTGAAAATAGCCGAAGCGCCATCGCCAACGCAAGGCGGCGAATAGGGGCTGAGACCAGATCTAGAACGTCGGCCCGAAGGAGAACGACAGGATCCCGCCGCGACCCGGGCGGTGCAGCGGGTAGGTATAGTCGAGGCGCAGAACGGCATACGCGACGTTCATCCGGATCCCGCCACCGAACGCGGCGACCGGTGCGCGCACCAGCCATGGGTCGAGCCCCGGCGGCCGGCTCCAGACGAGCTGATCGAAAGAGTTGAAGGCGGTCCCCGCGTCGAAAAACAGCACGCCATCGAGTGGCGGCAGACCCAGCGGCACGACCCCGAAGTCGAGGAAGTTGAAGATCGGGAATCGGAACTCGGCACTGGCGAACGCGACGCTGCTTCCGATCAACTGATCCCGAGCCGGGCACAACGTGACCGGGACGGTGATGACCTCGGCGGCCGATTGATTGCATTCAGCCAGACTGTACGAGCCGCCATCGTAGCCGCGGATGAAATACGGGCCACCCCAGTAGAGGCGGAACTGGCTCTCGTCCGGGCCCGACCGCGAGTACGCCGTCAGCCGCGTCGCTATCGTGAACTGACCCCCGAGGTTCCAGTAGCTGCGCAAATCGACGGTGATGTCGTTGATTACGATGTCTCCGAAGTAGCGCCCCACCTGCACCCGGAACCGGCGACCCGAGATCGGGCCGGTGAATCCGTATAGCGCGTTGTCCCAGACCATCGCCACCGACGGTCCCACGAACACCAGGTTCTCCAGCCGTCGGACCTGCCGGTCCGTCGTTCCGGTCACCGAACCCGGCGTGAACGTGTCGAACACGCTGTCCCGACTCACGTAGGCCCCGATCGCGGAGAACTCGATGCGCTCGAACTCGTTCAGCGGATAATGAAGATCCGTTGACAGTATCCGGTAGACATCCCGCAGGAAGCGGTCCTCGTAGCCCAATCGTTCCGACCCCACGGTCGGCAACGTGCCGAAGAACCGGTAAAGCGGAAACTGCTGGAACGCCATCGATAGGTTCGCCCGCTCTCGCAGGTACGAGTACTGAGTCAGGATGTACGCGTCATCGAACGAGCCCGCGATTTGACCCCACAGCAAAACGTTATGATCGCCCAGCATGTCCGACATCAGTACGTAGGACCCACCGTAGATACCGTTGCCGAAATAACCGCCGACCTGCGCGCCGATCACCGGCTGGCCGATGATGTCCGGCGTCAGCCTGATCTTGTACGCCGCCTGCTCGAACGACGTCGTGTCGGGAAGGCCCTGCTGTGCATCCTCCATCAACTGGGCCACCGTCAGCTCCGATCTGACCGCGACCTCTTCGGCCTCCGGCTTCTCCGCCGACATCCGGAAACCGCCCGGCAGCTTGTAGAACGACTGACTCGTCGAACCGTCGGCCCCGATCTCAGCCACCTGCACTTCACCGATCGATACGGCGGCGCCGTCCTCCCCGTTCTCTCCATTCTCACCGTTCGCGCCGGGGTCGCTGCCGGCCACAGCCACCAGGGCCGGCGGCGGCGCGGTCTCGACCGGCTTCGCCACCGCCCGCGGATCATCGAGCACATAGATGTTGTAGCCGGCACCCTGGAAGTAGGTGAACGCCAGCCGGTCGGCCCGGGCCGCCCACGAGATCGCCGGGCTGAGCGGTATGACGCCGGTGACCCCCGACAAAAGGTCGGTCGCCTGGTAGAGCCGTCCGTCGAGGATCGACTGGAGGAAGACGTTGTTGGCACCGGAGCGATCCGACACGAACGCGACTGTCGCGCCGTCCGGTGACCAAACCGGGTTGATGTTCTTCCCCTGCTCCTGGTGCGGCAGGAGGTCCACGTCGCCGCGTCCGACGTTGTAGAGCGCGATCCGGAAGTTACCGAAGACCAGCTCATCGAAATCGGTATCTTCGCCGCGGTCGGTTGATAGGGCTATGTACCGGCCGTCGGGCGACCAGGCCGGATGGAGATCGGCATACCTGTCGTCGGTCAACTGCCGGAAGCGCTCGCCGTTGGTGTCGACCACGTACAGATCGCTGATCCCTCCCTTCAGGCCCGTGAACGCGATGCGCAACCCGTCCGGCGAAAACGTCGGGTTCTGCAGGCCATCGAGGTCGACCTTGATCTTGCGCGCGACCCTCCGCCTCTCGACGTCGTAGATATACAACGCATCGCGCCCCCCGACCTTCGCCACGAACGCCAGATACCGTCCATCGGCGGACCAGGCGGACGAGGAGCTCATGAAGCGGAGCGACTCGAAGTCCGGGTCGCGGGCCGATTCGATCAGCCGGTCATGGATCTTCCCGTCCTCGGCCGAAGCAAGCCAGAGATCGTAGAACGAGTACAGCTGGTTGCCGCGGTCGGAGAAGTAGGCGATCTGCTTTCCGTCAGGCGACAGGGCCGGCGACAGATAGGAAGCGAAGTCGCGGGCAGAGCCCGGCCTGAACGCGTGTGGCGTGATCGGCTTCGCGATATCGCTCGCGCCCGCGAACCTGGCCGCGTCGGGCAGGTACGCCGTCCGTATGGTCTCGACCCATTCTTCCGACAGCTGCTGCAGGGTGACGCCGAGCGTGATCTGAACCGCGCCTTCGAGGCCGAGGCGCATGGAACGCGAGAGTAGTAGCCCGATCGTGTGGTCGCCGTACTTGCCACCGATAAACGCCCACAACGACTGGCCAAAGCGGTACGACAGGTAATCGTTGTAGAGCGACATTTCCGGGATGGTGCGCAGGTAGCCGGTCAACACGGCATCGCGGAGCCAGGCGCGCGTGTGCGTGTCGAGCTCGCCGATCGACAGGTACTCCGCCATCCCCTCCATGAACCAGAGCGGCGGCTGGAACTCCAGCGGATTCAGCTGGCTGGCCAGTCCGCGAGCGATGATGTCGAACTGGAAGGCGTGCACCAGTTCGTGCGCCAGCACGTGCTCGAAATCGGCATACGAGCCGGTGAAAGGAAGGATGACGCGCCGCTTCGCGAACTCCGTCACGCCGCCCGTCCCCTCGGAGATGAAACCCCGGAGTGCGTTGGTTTGCTGGAACTCGCTGTGCGAGGCGTATAGGACGATCGGCTTCCGCTCCTCGAAATGATGGCCGAGTATGCTGCTCAGACGGCTGTAGGAACGCTCCGCCATCCGCGCCGCATCGTAAGCCGCATCCCGCTCGCGCGTGTAGTAGTAGATATTGAAGTGTTGTGTTTCGAGAATCTGGAAGTCGAAGACCTGGTATTGGAGCTTGTTGCGGCCGAATTGGGCATGGAGGGGTGCGGCTGGCGGGAACAGCAATAGGGCGAGGATCCAGAAGCCGAGTAGCGCCGGCCCGGCCCGCGCGTGCCGGCAGCGCCTGATGCCCGGCCTCACGGCGCGGGCTCCGCTACAAGCATCATCGGCGCGTCCCCCCAAAGACGTTCCAGTTGGTAGAAATCACGCACCACCGGGTGGAACACGTGGACGACCATGTCGATGTAGTCAATCAACACCCAGCGCGCCGCACCCTCGCCCTCCACCCCGGCGGGCCGCACTCCTTCATCCTTTAGGCCCTCCATCAGGTGGTCGGCTATCGCCTTCACGTGTACATCGGAGTCGCCCGACGCGACGAGGAAGAAATCGGTCGCGTCGGAGAGTCCGCGCAGATCGAGCACCAGCGGTTCGCGAGCGTGGCGATCCTGGCAAAGCGCCAGGGCACGCTGGACGACCGTCGGCAGGTCGGCCGCGCTCAGCTGGGCCGGCCCACTCGCACCGATAACCAGCTTAGACATCCATCACTCGTTCTACCGTCATCTTCCACCGCCCTCTTACTCGGCCTGGTAGAATACGCCCCAGGCGCCGGGTCCCGTGTGAGCGGCAATGACGCTCGCAACAGGCCGGACCAGGATCTCGTCCGGACGGAACTCCCGCTCGAACTCGGCCGCCAGTTCCTCGGCCACGTCGCTGCAGGCCACGTGCACCACTCCCATCCGCAGCCGCGAGCGCTCGGCCGGCACACGCTCCTTTAGCAGGTCAACGACCAGTGGGACGAGGGCCTCGCGCCCCCGCGCCCGACCCACCGGCACGACGGCCCCTTCTTTATTTACGCTCAGAACCGGCTTGAGGTCCAATAGGTTGCCCAGGAAGGCTCGCGCCGCCCCGACCCGCCCCGACCGCTGCAGGTAGCTCAGCGTGTCTACTGTAAGATACAACCCCGAACGATCCCGGATACGCTCCAGTTCGGCCACGATCTCGTCCAACTCGTAGCCTTCACTCGCCATTTCCGACGCCTTCAGAACCTGAAACCCGAGCCCCAACGACGCCGTCCGCGAATCGAAGATCCGGATCGTCTTCCCCTCGATCCGGTCGGCCACATTTCTTGCCTGGCCCAGCGTCCCCGACAGCGCGCCGGACAGGAAGACGCCAAGCACCTGGTCGCCATTCTCTGACGCCCTCTCGTAGGATCTCTCGAAATCCATCGGCGCCGGCTGCGAGGTCGTCGGTAGCGGCAGCGCCGGGTCTTGGAGCCGTGCCAGGAACTCTTCGTGGGTGAGGTCTACCTGGTCGTGGAACGCCTCGTCCCCGAACATGACAGTGAGCGGTGCCACGGTTATGTCGCGTTCGATGATCGTCTCCGGCGGCAGGTCGCAGGTGCTGTCCGTCACGATGGCTATTCGGCGGGCGGCCATCTGACGACGCCGGCGGTGCTGAGCCCGCATGTCTTCGGCCTTCACGCGCTCAACGTCGCTGCCCAGTTGCGCGAGCAGCTCTTCCACCCGCGCCGGGTCGTCGGTATGGATGTGGATCTTGGCGACGGTCGTTGCGCGGTTGACGATAAGCGAGCCACCCAGCGATCTGACGGCCTCCGCGATCTCGCGCCGGGCCGGCGGCGGCGTGCCACGGACGATGAACTCGGTGCAGTAACGGAATGCTCGATCGCTGTCCTCGGGGTACTCGACCATGGCCGCGATGTCCGGCGTGGTCGACGGTACGGCCACGGTGATCGCCGGGACCATTTGCTGCCCCTCGATCAACGCCACGATCCCTTCAACGAAGCGGACGTACCCCTTCGCCCCGGCGTCAACGACGTTCGCCTCCCGGAGCACCGGCAACAACGATGGTGTGCGCTCGAGCGACTCGCGCGCAGCGAGCAGCAGACGCTGCGCCAGCGTCTCCAGATCCGGCGCGTGCGGTGAGAACCGCTCCAGTTCTTCGGTGGATTCCCGTACTACGGTGAGGATGGTGCCCTCGATCGGTTGATCGACGGCTCGGTACAGAGATTCGGAAGCCTGGCGCATGGCGGCCGCCAGGTCCATCGGGCCGGCGCGCTCGCGCCCCGCCAACCCATCGGCGAAGCCGAGGAAGAAACGCGACAACATCATGCCCGAATTACCGCGGGCCCCCACGACGCCCGCCTCGGCGAGCCGGGAGGCTACCCGGGCAACGGAGTTCTCGCGGAACCCGTTGATTGCATCAGCCATCGCCCGGAGCGTCAGCGCGAGGTTGCTTCCGGTATCTCCGTCCGGCACCGGAAACACATTGATCCGGTCCAGCTCCTCACGATGGAAATTGACGTGCTCCGAACCTGCGACAAAGAGACGCTTCAGGCGCGGCCCATCGCAGTAAGCTATCCCCAGCCTTTACTCCCCCTCTTCCTTGATGACCCAGACTTTCACCGAAGCCTCTACCTCCGGATACAGCCTGACCGGCACGGAATAGACGCCCAAAGCCTTAATCGTCTCCACGAGGTGGACGTTCTTTCCGTGAACATCATAGCCCTCTTCGCTCAGCTTGGAGGCGATGTCACGCGGCCCAACAGAGCCGTACAGCTTGCCCTCTTCACCGGCGAGCATTGAGAACGTGATGGAGACACCTTCCAGGCGGTCCGCCAGCGCCCGTGCCTTGTCCCTGTCCCTCTCCTCCGCCGCCACCGCCGTCGCCCGCTCTTGTTCCAGAAGACGGTGGCTGCTCTCCGTCGCCGGGTAGGCGAGCCCCTGAGGCAGCAGGTAGTTGCGAGCGTACCCGCTCTTGACGCTCACAACGTCTCCTACATCGCCCAGACTGTCGACTTTTCGTCTCAGGATGACCTCTTGATGTCTAGCCACTGTACCGCTCCGTATCGTTATCTTCGAGTTCACAGGACGTCTTCCCTCCGGGCCCGAATCCGCTCCCGCACGTTCAGCCACGTATCACTCAGCCCTACAATCAGCATTACGGCAAGCAGCAGCGCAAGCACGGGATAGATCAGTATTGCTACCACCGCGCCTATCACGCCCGCAAGCACCGATATGCTGCCCACAACGGTCAACGCCACCGCCATCCCACGCACCACGTAGAGTGCGCCCATGAAAAAGACGGCGTTGCTGCCGATGCGACCCGCGATCTCACCCATCGGGGCGAGGATCAGGATCAGGCCGGCCAGCCAGATCCAAACCAGGTGATCGTTGAAGCTGAAGCTCCTCAGCCGCCCATACTGCCGGCTCGCGTCACCCGCCAGCCAATCACGAATCGAAACAGCCACTCCCAGGGCGCCGATCGAGCTCACGCCCAACAATGCCGGAAAGACCGCGACCTGTACCCCGCTGACCTTGCTCATCAAAGAGCGCGCCGTGTCGTCAGCGCTATCGCCCAACAGGGTCAACATGGTCGAGGCCGCCTGCCGCGCCTGCATCGCCATCGAGGCATCGACGTCGAGCCAAGCCGCCGGGCTGGCCAGGAACACCAACGAGGCCGCCGCGACCGCCACGCCCAGCGCCGATAGCGCCTGCGCCGAGAAGCTCCAGTCAGGCCGCCACGCCATGACCCAGACGAAACCTCCTCCCAAGATCAGCGGCCATCCGCGCTCGAACCACCAGAGCCCGGACCGCTCACCCAGGAAACAGAGCGCCACGATCGCACCCACAAACAACGCGGTCGAAGCCTTGCGCGGCCCGACCGCGACGAGCAATGCCGCGAGTGGCAGGCCGACCAGAACGAACGGCTGCGTTACGTTGAAGGCTAGAGCGACGAGCCCGAAAGCCAGGGCGCGCCTCATGCGGCTGCGGCCCGTAACCACGCGTGCTCCTACCGCCGGTAGTCTTCGACGTACTGGAGCAGCGCGAGAAACCGGCTGCGCTTGATCGCCCGTGTCAGCTGCCGCTGGTGCGGCGAGCAGGTCCCGGTGATGCGGCTCGGTACGATCTTCCCGCGTTCCGTGATGAATCGCGACAGCAGTTGCTCGTCCTTGTAATCGACCACCTCGAGTTTCGACTCGCAGATGTGGCACGGCTTGCGTCTTTTTCTCATGATCAACCGCCTGATAGTTGCTTTCTAGTTCTTCACCGACGAAGCGCCCGACTGGCTACTCGTCGAGGTCGGGCCCGTCATCGTCATCGTCGTCGCCAAAGCGATCCTTCCCATCTTTCACCGGAGCCGACTGCGGCGCCGGAAGCTCGCCCTCGGACAGAACGACCAGGTGACGGAGGACCTGCTCGTCGAGCTTGATCGCTCTCTCAAATTCCGGTAAAGCGTC
>JBDHAL010000056.1:0-15389 GCA_039588075.1 Gemmatimonadota bacterium | reverse complement strand
CTCCACGAGCTCGGCGTGCGCCGCCACGATATCCGTCACGATCCGGCGCACCAGCGGGAGCGTCCGATTCGCCTCATCTACCGTGAAGTACTTCGACATTCCGTTCCTCCGCCGCTGGAAGCCTACAAACCTAAACACCCGCGCAACCCCTGTATATCCCGGGGTCAGCACCGCCCAGCTCCCGGAATCAGCCAGAGAGCTCTCGGATCGCCTTCTCGTTGTCCTCCGTCGTGTTATAGAAATGGGGCGACAGCCGCACCGCGCCCGGCCGGTGGTCGCAGATCACGCCGGCATTCTTCAGCCGACCAACCGCCCCCGCCGGATCGGGATGCTCGACCATCACGATCCCCGACCGCTGCTCCGGGTCCGCCGCCCCGCGGATCCGCATCCCGGCCGCCACAGCCCGCTCGAGCAGGTCCTCGGTCAGCGAGGAGATCCGACGACGAATGCGTTCGACGCCCACCTCCTCGACGATCTCCAGACCCGCTCGCGCCGTATAGACCGTCGGCACCGCCGGCGTCCCCATCTCGAAGCGCCGGGCGTCGTCGCGCAGCTCGAGGACGCTGGAGTCGAATGCGAACTGGTCCTGCACCCCGAACCAGCTCACAGCCGTCGGGGCGAGCCCCTCGATCAGCGCCTGCCGCACGTACAGATAGGCCAATCCGGCACCACCCAGCAGCCACTTGAGCGTTCCGGTCAGCAGCACGTCGATCTCCAGCTGACTGGCATTGACCGGAAGTTGTCCGATAGATTGGTACGCGTCGATCAGGCAGAGGGCGCCGCGCTCGTGGGCGAGCCGGGCGAGGGCGCGGACGTCCTGTATGGCGCCGGTCGTGTAGTAGACGTGGGAGGTAGCGACCAACGCGGTACGCTCGTCTATCGCTTCGGCGAAGGCATCCAGCGGCACGCTGACGCCATCGGGCGACGGCAGGATCACCGTTTCGACGCCGACGCGCCGTTTCGCCAGGAACTGGTAAACAACAGTCGGAAAGTCGAGTTCGGTGGTCACGACCTTCGGTCGCACACCGAAGTCGATGGCGCTGGTGATCGTCGACAGCGCCGCAGAGATGCTCGGCGCCAGGGCCACCTCGCTCGCCTCCGCGCCGATCAGCCGGGCGAACGCCGCCCGAACATCGTCGCAGGCGTTCAACCAGTGCGCGTACCAGGCCGATGCGCCCCAGTGGGACCAGAGGTCCGAGAACTCGGACAGCGCCGCTCGCGCCCGCTCCGACTGCGCGCCCAACGAGCACGTGTTCAGGTACGTCCGGGTCCGGAAGATCGGGAACTCCGGCCGGTACTTCTCGGCCAGTTCGTGCAGCTCAGAATTCGACATAGGAAACCGAAGATAGATTCATGACCGAATCGAACAACTCCACTTCAGTGCCCGACGACCTCGGCCCGCTCTACGACGCCGACCACTCGAAGGCGCTCGAGACCGCCGATCGCGAGAACCCCATACCCGGCGGCGAGCCCCCGTGCCCCGTCTGCGGCGAAAAGACCGTCCGCCTCGTCGAATCCCACCAATCGCCGGCCCGCAGTTCCTCGTTCCGCGTTCGCCTGATCTGCAGCAGCGGGGAGTGTCGGCGGTGGACTGTCTACGACTGGTGACCGGTAACAGCCTGTAACCGGTAACCGGTAACTGCTCTCTATTCCAGACAACGATGGCTCGTTACTGATTGCTCGTTCCGGCTTGGCAATTATAAATTCCGAATTACCGGTCACCGGTTACCGGTTACCGGTTACCTCTCTCCCAAAGCCACCTCCCTATACAAAACATCGTCCCCTTCCCGGCGCACACAGGCCGCAGCCACATGAGAAGCTCTTAACGCCGATGCCAAAACGCCCTCCATACCCTCCGCCGCGATGTGCTCGGTGAACTCGAGGTAGCGGCCGGGGAGCATCTGGTCTTCGAACAGCCACACCTGGGCGCCGGCGGTTTTGGCGTTCTTGGAGTACTCGCGCCAGCGGTCCAGGTATTCTTCCCTGCCGTCGGGCCGCACCAGGGCCCGCACGGCCTTCAGCTTTCGTATCTCGGGCATATCGGCTCACATGTCCTATAATATGACGGTTCGGCCCCAAGCCCCCGAAACCGCGTTGCCACCGCCCGCGGGCCCAACTTACATTGGCAGAAGAGTAACAGCATTACTAGCCGACCACACGCCGCCCCGGAATCGACTATGCCTGAAGGAAATTCGGGCCGACTAGCGAAGAAGGCCAACCAGTTATACTGGCAGACGAGCAAGGCCGCCGGCCGCCTGGCCGACGAGCTAGGCATCTCGCGCTCCAAGTTCTACGCCCTGATCGAGCCGCTACCGCTCGACCAGGCGTGTCAGGAGTGCAGCGCTCCGCTTGCCTTCGGCAGCCGTAGCGACCGCGAAGCGGGCCGTGGGCGTTGCGCCGCCTGTGGCGCCACTGTGGACGTCACCGATGCGGAGACGGCGACCGCGGCGCCGCCCGAGCCGGCACACGAGCCGGTGCACGAGCCGGCGCACGTCCCGTCCGTGGCGCCCGAAGCCGGCGGTTGGAACGCGGCCCGCGGCTCACGCGAGGTCTGGCTCACGGCCATCGCGGGCGTCGCCATCGGCCTGCTGGCTGCCGCGTTGTGGCGGAGACGCTGAGTTCGGGACCAGATGTAGCCCCAACCCTCTACCCGACGGTGACATGGAGATCATTCGCGAGCCGAAGGTGACCTTGTTGGCCAAGCAGGTTTACCTGGGCGACCCTGATATCGATTGGCAGAGTGACAGCGACAACGACGCCCAGCAGCTCGTGGAGTTCGCCGGCCGTCTGTGTTACCTGAGCTTCGGGGCGGAGTCCGGTGTTCTCGGCGGTCACAAGTCGATCCCGGGCCGCACCACCAACGAGGAGTACATCGCGAATCTGCTGAAGGTGAAGCACGGCAGCGTGCTGGAGCACGCCGTATTCACCTTCCTGTTCGAGGGGATCTCGCGCGCGCTGACCCACGAACTGGTCCGCCACCGCGCCGGGTTCGCTTACTCCCAGCTCTCGCAGCGCTACGTGGACGAGTCCAACATCGCGTTCATCTTGCCGCCGGAGATCGAGGAAGGCACCCCGGCCTTCGACCTTTGGAAAGAGGCCTGCGAAAGCTCGCTCGATTCTTATCGCAAGCTGCTCGCCCAGGTCGCCGAGCAGGTCGCCGACGAGCCTAAGGCTACGCTGCGTAAGAAGCGCGCGCGCCAGGCCGCTCGTTCCGTGCTGCCCAATTCGGCCGAGACCAAGATCGTCGTCACCGCCAACGCGAGAGCCTGGCGGCATTTCGTCGAGCTGCGCGCTTCGCCGTTCGCCGACGCCGAGATCCGCACGCTCGCCATCGCCGCTCTGCGTGTCCTCGAGGGTGTCGCGCCCGAGATCTTCGGCGACTTCACGGTCACCCCGCACGGTGACGGCACGGAGACGGCCGAGGCATCCAACCAAAAGGTGTAGCCGGCAACGTCGCGTACCCGGCCATGAACAAGCTGCCCGCAGGTGACCTCCTGCCCGACATCACCGTTCCGCCGCCCGGCCCCGAGTCGCGCCGGCTCGCCGCGGAACTGAGCGCCGTCGAATCGCCCAACGTCACGTTCGTCTCCGACGACTTCCCCATCTTCTGGCGGGAGGCGCTGGGCGCCAACGTCCTCGATGTCGACGGCAACGTCTACATCGATCTCACCGCCGGGTTCGGCGTCGCCGCCGCCGGACACAGGAACCCCGAAGTCGTCGCCGCCGTAACCGAACAGCTCGGCTCCCTCGGTCACGGTCTCGGTGACGTCCATCCGCCCGAGATCAAGGTTCGCCTGCTCGCCCGGCTCGCAGAGATCGCGCCCGGCGACCTCTCGCAAACCATCCTCGCCAGCTCGGGCGCCGAAGCCGTCGAGTCGGCGCTCAAGACCGCGCGCCTGGCCAGCGGCCGGCCCGGCGTCCTTTGCTTCAGCGGCGCTTATCACGGCCTCACCTACGGCGCCCTCGCGATCACGCACCGCGAGCTGTTCCGCCGTCCCTTCGAAGACCAGCTGGGCATCCCGGCTTTCCGCGCGCCCTTCCCCGATCCCTTCCGGCCGGCGCCCGAGCTTCGCGGCGCGGCCGACCTCGCCGTTGCGGCCCTCGCACGCGCCGAGGAACTGGTGGACGCCGAGGCCGATCGCATCGGCGCCGTGATCGTCGAGCCCATCCTCGGGCGCGGCGGCATCGTGGTGCCGGCCGCCGGCTTCCTCGCTGGCCTGCGCGAGCTCTGCGACCGACGCGGCCTGGTCTTCATCGTCGACGAGATGCTAACAGGCTTTGGCAGGACCGGCCGCTGGTTCGCCTGCGAGCACGAAGACGTCGTGCCCGACCTGCTGTGCCTGGGAAAGGCGCTCAGCGGGACGCTCCCGTTCTCCGCCTGCATCGGGCGGCCCGACGTCATGGCCGCCTGGCCACCCAGCGAGGGTGAGGCCATACACACCAGCACGTTCCTGGGTCACCCGGCCGCCTGCGCCGCGGCGCTGGCGCAGATCGATGTCATCGAATCCCAGGAACTCGTGGCGCGATCCGCCCGCCTGGGAGACCTCATGCTGGAGCGGCTCCGGGAGCTTCGGGCCCGCCATCCCGCCATCGCCGACGTCCGGGGCCGCGGCCTGCTGGCGGGAGTCGAGTTCGCCGAGCCCGGCCGCGGCGGCCTGCTCGCCGGGGACGCCCTGCGCCGCGGCCTGATCCTGCTGGGCGCCGGGACCACTTTCGAGCTATCGCCGCCGCTCACCATCACCGAGGAACAGCTGGATTTCAGCCTGACGGCCCTGGAGGACTGTCTCGAGAACGCCTGACCGATTAGTTTCCGGCGTCCCATATTCTTCGGAGAGCGAAAGGAGTGCTCATGCCCGAGCCGAACGTCAACGTTCAGGGCACGCCCAACCCAAACGCGGCGAAATTCACCGTCGACCGCACCCTCGTGGAGGGCGGGGCCAGTCTATCCTTCTTCGACTCCGAAGCGGCCAAGGGCCACCCCCTCGCCGGCAAACTCTTCGGCGTGGACGGCGTGGAATCTCTGCTCATAGCGGACGACTTCGTCACCGTCACCAAGTCGCCTTCGGCCAACTGGGACGACCTCGCCCCGCAGATCGAGAACGCCATCAAGGAGGCCTTGTCCTAAACATGAAGAACCCGTTCCCCATCGCCATCGCCATCACCATCGGCGTCGCCTGCGCGCCGCACGCGCCGCAGGACGAACAGGCCGCTTCAGAGGAGGCCTCCACGCAAGAAAGCGCCTCTCTCACTCTGTCCGAGGAGTCGCACCTGCGTAACGCCCGGCAGTTGACCTTCGGCGGCCAGAACGCCGAGGCCTATTTCTCTATCGACGATCGTTACCTGATCCTCCAATCCACTCACGGCGAGTACCAGTGCGACCAGATCTTCACGATGCCGGTCGCCGGCGGAGACATGCAGCTCGTGAGCACCGGTGAGGGAAGAACGACCTGCTCGTACTTCTTTCCCTCCGGCGACAAGATTCTCTATTCGTCCACTCACCTGGGCGACGCGGCCTGCCCACCGCCGCCCGACTACTCGCAGGGCTACGTCTGGGCGCTCTACCCGGCGTGGGATGTCTTCGTCGCCAACGCGGACGGCAGCGGCATCGAGCAGTTGACCGACACCCCGCGTTACGACGCCGAGGCCACCATCTCGCGCGACGGCAGCTCCATCGTCTTCACCTCGCTTCGCGACGGCGACCTCGACATCTACAGCATGGACCCCGACGGCTCCAACCTGAGGAAACTGACCGACGAGCTCGGCTACGACGGCGGTCCGTTCTTCTCCTACGACGGCAGCAAGATCGTCTACCGCGCGTTCCACCCGCAGACGGAAGAGGAAGAGGCCGACTACCTGAGGCTGTTGGAGCAGGACATGATCCGCCCCAGAACGCTAGAGATCTTCATCATGGATGCGGACGGGTCCAACAAGCAGCAGTTGACCGACAATGGCGCGGCCAACTTCGCGCCCTACTTCTTCCCCAGCGGCGACCGGATCATCTTCGTGTCCAACATGGCCGACCCCGGCGGCCGCGATTTCGACCTGTATGCCATCAACATCGACGGCACGGGACTCGAGCGCATCACTTATCACGAAGAGTTCGACGGCTTCCCCATGTTCAACTCCGACGGCACGAAGCTGGTCTGGGGCTCGAACCGCCACAACGCGAACCCGGGCGACACGAACATCTTCGTCGCGGACTGGATCGAGTGAGAACGCAGCTTCTACAGTAAGTAGTACCTCCCGGCGGCAGGTGAGCGAACCGCTTCCTGCCGCCCGGGAACCCCGTCTTGGAGGTACCCACCATGCCGAGACTCAACCCGGTCGAGAAACTCGAAGCTTATCCCGAGAAACTGAAGGACGCCGAGCTACGGTTGCTCGGCCTTGCGCCGGGACCGAATCGGGACTCGAGCGACCCGGCCCCGAACCTCGTCGGCGTCGCACTCTCCGGCGGTGGGATACGCAGCGCGACCTTCTCACTCGGTGTCTTTCAGTCGCTGGCGCG
Source organism: Gemmatimonadota bacterium (assembly GCA_039588075.1). GTDB lineage: Bacteria > Gemmatimonadota > Gemmatimonadetes > Palauibacterales > KS3-K002 > JBDHAL01. The sequence continues at coordinate 8,884 of JBDHAL010000056.1, read as the reverse complement.
CCTCAGACTGCTCGAGCACGTCAAGTTCCTGTCCACGGTATCCGGCGGCGGCTATTTCGGCGGCTTCTTCGGCCGCCTCCTGCACAGAAACCACGGCGACATCCCCGGTTTTGACGGTGATGCGGCCGGCGGCCGGCAGCGCAAGACAGCAGAGCGCTTGTCGATCGAGGACGTCGAGGCGATCCTCGAGAATTCGGGCTCCTCGCCTCTCCGCTTCCTCCGCCGAAACGGTCGTTACCTGGCGCCGGGAGGGTCCGGTGACCTGTTATCGGCGTTCGCCGTCGTGTTACGCAACTGGGTCGCCGCACAAGTCGTCGTTGGCTTCCTCGTCTTCCTCCTACTTCTCGTGCTGGCGGTTCTGCGATACGCGGCGTGGGACGTCCTGCCCGGCGTATTCCTGCCTCCCATGAGCCGCGACGAGTTTTTCTGGTTGAGCCCGTTTGCGATCACTGCAGCCGCCGCGCTCGTCCTCGCCGTCCTGCCTTTCGGCTGGGCCTACTGGTTCACGCCGGACTTGCACGCCATAGGCCGCGGTTTCGGTTGGATTCGGAGCTGGGTCTTTCCCGTCGCTATCGCGATCGCTGCGGCGGCATTCCCCTTCCTCCGGTTCGACCCGCTGCCCACAGGCGTTGCATTCGGGATTGGCGCCGTCGGCGCCGCGGCGATCCTTTCAGTGATCTGTTATGCCGTCGCCGCCCTTGTGGTCAGGTACAGGCTTGCCGGCGCCGTAAAGCGCCGCCTGCGTAGAGCGGTGGAACGTCGCAGGCGGAAAAGCGACGAACCTCTCGACAAGGGTGTCGAGCTTCGCTACCAGGACTTCGCCAGGAGACGGCTACAGAGGGACGAGTGGTTAGCCCAGATGCGGAGTCTGCTGACGGGGGGATTGCGGGTCGGCTTGCTGGTTGTCGCCGGACTGCTCTTCGTCACCGTCATCGATACACTGGGTCAGTCGCTTTACCTGTTCACCGTCCGCCAGCCCAACGTCGCCAAGGCCACGTACGCGATCGTCGCGGCGATCATCATAGCGGCGCGGAAGTTCGCGATGTTGCTCACGCTGCGCGGCCCGCGAGACAAGCGCCCGACGATACCTGCCAACGCCGTGCTACGCGTCGTCGCCTTTCTGATCATCGCGGCCCTGCTGGCAGGGCTCTCCGCGCTCACGCACGCGCTGGCGTGGAGCGACCAAAGTGTCAGCGTTTCAGAGCCCCAATGGCAGGGACCCTTGCTGGTTGCCACCGGTATCGCCCTGTTGCTTTCGGTGTTGATGGGACAGGCCTGGCGCTTCGTCAATCAATCCACGCTCCATCAGTTCTACGAATCGCGCCTGCGTCGTGCCTACCTCGGCGCATCGAACCCGTATCGCCTCAAGAGAAGCAGTACCATGCCACCGCTCGCGATGGTGCACGAAGACGACGGCCTGCGCATGGAGGACTACCACCCGGAAGAGAGCGGCGGCCCCATTCACTTGATCAACGTCACCGTCAACGAGACCTTGGCCGCGCGACAGCGGATCCAGCATCGCGACCGCAAGGGGATGGGCCTGGCCATCGGGCCCGCCGGGATCAGCGTCGGCACTCGCCACCACGCCTTGTGGGGTCAGGTGGCGGCGCCCTCGTTAACGGATGAAGAACGGTTCCGCATCTTCCCGAGCTCCTGCGTTCCGGAAGATCTCGACCTGGGCCAGTGGATCGCGATATCGGGAGCCGCCTTCAGCACCGGCATCGGCTATCGGACCAGCCTGGCATTGAGCCTGCTGAGTGGAATCTTCAACATCCGGCTCGGCTACTGGTGGAACAGCCAGATCGATCCAAAGGATCGCAAGAACGCCGTCGGCCCTTCCCCGTTCTGGTCGGCGTTGAGATGGGCGTTCCCGGTGCAGGCCGCCTTCATCGATGAGTGGCTGGCCCGCTTCCCCGGCATCACCTACCGCCAGTGGTACCTGTCGGACGGCGGCCACTTCGAGAACATGGGCGCCTACGAGCTGATCCGGCGCCGCCTGCCCTTCATCGTCATCTGCGATAACGAGCAGGACGAGCTCTACACCTTCAGCGGGCTCGCCAATTTGGTGCGCAAGGCGCGCATCGACTTCGGCGCCGAGATCACTTTTCTCTCGAAGGACCAGCTCGCCGAGCTGATCGATGACGAAGACCTGCTGCGCTGGATCGGCCCTCCGGACCACCTGCGCCGAGGCACCTGGTCGGAAGAGGCCGCCAAAGATCCGCACACGAAGCAAGCGCGGCGTACCCTGGACCCCGACACGAAAGAGCTTTCGCTGGCCCACGCCGCCCTGGCCAGGATCGACTACCTAGATGACGAAGCGGGCGAAGACGGCTGGCTGCTCTACATCAAACCAACCGTCGTGGGAGACGAGCCGGCCGACGTGCTCCAGTATCACGAAAGCCACGACAAATTCCCACAGGAACCCACGACCGATCAGTTCTTCGCCGAGGCGCAGTGGGAAAGCTACCGCCGGCTCGGCCAGCATATCGCGGACCTGCTGTTCGATGCGAAGCACGAAGGGTGGACGCCCTACCGGAAGATGAAGGGATTGCTATAAGACCTCTTCCGCCACCGCAGCGGGCAGGCCGCTTCGGAAGCTCGGGTACTCGAGCTCGACTTCGAGGTCTTTCCTCTGGCGGTCGTTCCTGACGCGCTTGCTACCCGTCTTGCGGCTCAGGCGCTCTTCGCCGAGCCGCTCCGCGCCTGCTGCTTCGCTCAGCCTCTCCGGTGCCGCCAGCCCGTGCAGCTCCGCCGCCAGCATCGCGAACTCCGAGGCGCGGTGTGGCTCGTCGTCCGTCATATTGTAGACGCGGCCGTCGCTCCCGCGCTCCCACGCCGCCAACATCGCCGTCACCAGGTCGTCCACGTGGATCCGGTTCACCCACGGGTCGCGGCCCTCGATCAGCACGTACTCGCCGTTTTCGAGCATCGGTCGGAGAGTTCGGCCCGGCCCATAGATCCCGGTTATTCGGCAGATACGCGTCGGAGTTTGGTAGCTCCAGGCCGACTCGATGATCGCGCGTTCCGCCGCGTGGCGCGCCTCCGCCGTCGCGCTCTCCGGCCGCACCATCGTCGTCTCGTCCACCCAGTCGCCGCCACGATCACCATATACCGAAGTGCTGCTCGCATACAGAAACGCTTCCAGCGGCGCCCGCGCCGTCGCGTCCAACACGCGCCTCAACGAATCGCCGCCCTCCAATTCCGGAGGCGCGAAGTACCCGATCAGCTGCGGACCCAGCTTGTCGATGCGCCGTAGCAGCTCACGGTCGCTCAGCTCTCCCACCAGCGGCGCGATCCCCAGCTCTTCCAACTCCGCTGCACGCTCCTCGCTCCGCGTCGTGCCGGCGCCCTCGAAGTCCATGCCGAGCAGTCGCGCCCCCAGCCGCCTGCCCGCGTACCCGCAGCCGATGATCAGGCCGCGCTTCATCCCGCTCCTCCCCCAGGATATCCGATCGACTTCAAAAGGTTCTCCATCTGCTTCAATATCGACAGCGTCAGCCCCCAGATGACATGGCCGCCGTACTCGATCGTCGGAAACTCACGATCGGGCAATACCTCCAGCCTCAGTACTCCCCGGTGCTCTTCTTCGACAAGCACCGCCAGCGGCATCCACACCACGGACTCGACCTCGGAGCTCGTTCGCGCCACCACATCCCCATCAACCGCCACCACGAACGGCGAGATTGCGATCGCCGGGATCCGCCGCGTCCGCGGCGCCACATCGTCGAGCTGCCCCAGCAGTCGGCCCACGCTCGCGACATCCAGGCCCACTTCTTCACGCGTCTCCCGCACCGCCGTCTCCCAAAGACCCTTGTCCCCTGGCTCGCTCCGGCCGCCCGGCAGCGCATAGTGCCCGGACCAGGGGTCGTTCTCGCGCTCAGCCCGCTTGATCGCCAGGAATTCCAGTCCGCCACCCGTAGGTCTCAACAACAAACAAACCGCCGCGGCGGTATCGTAACTACCTTTTTCCGCCAGCCGCGGCTCCCGACTCTCCAGCTCTCGGGCAATTCTGTCTAGTAGCTTTTGCTCAACCACCGTTTGCCCTGGTGTCTAGTGAACATCGAACATCGTTCATGGAGCATCGAACGCCGAGAGCCTTGAGCCGCTACGCGGCTCGAACAAATAACATCGAACGTTGGACTCCAAACATCGTTCATCGATAGAGACGTCTCCACGTTCACGTCAAACGTTCAACGTTAGACGTTCAACGTTCGAGGCGCCAAGCGCCTCAAAACTCTCGGCGTTCGATGCTCCATGAACGATGTTCGATGTTCACTACATATCCTCCGAAGCCATCCTCACATAGCTATCATACCGCTCCCGCGAGATCTCCCCATCCGACACCGCCGAGATCACCCCGCATCCCGGCTCGTGCACGTGCGAACAATCATCGAACCGACAACCATCCAAATACGCCTCGAACTCAGGAAAACACCCCGCGAGTAACGACTTCCCCACCTCCCAAAACCGAAGCTGCCCCAGGCCCGGCGTGTCGACCACGTAACCGCCGGCATCCAGCGGATGCAGCGATGCCGAAACCGTCGTGTGCTTGCCGCGCTGCAGCGCCACACTGATTTCGCCCACGCGCAGCCCGAGCCCGGGCTGCACCGCGTTCAACAGGCTCGACTTCCCCACCCCGGATGGGCCGACGAGCAATGTGATGTGCCCGGCCAGGTGGTCGCGCAGCGAATCGATCTCGAGACTCGCCTTCACCGACGTGAATAGGACCTCGTACCCGGCGCTCTCGTACATCCGGAATCGCTCCCGGGCCTCCGCCTCGCTCGACAGGTCGATCTTGTTCACCACCAGGAAGGCCGTGATACCGTTCGACTCGGCGAGCACGAGCAGGCGGTCGAGCAGCGAAAAGAGCGGTTCGGGCCCGGCCACCGAAGTCACAGCGGCCAGTCGATCCACGTTCGCCGCGATGATCTGCTCGCGCCGCCCGTGCGCCGTCCGCCGCGACAGCCGCGAGCTCCTCTCCTCCAGGCCCGTCACCACGTAGCTTCCGTCTTCCTGCTTCTCCAGCTTCACCACGTCGCCTACCGCCACCCGGCCGATCCCCTTCTCCTGCTTCAAGCGACCGCGCAGGGCGCACTCTACCGACCGGCCGTGGATCTCGACGGTATACACCCCGCCCACGCTGCGCAGGACGCGGCCGGCGGCGTCCTCGGGGCCGCCCGTCATCGTGTCACCAGTTTGTCCAGGAGTTCCTTCACCTCGTGAAGATCGAGCTTCTCCAACTCCGTCCGCGCCTCGTCCTCCGTCGCCGCTTCCGCCAGGTACTCCGTCTCCACGTGGCCGCTGGGTTCGACGCCGCTCCACTTCACGAAGAACAGATAGGCCCGCCACCCGCCCTCTTCGCCGGGGCCGGCGCGCTCCGTCAGCACCTCCACCGTATAGGACGCGCCGTCCCGGGCCTCGAAGGCCGGGGGTCGCTCGTGTTCTTGCAGATAGCCACCCAAGGTTGCGTCTTTCATGTTCGCGCATAGAACGTTAGAGGGGCCGCACCGGCGGGTCAACGCGGCCGCTCCGCCGAACACCACGGCGACGACGGGGTAAGACGGCCGGAGATCAGCTAGAACAGCGACGCAATCGCTCTAATCCTGGACGGCGAAGCGTGACACGAACCGTACTCCACGCCGATATGGACGCCTTCTACGCGGCGGTCGAGGCGCGGGAGAACCCCGAGATCGCCGAGCGCCCCATCGTCGTCGGCGCCGATCCCGGCGGCGGCCGCGGCGTCGTTGCCGCCTGCAACTACGAGGCGCGTGGCTACGGCATCCACTCCGCCATGCCGATCAGCGAAGCTTACCGCCGCTGCACACACGCCGTCTACCTTCGGCCACGAATGCGCCTCTATGCAAAGATCTCCGAGCGGATCATGCAGATCTTCGAAACTTATACCGAGCTCGTCGAGAAGCTCAGCATCGATGAAGCCTTCCTCGACGTCACCGGCTCCGCCGCACTCTTCGGTGACGGCGAATCTATCGCGCGGCGCATCAAACGTGAGGTCTGGGAGAACGAATCTCTCACCGTCTCCGTCGGCGTCGCAACCAACAAATATCTCGCCAAGCTCGCCTCGGATTTGGAGAAACCCGACGGCCTCGTCGTCGTCGAACCCGGCTCGGAGAACGAGTTTCTTCACCCGCTGCCCGTCGAAAGGATGTGGGGCGTCGGCGAAGTCACGCGCCGTAAACTGCACAAGCTCGGGATCTGGAAGATCGGCGACATCGCCGCCGCGCCGGCCGGCCTGCTCGAACGGCAACTCGGAAAGCACCAGGCGTCACACCTCAGGAGATTGTCGGCCGGCGAAGATGACCGGCCGGTCGAAACGGGAGGAGAACGGAAACAGGTAAGTAGAGAGACCACATTCCTGACCGACACCGACGACCGCGACCTGGTCGAGCGAACCCTCCTCGCGCTCACCGAGGAAGTCTCCGCTCGACTGCGCCGCCGCGGGCTCGCCGGTCGGACCGTTACCGTCAAGCTGCGCTTCGCTCCGTTCGAAACGCACACCAAGCGGCATACCGTCGATTCCGAACTCTTTACCACGGATACTATCTTCCCCATCGCACGACACCTGCTTGCCAACGTTGATTCCGGCGACCGCCCCATCCGACTGATCGGCGTCGGCGTCTCCAGCCTGCACAACCGCCGAAGCGAACACCAGCTCGGCCTGTTCGATGATGCCAGCAGCGACCCCGGCGCCGGCCAGATCGCCGACGTCATGGACAAGGTCTCGGAGAAGTACGGCCGCAACGCCCTAAAGCGCGCCAAGCTCCTCGACAACGAGTCGCACGGGGAAGACGAGAGGTGAGGCCTGCCAGGGCAATCAATAACCATAGTCTTTCTCGTTTGACTGCCATCCTCTCTAACTCCATGTTCGACCCCGGGAGATCCAAGACATACGTTGCCGCCATTTTCATGTCGGCGTTTGGGTTAGAGACGCTCACGCATCCTCATTCAAAGGAGGGGATAATGAGAACAGCGATTCGCCTGGCCCTGGCGTTGGCCTTCACGGTGGGGGTCACCAGCGCGGCGTTGGCGCAGAACGGTCTGACGGTGGCTCTCGGCCCGAAGGTCGGAGTGAACTTCGCCAATGTCACCGGTAGCGATGTCTCGGGCACCGACAGCAAGACCGGGTTCGCTTTGGGCATGGCCGCCGACTTCAGCTTCAACGAGATGTGGGGGATCTGGGCCGAGGCGTACTATTCCATGATGGGTATGAAGGGCGACGACTTCTTCGGGGTACCCATAGATTTTAAGGGAAGCATCAACTACATCCAGATCCCGGTGCTTGCGAAGTTCACAATCCCCACGAACAGCAGCGTGAGTCCGTACCTGTTTGCTGGGCCAATGTTTTCGTTCAAGATCAGCTGCAGTGTCAAGGACGAAACGGCTAATGAGAGCTTCGACTGCGACGAGGTTTTCGTCAGCGGAGTCGAGGTGAAATCACTCGATATCGGCTTTGCTATTGGCGGGGGTGTTGGTTTCCCGGTCGGCTCCGGTAGGCTCGGTTTCGATGTCCGGTACGGTCGTGGATTCACTGAATTAATCGACGCCGCTGGAACAAGCGTCGATATCAAGAACAACCTGATCCAGATCGCTGCGACCTGGATGTTCCCGCTCGGCAAATGACCGCTGCGGGGGCAGACACGAATAATGGGTGCGGGTCATGTCGGCGGCCCTCCTTCTAACTGAAGAACTCCAGCGCCGCCCTCAGACCATCGCACAGAGCGTCCACATCGTCACGATCGTTGTACAGATAAAACGACGCCCGCGTCGTCGCGCCAAGTCCCAGCCGCCGCATCAGCGGCTGGTTGCAGTGATGCCCCGCTCGTACGGCTATCCCACGGTCGTTGAGTAGCTGCGCCAGGTCGTGCGGATGGACATCGCCGAACTCGAATGACAGAACGCCCGCGCGATCCTCGGCCAGCGGACCGAAGCCCCGGAAGCCCGGGATCTCACGCGCGCGCTCCACCGCATAACTCACCAGCGCGTGCTCGTGCTCGTGGATCCGCTCGCGGCCCACAGCATCCAGATAGTCCATCGCCGCCGCCAACCCGATGGCGTCCGCCACGTTCGGCGTGCCCGCCTCGAACTTGTGGGGCGCCGGCTTGTAGGTGGACCGCTCCAGCTCCACGATCTCGATCATCTCGCCGCCACCCTGGTACGGCGCCATCGCTTCCAACAGCGCGCCGCGACCCCACAAGACTCCGATCCCCGTCGGACCGCACATCTTGTGACCGCTGAACGCGTAGAAGTCACAGCCGAGCGCCTCAACGTCAAAGGGTAGGTGCGGCGCCGCCTGCGCGCCGTCCACCAAAACGACCGCACCCACCCGGCGCGCCGCCTCCACGATCTCAGGGATCGGGTTGATCGTGCCCAGCGCGTTCGATACGTGCGTGACTCCCACCAACCGCGTCCGCTCCGTCAGCAGGTCGTCCAGCTGGTCGAGACGAAGCCGGCCCTCGTCGTCTATGTCCAACGACTTCAACCGCGCCCCCGTCCGCTGCGCCAATAGCTGCCAGGGGACGATGTTCGAGTGATGCTCCAGAACCGTCAGCAGGATCTCGTCACCCTCCGACAGATTCTGATCACCCCAACTCGACGCGACAAGGTTGATAGCCTCGGTCGTGCCTCGCACGAACACGATCTCGTTCGCGTCCGTCGACCCGATGTACCGCGCCGCCGTCGCCCGCGCGCCCTCGTACGCATCCGTCGCTCGCGTCGATAGCTCGTGGATGCCCCGGTGAACGTTCGCATTGTCACGCTCGTAGTACCGGTCCAACGTCTCCATCACCGCAAGCGGCTTCTGCGACGATGCCGCGTTGTCTAGATAGACCAGACGGTGCCCGTTCACCTCCTGATCGAGGATCGGGAA
>JBDHAL010000055.1:0-23263 GCA_039588075.1 Gemmatimonadota bacterium | reverse complement strand
CCCGCCAGATCCCGCTACTGGGTAAGCTCTCCAGCCAAACTTATGTTCGTCCGGTCGGACTATTTGGCACCGTAAAACCGTGGCACTCACTTTGGGGAGGGGTCTCGAGACGTGAAGAACTTCACGACGGAGCGACTTTCGATACTGGGTATTGCCGTCGCGACCTTGGTCGCCGGCCCGTTATTCGCGCAGTCGGCTCAGGATAACGAAGCGCTGGCAAAGCAGTCGCAGAACCCGATCGCCAACCTGATCAGCCTGCCGCTGCAGAACAACACGTCCTTCGGCGTCGGGCCGGAAGACGCGGTGACCAACGATTTCAACATCCAGCCGGTGTACCCGGTCACGATCGGCGGGGTGAACCTGATCAACCGGTTCATTCTGCCGGTCAAGTATCAAGGTGAGCTGGTCGCCGGCATTGGGGATCAGTGGGGTCTCGGCGATCTCAGCTACACCGCGTTTGTTTCGCCGGCGAATGCCGGGGCGGTGACGTGGGGCATCGGCCCGTCGTTCCTCTTCCCGACGGCGACCGACGATCGCCTCGGAAGCGGGAAGTGGTCGGCCGGCATCGGTGCGGTGGTCCTGACCATGCAGGGCAAGTGGGTGATCGGCGCGCTGGCGCAGAACGTCTGGTCCTTCGCAGGCGACGACGATAGGGCCGACGTCAACTTCTTCTTCTCGCAGTACTTCATCAACTACAACATCAAGAACGGCTGGTACCTGAGTTCGGCGCCGATCATCACGGCGAACTGGGAGGCGGAGAGCGGGGACCAGTGGACGGTGCCGGTGGGCGGCGGTGTCGGCAAGCTAATGCGGCTCGGCACAATGCCGGTGGACGCCCAGGTTCAGGCGTTCTACAACGTCGAGAAGTCGGAAGGCGCCGCCGATTGGAGCCTGCGGCTGCAGTTCAAGATGCTGTTTCCGAAGTAACGCTCTCTGTGTATCGAAGACGACAACGATAACGATAACGACAACGACAGCGAGAAACGAGAAGATGTTGATGGTGGGATAGCCCTGCCCGCCTACACGTGTGTTTTCTCGCTTCTCGCTGTCGTTGTCGTTGTCCTTGTCGTATCGTTGTCGTAATCGACACAGTCACGTCAGTGTCCCTTCAAATCCGAGTCCGAACGGCCCGGCCGCGCGAAGTAAGTCCTGATCAATTCCGTCTGCAGGCGCGCAGCCGCCTGGGTCACCGTGGCGATCGGCAGCTCGAGGCGTACGGAGTTGTAGCTTGAGATGCACATGCTGCTATATTTGTTATATGATTAAGTCATCTCGTCTCTTGCAGGAGCTGAACAGACGTTACGAACGAGAGGCGCTGCACGGTCTGAGCTATGAAGCTGCCCTTCAGCGGTTTGCTGCGCTCTGGGCGGAGGCTCGTGCGTTGGGCGTCGATAATCGCGGGGATTGGCTGAGCGATCTCGAACCGGACCTGGCCATCGCGCGCGCTCTGAATGGACTCCCCCCGTCCTCCTGATTTCACCGGCCTTATCGCCGGGATCGCCCGCGAGCTTCGCGCGCAAAGGCTATCCTTCATGCTCATCGGTGGGCAGGCCGTGCTGTTGCACGGACGTCCGCGCCTGACCGAAGACATCGACATCACTCTCGGCGCCGACCCGAGTCGTCTGGACGACGTTCTCGAGGTCTGTTCCGCGCTGGGGCTGCGAGCGCTCCCTGAAGACGTCGCGAAGTTCGTGCGACAGTCCTTCGTACTGCCGGTGCTCGAAGATGAGACTGGCATACGCGTCGACTTCATCTTCTCGACAACGCCCTACGAGCAAGAGGCTATCGAGCGAGCGGTGGTCGTCGACCTGGGCGGTGTGCCTGTTCCGTTTGCGACAGCTGAGGATTTGATCATACACAAGCTGTTCGCCGGGCGACCGACGGACCTGGAGGACGCAGCCACAGTCGTTCGCCGCAAAGGGCGAGAGCTGGATTGGCATTACCTCGAGAAGTGGGTGAAGCAGTTCGCAAAGGTGCCGGAACGGGAGGATCTACCTGACCGCCTTGCCGGACTCCGACGGCAAATCGACGATACGTAGAGCTAGTCCAGCGCCCCCCGGTCGATCCTGAGGATGGTGTGCAAGAGGACGTTGGCGCCGTTCGCCATATCACCGGGGCTCGTGTATTCCTTCGGTGAATGGCTGATGCCGCCGACGCTAGGGACGAAGATCATCCCGGTCGGTGCGGTGCGGGCCATGTCCTGAGCGTCGTGTCCGGCCCCGCTGGGCATGAACTGGTAGCTGAGGCCCAGTTCGCCGGCGGTCTCGGCGATGATTCGGCGCACTCGCGGATCCGTGGGGGCCGGCACGGCGGTGACATCGATGGTTGCGAAGGAGATTCGCGTGCCGGTTTCCTCGGCGATGCGATCGGCCCGCTCCTCGATGGTCTCGTAGAGCGAGTGGATCTTGTCGGCCGATAGGTCTCGGATCTCCAGGCTCATCACGACGCGGCCGGGGATGACGTTGGGTGCGCCGGGCTCGGCCCGGATTCGTCCTACTGTGCCGACCTGCCTGCCGGGAATTCCTTTCACCGTTTCGTTCACCGCAATGATCAGCTGAGCGGCGGCGAGCAGGGCGTCATCGCGCTGGTCCATGGGTGTCGTACCGGCATGGTTAGCGAAGCCTTCGATGGTGACGTCCCACCAATTGATGCCGACTATCCCCTCAACGATTCCGATCTCGATACCCTTCGAGTCCAGGATGCCACCTTGCTCGACGTGGAGTTCGATGAACGCCTCGATATCATCTTCTTGCCGGCGCGCCTCGTCCAGCCGTTCCGGGTCGCCGCCGATGAAGCGGATGCCGTCCCGGATGCTCTTCCCACTGTGGCTGATCACGTCGAGCGCTTCGGGTGGAAGTTCGCCGATGATCGCGCGGCTGCCCACCAGGCCGCCCTCCTCGTCGGAGAACACGATAACCTCGAGTGGATGTCGGGTGCTGATTTCGTTCTCGTGCAGGACCTGGGCGCACTCGATGGCGCCGATCACTCCCACGTCGCCGTCGTAGTTGCCGCCGTGCGGTACCGCGTCGATGTGCGAGCCGAACATGATGCCGGGGCGGTCGGGGTCGCTGCCTTCACGCCGGCCGATGATGTTTCCGGCCGCGTCGATGCGGACGGCGAGGCCCGCTTCGCGCATGAGCCCGATGACGTACTCGCGGCCCTGCACGTCGGCATCGCTGAACGCCACACGACTGACTCCGCCGCCGGGGTTTCGGCCGAACTGGGACAGCTCTTGAATGCGGCGCTCGATCCGCTCGGTGTTAACGCGCAGGTCTGAAATTGCATCTTGTGCATGCAGCGGCGGAGCATGGCTGCTGCACACGGCGAGTGCGGCGACGCACATCGAGATACGTTTCATCCCATGACTCCGCTGAGTGAAGGCGAGTGGTAGAGGGTAATAGCTACGACGCGGGAGAGGGGATATCAAGGGCCTCGCAGACAACGGGACCATGGCACGTTAAGTTTCCCGACCGCAGCGTTATGCTCGGGGTCCTTGGGAGATTATTGAGTCGCGGGCGCGGGGCACGGGCGCGGGCGTGACGACGATGTCGACGATAGGGGAATGGGGAGGGATCAGGTGCGAGTGTGGGGGCAGAGTCGAAATAAGGGAAGAATGGATGATGCTTAGGCTGGTTCTGTGGGGGGTTGGGGTTCTTGCTTTTGTGGTGGTATTGGACCGCTTGTTGCTCTGGATGGAGAGGAGGGGTTGGGTGTACTACCGGCGCACCAGGAGTCGTGGGGGCGGAGCGCTGTACCACATGCTGGACATCCACCGCATCTACGACCCCGGGATCGAGCATGTAAAGGAGATCACCTACGCCGAGGAGCAGCGTGAGGACGAGTCGGGTGATCCCCCGGTAGCGGAGCGGGATGAAAATGGTCCCTCGGGAGATTGCACAGACTAGTCAGGCGCCCCATCTTGCGAGACGGCTTCACTTCCTCGGAATAGCCCCACCTCTTGGACTATGCAACCTGAAAGAAGAGCTAAGATATGATCGAGGAACTCTACACCCCGATGCAGATCGACCTCAGGACGCGGGCGCGGGAATTGGCGGAGAACGTGATGCGCCCGCTGGCGGCCAAATATGACGAGGCGCAGGAGTATCCCTGGGAAGTCCAGAAGGCCATCAAAGAGGCGGGTCTTTCCGGTGTCTGGATTCCGAAGGAGTACGGCGGTCTGGGCGGCGGCGTGCTCGACCTCTGCATCGTGGTCGAGGAGTTCTCGCGCGCTTGCGGCGGCATGGGCGTCGGGTTCGCCGTGAACGCGCTGGGGTCGTTCCCCATCCTGGTCGGCGGAACGGACGAGCAGAAGGAGCGTTGGCTTCCCGCGATAGCGGCGGGAGATAAGCTGATCTCGTTCGGGCTGTCGGAAGCCAAGGCGGGATCTGACGCCGGGTCGATGACCACGCGGGCCGAGCGCGACGGCGACGACTACGTCCTGAATGGTGAGAAGAAGTGGAACACCGGCGGCGCCGTTTCGTCGTTCAACACCATCTTTGCCGTCACCAATCCCGACCGCGGGGCGCGCGGCATGTCGGCGTTCGTGGTGGAGGAGGGGACGCCGGGCTACAGGGTCGGCAAGCACGAAGATAAGATGGGAATCCGCTGTGTGCCCGTCGTCGAGATCCACCTGGAGAACTGCCGGGTGCCGGAGGCGAACCTGCTGGGCGGCAGCGAGGGCCGCGGCTTCAAGCACGCGATGATCACCCTCGACCGGGCACGCCCCGGGGTCGCCTCACAAGCGGTCGGTCTCGCCCAGGGCGCTCTCGACCTGGCCATGGCGTACACGCACGAGCGTCACCAGTTCGGCCAGCCCGTGAGCTCGTTCCAGGGGATCCAGTGGATGCTGGCCGACATGGCGACGCAGGTCGAGGCGTCCCGCCAACTCGTGCACGCGGCCGCCCGCACCATCGACTCGGGTCACAAGGCGATCACGAAGCTCTCGGCCATGTGCAAGCTGATGGCCACCGACGTCGCCATGAAGGTGACCACCGACTGCGTCCAGCTGTTCGGCGGTTATGGTTACTGCAAGGACTATCCGATCGAGAAGTACATGCGTGATGCAAAGATCACGCAGATCTACGAAGGGACCAACCAGGTCCAGCGCCTGGTGATCGCGCGGAACTTGCTGCGCGAGGCGGCCGGCGGAGCGGGCTGACGAGTCGGTCTACCCAGTGATGCCGGTCTCGGTCTCCAGCAACCGCTCGATCTCGGCCACGTGACCGGATAGCTCCGCCTTCAACTCGTCGAAGCGCGTGTACGCGTCCGCTCCCAGCTTCTGATCGGCACCGTTCGTCATGCTAAAGAGGTATTGTAACTGGGCGATGAGCATCGGCTGCTGATAGCGGCCTTCCGAGGTGACGAGTAGGGCTTCGATCGCTTCGAGTTGCTCGCTCAGCCGCTGGGTTCGCTCGACCAGCGCCTGATCATCGGACTCGGCGGATCGCTCCTCCAGCTCCCGGCGCGCGACGCCAACACGGTGCGCCGCCTTCCGAGCCTCACCGATCGCGTCTCGAAGTCGCAGGTTGAAGGCGAGCTGCTCTTCCAGGTCTTCTTGGGTCACTCCGTCATCGGCCACGCGCGGGTCGATGAGAACCACGAAGCTGCGCGTGTCGCTCCAATCGCCGACGCTGATTCGTGCCCGATAAGTTCCCGGGGCCGCCAGCGGTCCGCGTCCTCCGGCGCGACCCGACTCGGGATCCAAAGCACCGGGATACCGCAGGTCCCAGGTGAAGCGGTGCATGCCGGCGTCCTTGTCGAGTCGCACGGGGCGTGAGCTTCCGAAACCGAAGCCCGGGCCGCCGGCCTGACCCGACTCATCGCCCTCCGGTGGGGCTGCGCTGGTGAAGTTGACGATTAACGTCCCGCTCTCGTCCAGGATCTCGAACCTCACGTCACCGTCGGGCTCGGCGGCCAGGAAGTAGTCGATCATAGCGCCGGCGGCCGGGTACTCCGGTTCGGCTGGCGCGCGGTCGGACGAGCGATACCGCATCCGGTAGGCGTCGCGCGGTTCGAACAGGTGCGCGTCCGCCGAGGCAACTCGCTGATCCAATTCGTGCAGCGGCGTGATGTCGTCGAGGATCCAGAAGGATCGCCCCATGGTGGAGAGGACCAGGTCTTTCTGGTGCAGCTTGATATCGGTGACTGGCGTGACGGGCAGGTCGAGCTGGAACGGTTGCCAGTGCGCACCGTCGTCGAACGAGATGAACATCCCGAATTCGGTACCGGCGTAGAGCAGCCCCTCGCGGTCCGGGTCCTCGCGCACCACGCGGGTCGGGTAGTCGGCCGGGACGCCGTTGGCGCCGCTGGTGAGACGGGCCCAAGATGCGCCGTAGTCATCGGTCCTATATATGTACGGTTGCCAATCGTCGAGCAGGTAACGGTAAACCGCGATGTAGGCGCTGCCCGGCCGATGCGGTGACGGTTCTATCGTCTGCACGCGGCCGCCCGGCGGCAGATCGTTCGGTGTAATCTCCGTCCAGGTGGCCCCACCGTCCCGGGTGATGTGGACGGGCCCGTCGTTGGCGCCGACCCAGATGACGCCCGGGGTCAGCGGCGACTCCTCCACCGCGTAGATCGCGCTATAGAACTCTTCACCCGTGATGTCCCGGGTGATGGGCGAACCGGAGATCACCTGGGTGTTCGGGTCGAACGCGGTGAGATCCGGCGAGATCGTCTCCCAGGTGACGCCCTCATCGGTCGTTCGATGCAGGAACTGCGACCCGTGATAGATGACGTTCGGGTCGTGGGGCGAGATCTCGATCGGCGATACCCGCTGGAACCGGTACTTCAGGTCGCGGGGATTGTGCGAGTACATATTCTGGCCGCCGACGTAGTAGTTCTTCTCCTGCCCAGTGAGATAGTTGTAACGTCCGAACCGGCCCTTGCAGTTGGCGTAAACGATGTTCGGGTCGCCGGGCTTGGGCACCGCCGGCCCCGTCTCGCAGCCGCCGATCGACATCCAGTACGCGTTCGCTCCGCCAGGCGCCGAGTAGGGCGGCCGGCTCGGTACCGCGATGGTCGAGTTGTCCTGCTGCCCCGCGTAGACCCAGTAGGGGAAACGGTCGTCGATGTCGACCTGGTAAAGTTCAGCGGTAGGCTGGTTCCGCTGCGTTGACCAGGTGCGGCCGTCGTTCAGCGTGACGTTCGCGCCGCCGTCGTTCGACTGGATGTAGATTTCGGAATCATTAGGGTTGATCCACATGTCGTGGTTGTCGCCGTGCGGTGTGCTGCGGCGCCGGAACGTCGTGCCTCCATCGGTGGACTTGAAGAACCGCGTGCTGTTGACGTAGACGACGTCCGCGTCCGTCGGGTCGGCATCGACATTCAGGTAGTAGAACGGCCGATCGAGAAGACCGGACTCGGTGCTGACGAGTTGGAAGCTCGCGCCGCGATCGTCGGAACGGTAAAGGCCGCCCTCGCCGACCGGGGCCTCGATCAACGCGTAGAGCCGGTCGGGATCCGCCGCTGAAACGGCGAGGTCGCTCTTGCCGATCAGGGCGCTCGGCAGGTCGTCCGTCAATTGGGTCCAGTTGTCGCCGCCGTCGGTCGACTTGTAGACGCCGCCCTCGTGCGCGCCGCTGATGATCGTCCATGGCTTCCGCTCGGCGCGCCACATGGTGGCGTAGATCTCGCGCGGATCATCCGGAGCGAACTCGAGATCCACCGCGCCTGTGCTGTCGGATACGAAGAGCACGTTCTCCCAACTCGCGCCGCCGTCCCGGGTGCGATAAACACCGCGTTCCGGATTGGGCCCGAACGCGTGGCCGATGGCCGCGACGTACACCAGGTCGGGGTTCTCCGGGTGGATGATCACCGCGCCGATCTGCCCCACGTCGCGCAGTCCGATGAAGCTCCAGGCCTCGCCGGCGTCGATCGACTTGTAGACGCCGCGCCCCGTGATCACGTTGCTACGGATACCGTCCGAGCCGGTGCCCACATAGACGATGTTGGGGTCGGAATCGGCGACGTCGATGGCGCCGACCGACCCGGTCTGGAAGTAGCCGTCCGAGACGTTGGCCCAGGTCGCGCCGTAGTCCGTCGTCTTCCAGACACCGCCACCGGTGGCTCCCATGTAAAACGTGCCTGGCTCGTCCGCGATGCCGGTGACCGCCGTGACGCGGCCGCCACGCGACGGCCCGATCGAGCGGTAGCTGAGCCCCTCGAACAATGCCTGGTCGTAGACGGCATTCGCGTTCGCCTCGGGGCTCTGCGCGTTGGCACCCCCGGCGAAGAAGAGGCCGACGACGGCTAGGATCCAGGTGTGGAGAAGATGGCTCGGACGAAACGACCTCATGGCGACCCCCGCGCTGATCTTGTTAGTAGTTCTCGTTCCAGCCATACCAGCCTAAGTCCTGAGGGCGCGTGATGCTAGACGGAAGCCAAGCACCACGCTCACGCTCCAACGGTTGACTGCGGACACCGCCCGGCCTATTTAGGTGCCGCATGTCTCTGCCCCAGCTCGCCGCGCGCCTCGCACTGGTCTCCGCCCTTCTCGTTTCCACGACAAGCGCGGCAGCCAACGTTGAATGTCGGAAGTCGAACCTCGATAGCGGGGAAGTGAACCGAAACTCGGCTGTCGGCTGTCGGCTGTCGGCTGTCGCCCTCCAACAATCCTGCCCTGTACGACGCGTCTCACGCGACGAGCTGCTGCGGGCCATGGCCCAACACGGCGACTACGACATCCTGGCGACCACCAACCGCGGACGGTTCACCAGTGAGCTGCTGCTTCGCCTCGCCGGCGAAGCCAGGGAACAGGATCCGCAGGGCAGGCCTCTCTACGTCGATCCCGCGGATTGGTTCTACGCCTACATCGAGACGGCAGGCGTGCGCGCGGAAGAGGCGCCCCTGCCGGCGCGCCTCGGTTTCGAGAACCGACAGAGGGTACTGATCGAGTACCGCTGGGACCGGGTCATAGAGGAGATAAAGGAAGGACCGGAACCAACCCTCGCCGTGAACATCCGGGCCTGGTGGCCGGAGGCGGAGAACCCGGCATCGAAGTTCAGCTTCACCGACACGACGGCGTCCCCGAAGCTGAAGGCCACCAGCCATCGCGAGATCACCTATCGCCTGCTCGAGTTCGACGACATGATCGTCGTCGACAAGATGGACGGAATCACGGGACGCCCGGTGTCCGGTCTGCTCGGCACGATATTCGACATCATCGGGGAGGGCGGCCTAAAGCACTCGCGAATCGCCATCTCGGATGACGGGATGCAGATCGCCAGGGCCCGGACGAAAAAGATATTCTCCATCTCCGTGACCGCGACCATCGAGCCCGACGGGCGCGCCGGGAAAGGCCTGCCGCCGGACCGGCCGGACCTAAGGGAGATCGAGGAGCGGCTGAAGAGCCCGCTGAAGATCGAGTACGTGGACTACGAATGGGAGCCGGCTTGCAGTATTGTTGGACTGCCGACTTTCGACGCCCGAGTTCCGAAGCTCGACACCCCCGCCGCGGCCCAACGGACACTTGTGCCCTAAGCGGGGTATCAGGCCAAGCGAAACCCCAAGGCTTCTCCCCTCGCCCCAACGGTATTTGCCATGCCTCGCTCCCGTTCCAGGCTCGCGGTTTTTTCGACCAAGCTGATCGCTATCCTCGCAACCGTCTTCCTGTGGTCGTCGTGCTCCGATACGACGGAGCCGGAGGAGGCGCGCGACCCCACCGACCCCGAACTCCCGCGCGTGTTCATCGACACTCGCTACCAGCCCCCGTCCGGCATCACGATCGTTGTGAACGCCGGGGCTGATCTTCAGGCCGCTCTCGACGCGGCGGACCCAGGCGATGTCCTCGTCCTAGAGGCCGGTGCCAGCTTCGAGGGTTCGTTTACGTTGCCGGCCAAGTCGGGCGACGACTGGATCGTCATCCGTTCCTCGGCCCCCGATGCGCAGCTACCGCCTCAGGGCGAGCGCATCGATCCCTCCTTCGCCGATGCCATGCCGAAGCTCGTCGGCACCAGTTCCCTGGCCGCCCTAAAGACCCAGGCCGGCGCTCATCGCTATAGGATCATCGGACTGGAGATCACCGTCAGAAGCGACGTCACGCTGAACTACGGTATCGTGACGCTGGGGGATGGAGGCGGCGACCAGAACTCGCTGGAGGGTGTCGCGCACGACATCGTCATCGACCGCTCGTACATCCATGGCCATGAGAACCTCAACGTAAGTCGCTGCGTCGCGTTGAACAGCGCCACGACCGCAATCATCGACTCGTATCTGTCGGAATGCCACGCCGTCGGTTTCGACTCACAGGCCATCGGCGGCTGGAATGGGCCGGGCCCGTTCAAGATCTTGAACAACTACCTGGAGGGATCGGGCGAGAACGTCATGTTCGGTGGCGCGGACCCTGCCATCGATGGCCTCATACCGTCGGACATCGAGATTCGTGGTAACCACTTCTATAAACCTGCCGGCTGGCGGGGCGGTTGGACGGTGAAGAACTTGTTCGAGTTGAAGAACGCTCAGCGATTGCTCGTCGAGGGGAACGTATTCGAGAACAACTGGGCTGACGCGCAGGTCGGCTTCGCTCTCGTATGGAAGTCAGCGAACCAGAGTGGCGGTGCACCCTGGTCGGGCACGCGGGACGTGACGTTTCGCTATAACATCGTTCGCAACTCCACACACGGGCTGAACTTGTCGGCCCGGGGAAGCTTACCGAACGACATTCCAACCAGCCGGGTCAAGGTCCACGACAACCTGTTTGAGAAGATCGGTCCCGACAGCGACTTCGGAGGCGACGGCCGGCTTTTTCAGCTCTTGAACGATCACCGCAACATAAAGCTCGTTCACAACACGGGCTTCTGCGGTAACAGCACGATAATATTTGATGGCTCGGTGGCCAGCGGCTTCGTGTTCGCGGACAACGCCGTCAACACGGGCACGTATGGCGTTAAAGGGTCCGGTTCCAGCGAGGGAATCCCGTCTCTCGATGAGTACGTGCCGGGCTACGTGTTTGTCGCGAACATCGTCATCAGCGGGGATCCCGAAAGGTACCCCGACGGCAACTTCTTCCCGGCTACGATGAGCGATGTGGGGTTCGCAGACTGGACGAACGGAGACTACCGGCTGCTCTCCGGCGGCGCCTACAGCGGCGCGGGGAGCGATGGTCATGATCCGGGCGCCGACATCGACGCCGTCGCGGCTGCCACCGCAGGGGTGGTTCGCCGGTAGATCACTCCACGCTAACGACGCTGGTGGATCCGGGATCGACCTCGAGTTCGATGAAGCTCTCGGCGCCGCCGTAGGTCGTTTCGCGGACCCGGGCTTCGGTGACTCGACCGTCGACGGTCAAGGCTTCGTGGGCGCCGGCGAATACGGCCCGCCAGCGAACGACGGAACCCGATTCGTTCGTGAAGCGAGTCTCGCTTTGGCCGATGTGGTGCACCGCGATCCGGTTCCTGAGAACGGGAACTTGGTCCAACCGAATCCACGAGACGTGCTCCGGCAGCCGCGATCGAGTCTCGACCACGCCCTCCGATGCGACGGGATTCACGCCGACAAGGAAGCGAACGACGCCACCCACCGCTGTGAACGGGTTCTCTGGGTACTCCCGGCGCTCCAGCTCGGGATCCATCTGCGTCATCAGATGGCCGAACGCGGCCTCGTCCCGGCCGTGCGCGTAAAAGACCTCGGCCAGGTAAGAGTTCTCTTCGATGTTGACGCCGACCTTCAGGTTCTCGAGCAGACGGTCGGCGCGATGGCGCTCGACGATCCCGAAGTACAGGGGGAAGATCTGCATCGCGCGGACGAAAGTGGTGTCGAACGACCCGCCCTCTAATATAGACGTGTGGAAGCGGCCAAGATCGTCATTCCACCACTCGTCGTTGTACAGTCGCTTCAATCGTTCGGCTTCGCGGGCGAACGGCTCGCCATCTTCCTGGGCGCCGCGCAAAGCGAGGATCCGCGAGTAAGCGAGGTTGGCGGCGAACTGCGCCGCCAGCAGGTCGGCGCCGGTGGTCGCACGCGGGCCGCCGCCTTCCCAATACGTCGCCAGGCCGCGAATCCCGTTTTCCTCCGGGCTCTCCATCAGCCCATCGCCATCGATGTCCCAGGCCGCGACGTAGTCGGTCAGGCTGCGGCGATAGAACTCGTCGAAGTCGGGATCGTTCAGGAAATCGACGTCTCCGGTCCACTCGTAGATACGGTAGTTGGCCTGGATGACGTCGAAGTTGGCCGGGAGGTTGTACCAGAAGTCCTCGTCGCTGCGGTAGTCTACCGGGGCGGGCTCGTCGTAGCGGTTGATCTCCCAGTAGCTGCACCAGTCGCGCGATGCGGCGATGCCCGTCGCGAACTTGTGCATCATGTTCTTCGTGTGCTCGTGAAGACCCAACGCCAGCGCGCCCGTGGCCTGGTGCGACGCGTCCCGCATGCAGAACGCCTCGCGTCCGGGAAGCGCGGCCTCGTACCACAACCCCACGGGGTCGCCCTCGAAAGCATAGGCCATCGCTTGACCTTTGGCCCACTGGAACCCGTCGACCAGCGGCGCGTAGTCTGACGTCAGCTCGATGGTCCCCACCGCCCGTGCTGGGCCCGGCGGTGCGTCCGTCGAACACGAGACGATTACGCTCGCCGCCAAGCAGGGCGCGATCAGGTCGACGATTCTCATCATTTGAGCCAGGCGATCAGGATGGCCGTGCTGACCGCCAGCCAGACCAGGGCTAACGCGGCGAAGACCCAATACTCGATCCGGCTCAACTTCTGGTGTCCCTTCTTGCCGTGGAACCAGCTTCCAACGAGAACGGCGGGTATCGCGGTTACTACCGCGACCAGCGCGAGCTGGTACGCGATCAGCGGCAGGATGGTTCGCTCGACCAGCTGGTTCACGATTTCGAGGATCGCCCAGGCGCCGGCCGCGGTGATAACGACGATTTGGGGCAAGTGACGCTCGAGAAGGTCGGAGGCCAGGCCCCTGGAGATCTGGGTGCCATGAGCAGGCGTCGCAGCGGACTCCGAGAGGCGGCGCGCGGCGTCGGCGGCGCTGGGGCGATGGTCCGGATCCTTGGCCAGGCAGCGCTCGAGCAACTGCTGCAGATCGCGGTCGACGCCGTCTCGCAGCTCGGACAGCTTCCGCGGAGATTGGCGGATGTGGGCCGCGATCATCTCCCGCTGCGAGCTCGAGTCGTACGGACTGCGTCCGGCGAGCAGTTCGTAGCCGAGAAGGCCCAGGCTGTAGACATCGCTGCGCTCGGTGATCCGACCGCCCATCAGGAGTTCCGGGCTCATGTACTTCGGCTTGCCGACCAGCTCGCCGGTCCGCGTCAGTCGCGCCGATTCGCCGGTGTCGCCGCTCGCCATGACCGCCGCGATCCCGAAGTCGGTGAGCATAGCGCGACCGGTCTCTTCCTCGTAGAGGATGTTACCGCCGCGAACGTCGCGATGGACGATCCCTTTCTGGTGCGCCGCGGCGAGCGCCGCAGCCACCTCGGTCAGCACGCGTCGCGCTTCGGCGATGGGAAGCTCACCCTCGGCCTGCAGTCGGTCGGCGATCGTCTGCCCTTTGACGAACTGCATGACCAGGTAAGGGAGGCCGTTCGACAGGCGGCCGACCCGGTGGATGGGAACGATGTTTGGGTGCGAGAGTGCGGCGACCGACCGCCCTTCGCGCTCGAAGCGCGCACGAGCTCGCTCGTCGTCGGCCAGGTCGGGAGACAGGGCTTTGACGGCGATCAGTCGGCCCAGCTCCGGTTCGCGGGCCAGGTAGACGCTGGCCATCGAGCCGCGGCCGATGCGCTTAACCAGCTCGAGCTCCGGAGCCAGCTCGACTCTGAGCAGCGCTTCGAGCTCGTCGCCACTGCCACTATCAGTCGGGTCGTTGGCGCCGGGTACCATCGCGTCTCTCGCTTCGAAGGGATCGCGCTGATCGAACCCCAAAATGCCGCAGGTGGTGGCGCGAAGCAAACGTGTAACAGGTTTGAGCGAATCGGGCGGGAGCCGCAGAGTTCAGGATCGGTTGACGCTGGTCTCTAGCTTGCCTAATTAGGTGACACATGCCATCAGGCCCGACTGGAATAGATGACTGACCCGTACGAAGTACTCCGCCAGGTATTCGGATACCACGAGTTCCGGCCCGGCCAACTCGAGGTGATCGAGGCCCTGCTCGAGGGCCACGACTTCATTGCCGTCATGCCCACCGGGGCGGGGAAGTCCCTCGCCTTCCAAGTCCCGGCGAAGATTCTGCCCGGGACCGTCCTCGTCATCTCGCCGTTGATCTCGCTGATGAAGGACCAGGTGGACGCGCTGAACGCGTTCGGGTTCCGCGCTACCGCGATCAACTCCACGCTGGAATTCTCTGAGCGCCGCCGCCGGCTCGAGGAGCTACGCGCCGGACGGTACGAGCTGGTCTATCTCGCGCCCGAGGCGCTGGACGGGCCGCTGCGCCAGGCGGCGCCCGGTTGGCCGCTGTCGCTCATCGTCGTGGACGAGGCGCACTGCATCTCGCAATGGGGACACGACTTCAGGCCTTCGTACCGCCGCCTGCGTGGTTTGAAGGACGAGCTGGACGACATCCCGGTGCTGGCCCTCACCGCCACGGCGACGCGCCGGGTGGCCCGCGACATCATCGCGCAGCTCGGCATGGTCAAGCCGCGCGGGTACAAGGGATCGTTCTTCCGGCCAAACCTGCGGATCTACTGCAGGAAGAAAGGTACGGGCCCCACGCGGCGCGAGATCCTCGGCCTCATCCGGGCCCGCGAGGGCGAGTGCGGCATTGTCTACTGCCTCTCGCGGCGCTCCGTGGAGCAGACGACGGCGTTCCTGCGCGGGAAGGGCATCCGCGCCGCCGCCTATCACGCGGGCCTCCCGGACGACGAGCGTGCCGCGGCCCAGGATGCGTTTGCCCGCGACGACGTGGAAGTCATCGTTGCCACGATCGCCTTCGGCATGGGTATCGACAAGTCCAACGTGCGTTTCGTCATCCATCGTGACATGCCCAGGGACATCGAGTCGTGGTACCAGGAGATGGGGCGCGCCGGTCGTGACGGGCTCCCAAGCGATTGCTTCCTCTTCTACTCCTGGGCCGACGTCAAGCTGCAGGATCGCTTCTTGGACGACGTCGACGATCCCGATCAACGCCACGCTAAGATCCAGGCCAGTCGCGCGCTGTTCCGGCTCGCCGAGCGCGAGACCTGCCGGCACCGCTCCATCCTCGCCTACTTCGGCGAGAAGATCGAGCCGTGCGCTGAGTCGTGCGACGTGTGCAGCGGGGTCAAGGCGGAGGAACTGGCGGCCGAAGGCATGGCGCGCAGGAAGAAGCAGCAAGAGATACCGACACTCGCATACGTCCCCGTTGACGAGGCGGGGCATGAGGTCGATGTCGCGCCCGACGATCCCTTGTTCCAGCAATTACGCGTACTGCGCAAGCGGATAGCCGATGCGCAGGACGTACCGGCCTATATCGTCTTTAGCGACAAGACGGCGATGGTGGTGGCGCGGCCAACCACGCCGGAAGAATTGCTGGAGATGCCTGGGGTAGGGCCGGCGAAGTTGGAGCGGTATGGCGCGGAGTTTTTGGCGGTGCTGGCTGAGGAAGCCGACCGATCGGGGTGAAAAGACTCGACAGCCGACAATCGACAGCCGACTTCTAAGTATTGTTGGACTACCGATGCCCAACTCCCGATTCTCGACGCTCCGCTAGGCGCCGCGGCAGGGGCGTTGAACGTCGGAATTCGGATGTCGAACGTCGAGAGTCCAACAAAACTTAGAAGTCGGCTGTCGGTTGTCGGCTGTCGAATCTTTTCGCCCCGTCATAGCTCCTCAAACACCTTCCGAAGCTTGCTTTCTGCGGTCTCAGCGAACGGGCCCATCGCTTCATCGGCGGCGATGCCCAGGATCGCTTTCGGTCGAACGATGGCGACCTCTGAGCCGGCACCTGTCTCGGCTACCACAACGTTGCAGGGAAGCAGCAGGCCGATGGTATCGTCCATGGTCAGCGCCTGGTGGGCCAGCTGCGGATTGCAGGCGCCCAGGATGACGTAGGGCCGGTGATCGACGTCGATCTTCTCCTTCAGCGTGGCCTTTACATCGATCTTCGTGAGAACCCCGAAGCCTTCACCCTTAAGCAGTTGTGCGACCCGCTCAACCGCATCGCCGAACGAAATCCCCGGCAGATCTTTCCTGAATCCATACTCGCTATCCTTCACGTCGAGTCTCCGTTCCGGGCCGTGGGGCTAGATCGGCCATGTTCGATGATCCGAGGCCTACCCGTTGCCTTCCTCGAGCTCCGGGTGCTTTGCCGGATAGTAGATCGCTCTCCCCTGCAGTTGGCGCTTGACCTGCTGCGCGCCCCCGCTACTCATCACGGCGCCGGTGGTACCGGACACGTTCGATCCCATCTTGTCGACGACCAGGGCGTCCGCTCCGACCGCGGCCGCCTGCTGGACGGCCTGAGTCAGTAGCTCCTCGTTGCTGACGTTGAGATCGACGGTGATATCGATGTTCTTGAGCGGCTTGTAGTCTTCAGTCGGCCTCTGGCCGGGCATGAAGATCTGAACTTGGTTCGGCTCCACCGCGGGTAGAGTCACCGTCTTGCCGCCGCCGCAGGCGGCGAGGCCGGCGACCGACATCGCGAATACGAACAGCGTAGCCGGGCCGACCGCATGTCTTCCGTGGCTGCTCATGATTGATCTCCGTACGGTTCCCTGTTTGGGCGACTCAGGGCCAGTACTGCAGGTTGAACGTCGCGATGAAGGCCTCGAAGTCGTCCTCGGCATCGCGCCTGTCCAGTACCCGCATCGACGTCTCGACACCGATGGAGAAATCATCCCACCCGGTGTAATAGACGCCGAGGCCATAGCCGGTCGAGCGCGAGGCGAGGTCGGCTCCGCCAGGCGAAAAAGCGTCCGTGTCGAAGGTAAGCAGGAAGCCGATGGGGACAACTCCCAGGTTCTTGAGATCGATGCCTACCGTGGCGCCGCCTCCTATGAGGGTCTCGGATGATTCATCAGTAACATCCCCACGGCCGGTCTCCACCAGTCCGGTGATGCCGACCCAGGGCGCCGGCGCCCAACCGACCCGCACGCCCAACACCCCGCTGATGGCATCAGTCGACGCAACGAGCGAGTTTTCGTCCTGTTCGAGTCCGCCGTCGATGATGCTCTGCGCGAAGCCGAAGGGGTCGAGTCCGATCAGGTCCGTGCGAGCGAAGTCCAGGGCGCCAGACAGGATGACCTTCTCGCTCTGCAGGATCCTCGCGGTCGCTCCGAGATTCCACGCGAACGATCCCGTGACGCCCTGGGCCAGCACCGACTGCTCGTCGATCCCCAGGCGCCCGCTGCCGGCAAACGCCACTCGGGCGGCGAACCACTGGCCGAACCGCTGCTGGTATTCGAAGCCCAGAGCCATAAAAGCGACATCGCCGGTCAACGTTCCCAACGTGTCGCCGTTAAGGTCGACGAACGGCGTCTTCAGGTCGAAGGCCACTCCGCCGCCGGTGGTCGACCCGAAGTAGCTGATGGCGAAGGGATTGGGCACGACCCGCGACGGGATGAACTGGTATCCGTTGAGAACCCGGCTGGGTTCCTGTGCCGTTAGATTCGACGCGGCCAGCATCATCAGTGCTTTGCGCATCACAACCTCCGTTCTTGCCGAGCGGCGGGGAACTCAGTCAGGCGGAGCCACCCCTGGGCCGCTCGAGCAGGCGCTCCGTAAACTCCACCCGCTCGTTTAGGCCGGCGTACTCCTGGCGTAGGAGCCGGACCTCGTCGCGCAGGTCGCCCACGGTTTCTGCGAGGTGCTCCACTTCCTGGCTTGCAATACTTCCGCTGCGCGTATCGCGCAGGTGGCTGTAGCGCAACTTCATGCCAATCAAGACCATGACGCCGACGGTCGTAAGGCCGACGATCGGTCCTACTATCTCCAATAATTCTGGTAACATTGCTGCAACTCCCCAATCCTGATGGCCAATAGTCGCGATACAGAGTCCCGCGCGCTTTACGGATCGGACTCACTAGTATGTCTGTGCCCCCGCCCGGTCCACCCGACGCTGCCCGCGCCCTCCCCCCCATCCCGTCCCTTCCTCGCTTCTCGCTTCTCGTTGTTGTTGTCGTTGTCGTTGTCATCGTCCTCGACAACGACAACGACAACGACAATGAGAAGCGAGGGGGAGAGAAGAGGGGATCCCCCGGCGCGGATGCGTTAGGGGGTATCAGGTGGAAGCACGTGGCGGCCGAGGAACTCCACGACGTCGACGCTGGAGATTTCCCGGCTGATGCGGCCGGGAGGGAACGAGCCTGGACCCGACGGCCAGGTGTGGCCACCGCCCTCGATGGCGTACAGCATCACCTCGGAATTCCCTGCGCAATCGGTCCAGCGTTCGCTCCAGACCCAGGTGCTGTCGTCCACCAGGTCGGGCAGGGTGTCGACGACCGGATCGCCGCTGCAGCCGTTGAGCTCGGTCCAGCGGTCCATCGTTTCTACGGCCGAGAAGCGCCGACGCGACCCGGAGGTCAGGCCTTCCCAAGGGAATGCCGTGTCCTCGGTGCCGTGTACGAACAAGGTCGGGATCGGCCGTGGAAGCAGGCAGTTGGCGTACGTGCTTCTCTCCAGCAGGGCACCGACGCTGACCGCGGCGGCGAACTGTTCGGAAAGCTCGCATACGATCGCCTGGATGGCGGAGCCGCCGGCCGAGAAGCCGGTGATGTAGATGCGGTCACGGTCGATTGTCAGGTTTCCGGCCATCTGTTCGATCAGGTCTTCGGTGAGCTGAAAGTCTTGGGGCCACCAGGTCCCGTCGATGCCGTCCGGGTACACCGTGATGAAGCCCGCGTCGCTCGCCGCGTTTGTCAGGCCGCTGCGGGCCTCGAATCCGGCGCCGGTGTCGGGATTGCCGTGGAACGCCAGCAACAGGGGGGTCGGCTGGCCCTCGTTGTAGGAGTCGGGGACTCGAAGCTCGTAGGTCCGCAGGTCGCCGCTGGAGCGCAGCGATTCTCCGAACACCGCTTCCTCATCGATGGGTTCGGTTGGTTCATCGCTTGCGCAAGCGGCTACGAGGGCGGCGAACACGAGGAGGATGAATCGTCGAGCGGACGAGCCTTGGGCTCCGGAGCTGGGTTTCATCGACTGTGGTTCCGGCTATCGGTTCGGGCCTTTGCAGGCGGTCTCTCATCAGGCGCCCGTGGTTCTACAAGATAATTTGCTGGGCCTGCATCGGTAGTGGGTGATCGGTAGGTAGACCACCGACCGGGGCGAGCTGTGTGCTCGGGCGGTTGGATGGTGATGGGGAGCGGAACGACGAGGGGGGAGACGGGTACATGATCGACGGAGCCACCTGGGCTCGCGGGTGTATGCGGGCGTTGTCGGTGGCGGAAACTCTTGGCGGGCTTAGGTTTGCGCCGCTCTCCCTCAGTGAATTTCCCATCCCTGGTGATCCCGCCGGCAGGCGGCGCCGCTGAAGGACGAAACCGACGACCCTACGAGGTAGGACAAGGCGAGGAGGCTGATTGATGGCTGGGAAAGTTGAGCGCCTGGATTGTCCGGTGTGCGACGGCCTAAAGATGGAGAAGCTCCGCCCGGTGGAGGAGCTGGACCTGGCCCTCGACTACTGCGACAAGTGCGGCGGAATGTGGTTCGAGTCAGGGGAGGTTCGCCAGCTGCGGTTCTGTCCTCCCGAGGTCTTGAGCAGCCTGATATCGATGAAGAAGCAGCTCTACGCGGTCGACTGCCCGTGCGGCCACTCCATGACGCGCAACTCGGGCGAGTGCGGGTCGTGCGGCCGGCCGAACACCGTCGATTGCCCGGCCTGCAACTCGGAGCTCGAGCGCGTCCAGAGCGATACGTTCACGGTCGATGTCTGCCGCGACTGCCGTGGCGTTTGGTTCGACAACATCGACCTCTCTGCGGTCTGGAATCTTCAGTTCGAAAAATCTACCAAGCTCGGCGATGAGGGAGGATCCTCCGGCGACACCACTAATCCGGAAGACACAGTGATCGCCGTGCTGCGTTCCAAGAAAGACGAAGAGGCTGAAGAGCCCACGGCCAGCGGAAATGGCTCGGGCAACGTGTTCGGCTCGATCGCCGATATCGTCGGCGGGATGTTCTCGCGGTCGGACTAGCCCAAAAAAGGACTCGGCAAAAGCAAGAGCCCCGTCGCGCAAGCGGCGGGGCTCTTGCTTTGGTTTGCCGCAATCCTCAATCGATCGTGCTTTCCGTGATGTAGTATTCGAGGTCATCGATGAGGTTCTGATTACGCTGCTCGGCTGGTTTCTCCTGTTCCAAGCGGAGCAGGTCCTTCACGATCCGCGATGCATCGTCGGAGCGCATCTCCAACAGCGCCTCCGCCGCGCGCCCTTTGACCGCGTTGCTATCGTGCGACCTCAAGAGCTCGGCCAGCCAGGGAATAACTCTGTCGTTGTTCGGGTCGATCCCCCAGAAGGCGACGCCAACGAGCTGCTCGTCCCGGGTGCGGTCAAGCACGTTGAGTAACGCGGCGAGCGCATCCGGCGTGCCGATCGCTCCGAGCGCGATCACCGCTGCTCTCCAGAGCGCCTCCGGTGGATCGCCCTCGAGCACCTCGATGACCCATGGGAGGCCCGCTTCGGAGTGGCCGTCTCCCAGACCCTTCATTGCGCTCTCCGTGAGACTCTCGACAACGAACGCTTCCGTTCCCGTAGCAACGAGACCCCTGATGATCTCGACGGCCTTCGGCGTTCCAATTCGACCCAGGGCCTCGAAGCTCTTCATCGTCAGCTGGTGGTCATCGTTGCGGTCCATAAGCTGGGCGAGCGGGGTCACAAACGCCGCGTCGCCGGTCTCCGCGCATGCCTCGATCGCCGCGTACAGTACTATGAATTTCTTCTCCGTTCGTAGCACTTCTCGAAGAAAGGCGAGCCCCACGGGGTGTTCTATGGCGCCGAGTGCTCGGAGCAATTGGGTCTTCTCCTCCCACTTTCGCTTCTTTCGGTAGCGTTCGATGATCAGCGGAGCGGCACGACCGCGTTCCTTTTGGAGTCTCCGAAGGAGCATCTCTTCCTCGGCTGGATCTTCATTCTCCAACACGTCGCGGATCGAAGCGACCAGCTGCTCGAGAGGCATCTTGTGGAGCGTTCTCTCAGAAGGGGTGCCCAGCTTCTCGCTGACCAGGAAGATGTAAGGTACAACCAGGTAGGCGCCGCCGACCCACAGAATCAAAGACGAAGGGAGCTCGCCGCGTTCGGCCAGGGGGTTGAGGATCACACGGACGAGGAACACCCAGGCGAGGCCGCAGAAGACTCCGAATCTGAAAAAGATGAGAAGGAAGTATGCCGGGACGAGTCCCAGAATCGCCGCCGCGATCATGCCGATGTACGCGGCGCCGAACTGCTGACCGAGAGTGTAGCCGGCGGCCACCTGCACGGGGAGAACAAAGACGTAGTAAAAAATGGCGAGCTGCTCGGCTAGTCGAATCATACAGTTATCCTGGCGGAAAAAGCGCTGCTGAGCAAGCGGTGGCTGTTGCTCTTTCTACCCAGGGGCCAAGTCTGGCGGATTTCTTCTTCAGTGGGCATCCTTGTTTCTGTTGACCGCCCCCACCAACGGCGCAGGTGGGCCGTTGGCCGCCTCTCTCGAGTCCACAGTTCCGGATTGAGGATAGAGTGAGCGACATCTTCATCAGCTATGCCAGTGAGGACCGCGCCCACGCGAAGAAACTCGCCCAAGCTCTCGGGGCTCGAGGGTGGTCGGTATGGTGGGACCGTGACATTCCCACCGGCCGCGCGTTCGACGAAGTCATCGAGAAAGCGATCGAGTGGGTACAGGATTGTTGGAACGACAGCTACGTCGGCGCGCCGACAGATGGATCGGCCTGGACGGCGGGTGACTGTGCGCGTCGCGTGATACGTGGCGGTCATTGGGTGATGGGCCGGGGAGGCGGGTATTCCGCGCAGCGCGACGAAGGCGAAAGGACCGTCCCCGGCAGCGCTCGCGGTTTCCGGGTAGTCAGAATGCTCCGATAAGCTACACGTCTTTCTTCTCATAGCTGAACTCTTGCCATTAGGACTGTCATGTATCCAGAGCAGCCGCAGATGTCTTTGAGCCTGGCGGCGGTCGTCACGTTGATGGCTGTCGCCGCGCCGGCCTCGAGCCAGACCGCCGCGACAACGGACACCGCGGCTCTCCGCATCCAACTCCAATCGACGCTCGTAGCCATCTACGAGGCAGGTAATTTCCCAGGTGCGACCGCGGCCGTCGCCCTGCCCGACGGGTCGACGCTGTTGGTAGCGGTAGGGTATTCCGACTCGACGCGCCGAATCCCAATGCGACCCGGTGACCGGATGCTGCAGGGCAGCGTGGGTAAGACGTACTACGCCGCGGTGGCGATGCAGCTGGTGGGTGAGGAACTGCTGGACCTCGACGCGCCGGTCTCCGACTACCTGGGGGACCGAGTGTGGTTCGACCGGATCCCCAACGCCGCGGATATCACCGTTCGGAACCTGATGAACCATACGAGCGGTGTGATGCGCTATGAGTTCAAGGAGCAGTTCCTGGAGGATCTGCTGGCCGACCCGGACAAACACTGGGAGCCCGAGGAGCTGGTGGCTTATGTCCTTGACGAGGAAGCCAGCTTTGCGGCGGGCGAGGGGTGGGAGTACTCGGACACCAACTACATCCTGCTGGGGATGATCATCGAGTCGATCACGGGTCGGACTCTGTACGAGGAAGTGGAGAGCCGGCTGCTCGAGCCCCTCGGCCTACGCAACACGGTGCCGTCTGACAGCCGGACGATTCCCGGTTTGGTGCAGGGGTATGCGGGGGCGGGCAATCCGTTCACCGGGACTGACGAAGTCTTGCTGGAGGACGGGCGCTTCGCCATCAACCCGCAGTTCGAGTGGGCGGGTGGTGGGATGGCGTCCACTACGGAAGACCTGGCGCTGTGGATGAAGGCGGTTTACGAGGGGAAGGCATTCGATTCCGAGTTGTTGGAACAGGTACTGGACGGGGTACCGGCTCGGTTGGGGCCGGGGAGCCGTTATGGGCTTGGGGTGATCATCCTGGAGATGCCGGCGGGGTTGAGCTATGGGCACAGTGGGTTTTTTCCGGGATATCTGACGCAAGTGGCTTATTTTCCGGAAGCGCAGGTTGCGGTGGCGGTTCAGGTCAATTGCAGCGTGCCGGCGGCGTTGGGGAGATCGTTGGGTTCGATCGTTAACGAGTTGGCTGGGGAGGCGATCGGCAGAAGGCGATGAATATGGATGGCGATGGCGAGGGCGGACTGCAATGTCGAACACCGCACACCGAACACCGCCTGTCGAAGGGCGCACTGCAAGGCTTGATCACTAAGCCCAAAGGCCAAATCCCT
>JBDHAL010000054.1:0-15690 GCA_039588075.1 Gemmatimonadota bacterium | reverse complement strand
TTATCGTCGGTGAGAGGCCCCATTACGCGCCCTCAGGCCATCTGCTCTACCTCGCGGAAGGTGAGCTGGAGAGCACGCTGATGGCGGTCCGCTTCGACCCCGGTGTGATGGAGCTCTTGGGGACGCCGATACCCATAATCGACAACGTGATACACTACGCCGTCTCTGACGACGGGACGCTCTTCTACTCCACCTCCTCCAGTCAATCCGACTTCGCGTCCGACGAGCTCATCTGGGTGACCCGCGCCGGTGAGGCCACACCGGTCGACGCCTCGTGGGTCCTCGACGGGTCGGGCAGATTGGGTGTGGATGTGAGTATCTCGCCCGACGGAGGCCGGCTGGCGGTTCGAGAAGAAACCCAGTTTGGCCAGGACATCTGGATCAAGCAGCTGGATGCAGGTCCCCGATCCCGTTTCACTTTCGCAGAGGCGATTGACACGGACCCGGTGTGGACGCCCGATGGGCGGAACGTGACCTTCCTGTCCAACCGGGCCGGCGGCAGCGGGGTCTGGACCAAACCAGCGGACGGCACCGGGGAGGCCGGGCTTCTCGTCGACATCGATGGATGGGCCTACGAGGTGCAGTGGAGTCCGGACGGCCAGTGGCTCGTCATGCAGGTGGCATCAGGGTCTGGCGTTCATAATATCGTGACGATTCGCCCCGGTCTGGACAGCGTCGTTACGCCGCTGGTCGCCACCTCGGCGGAGGAGCGGTTGCCGGCTTTGTCGCCGGACGGGCGGTGGCTCGCCTACCAGTCTGACGAGACCGGTAGCTGGGAGGTGTACGTGCGTCCCTTCCCAAACGTGGAGGGCGGTCGGTGGCAGGCCTCGATCGCCGGGGGGCGCGGACCGAAGTGGTCGCACGGCGGCGGCGAGTTGTTCTTCACCAACGCTAACGACGAATTGGTCGCCGTTGACGTAGAAACCACATCCGTGTTTCGCTCCGGCAGACCTCGTGTTCTCTTCGCCCTCTCACCGGATTGGCGCTCCTGGATCAACACTGGCCTCTATTACGACGTGGCACCCGGCGACGATCGATTCATCGCGATGCGGCAGATCAGCGCCACGGACGAAACCGGACCCCGAACCCTGCTGGTCAACAACTTCTTCGAAGAGCTTAAGGCCCGGGTGCCGAACTGATATGACCGACCCCATCGACCGCCTGAACGCCGCCCTTTCCGGGCGCTACGAGATCGAGCGCGAGCTGGGTGCCGGCGGCATGGCCACCGTCTACCTGGCCGAGGACCTGAAGCACGACCGCAAGGTCGCACTCAAGGTCTTGAAGCCCGAACTGTCCGCCATCCTCGGCGGCGAGCGGTTCCTGAACGAGATCAGGGTGACGGCGAATCTCCAGCACCCGAACATCCTGCCGCTTTACGATTCGGGCGAGGCCGACACGTTCCTGTACTACGTGATGCCGTACGTGGAGGGTGACACCCTACGGGACAAGCTCGATCGCGACAAGCAACTCGGCGTCGATGAGACCGTAAAGATCGCCGAGTCGGTCGCGTCGGCGCTGCACTACGCGCACGAGGGCGGCGTCGTGCACCGTGACATCAAGCCGGAGAACATCCTGCTGCAGTCGGGCCAGGCGCTGGTGGCCGATTTCGGGATCGCCCTGGCGGTAAGCCAGGCCGGCGGCACGCGACTCACCGAGACGGGTCTCAGCCTGGGGACCCCTCACTACATGAGCCCCGAGCAAGCCACCGGCGATCGCGATATCGACGCCCGCAGCGACATCTATTCGCTGGGCGCCGTGATTTACGAGATGCTGGTGGGCGATCCGCCGCACAGCGGATCCAACCTGCAGGCGATCATCGCCAAGATCATCGCCGACGAGCCGTCGCCGGTCACCCGCAGCCGCAAGACGGTGCCGCCCAACGTGGAAGCGGCGATCGCCCGAGCGCTGGCTAAAGTGCCGGCCGATCGCTTCGCCAGCGCGGCGGAGTTCGCCCAGGCGATCGCCAATCCCAATTTCACCGCTCCTACAACTAAGCTCGCGGCAGCGACCGCGAGCCAAGGGCGGCGCGGCAGCCCCCCCTGGCTCACCGCGGCGCTCGGCTTCCTCTTTGTGGTCGTCATCGGCTCTTCCCTCTGGGGCTGGCTGCGCCCTACCCCCAAGACGGTGTTGCGCCTCGGCCTGGCGTTCCCCGAGGAAGAGATGGTCCAGCGGGCACGCACGAAACGGTTCGCCATCGCGCCCGACGGGTCACGCCTCGTTTATGTCGGACCGCTAACCCAGGGCGCGTCCGCCGCGCAACTCTGGCTGCGGCGGTTCGACGAGCTGCACGCCCGGCCCCTCCCCGGCACCGAAGGCGCACGGGCGCCGGTCTTTTCGCCCGACGGCCAGTCCATCGCGTTCGTCACGGGCGAGCCGGGCGACCTCAAGGTGATACCAGCCGAAGGCGGCCCCACACAGACCGCGGCAACCGATTCCGTGAATCCCTGGGGTGTAGATTGGGGACCGGATGGGTTGCTGTATTTCTCTGTGGGCAACGGGCGTCTCGTCCGGGTGCGCCCCGGCGGTGGGCCGCTGGAGGCGGTCAGCGCTCCGGACACAACGCTGGGGGAAAGCGAACACGAGTGGCCCCACATCCTGCCGTCCGGGAAGGGCGCGCTGATCCAGATCTGGCACGGCTCGACGGCCGACGCCGAGATCGGCATCCTCGACCTGGAGACGGGGGAGATGCGATCCCGGATCGCGGGGGTCGTGGCTCAATACCTGCCCACCGGACACATGCTCTACGCCACCTTCGACGGATCGCTGATCGCACTGCCCTTCGACGAGCGTCGTCTCGAGGTCACGGGGCCGCCGACCGTGGTCGAGGAAGGGGTGGGGATCGATAGCTATGCCGGCGTCGCGCAGTTCGATGTCTCCGACAACGGACATATCGTGTACCAATCCGGCGGTGGCGTCGGTGACGAGCAGGTGGTTCGCGTCGATCGCGAGGGTAACGCGACACCGGTCGACCCCGAATGGCAGGGCGATTTCGAGAATCTCGCCCTCTCCCCCGATGGCACGCGCCTCGCCGTCACGTTGACGGGCAGCGATGGCATCCACATCTGGGTGAAGCAGTTGGATAGCGGCCCGCTGGTCCGCCTGACTTTCGAGGGGACATCGAACAATCGGCCGGCCTGGAGTCCCGATGGCCGCTCGGTCACCTTCATCGGCAACCGGGACAATCGCCGTTCGCTGTGGACCGTTCGGGCCGACGCCAGCGCGCGCGCCGAACTGTTGCTGGCTGAAGGCACGGTGAACGAGGGCGCATGGTCGCGCGACGGCAACTGGATCGTCTTCCGTCTGGGCGCAGCGGGTACCCGCACCCGCGACATCCGGGCGATCCGCCCGGCCCAGGACACCGCCTCCCGACTCATCGTCGGTGCCGTGTTCGACGAGTACGCGCCCGCTCTCTCCCCCGATTCGCGCTGGATCGCCTACGTGTCGAACGAATCAGGTCGTGAAGAGGTCTACGTCCGCCCCTTCCCCGATTCCGACCGGGCCAAGTCGCAGGTCTCGGTGAACGGCGGTACCGAGCCGCTCTGGGCCAACAGCGGCCGCGAACTCTTCTATCGCACACCCCGCGGCGAGCTGGTCGTTCGCGCCGTCGGCGGCGGCCAGACGTTCGAGATGGGGCCGCCCGAGATCCTGTTCGATGCATCGCGGTTTGAGGGCGATAACTACCACACCGTTTACGATCTCACGCCCGACGACAGCGAGTTCGTGATGATCGGCACCAACGAGTCGATAAGAGAGGACCTGATCCTGGTCTTCAACTGGATCGAGGAAATCAAGGCAAAGGTCGCACGATGAGTGATGTGCTCGAGCGATTGAGCGCCGCCCTTTCGGACCGCTACACGATCGACCGCGAGCTGGGCGCCGGCGGCATGGCCACCGTCTATCTGGCCGAGGACCTCAAGCACGACCGCAAGGTCGCCCTCAAGGTCCTGAAGCCCGAGCTCGCCGCCGTCCTCGGCGCCGACCGCTTCGTTCAGGAGATCAAGACCACGGCGAGCCTCCAGCATCCACACATCCTGCCGCTGTTCGATTCGGGACAGGCCGACGGCTTCCTCTACTACGTCATGCCCTACATCGAGGGCGAAACGCTGCGCGACAAGCTGGACCGCGAGACTCAGCTGGGGATCGATGAGGCGATCAGGATCACGACCGAGGTGGCGGACGCGCTGGACTACGCGCACCGCAACGGGGTGATCCACCGGGACATCAAGCCGGAGAACATCCTGCTGCACGATGGGCGGCCGATGGTGGCCGACTTCGGGATCGCGCTGGCGGTCTCAGCGGCGGCGGGCGGGCGAATGACGGAGACGGGCCTGTCGCTGGGCACGCCGCACTACATGAGCCCCGAGCAGGCGACGGCGGAAAAGGACATCACGAACCGGTCGGACATGTACTCGTTGGCTGCCGTGCTCTACGAGATGTTGGCGGGGGATCCGCCGCACACGGGCAGCACGGCGCAGCAGATCATCATGAAGATCGTGACCGAGGGGGCAGCGCCGGTCACGAAGGTGCGGAAGAGCGTGCCGCCCAACGTGACGGCGGCCGTCTCGAAGGCGCTGGAGAAGCTGCCGGCCGACCGATTCGAAAGTGCGAAGACATTCGCCGAGGCGCTCACCAATCCCGCGTTCACGACGGTTAGCGTCCATGCATCGGACGCCGGCAGCGTCGGCACGGCGTTGCGCTGGAACCGCCTGACCGTCGCCCTCGCCGCTGTCGCCGCGCTCACCACCCTCACGACGCTTTGGGGGTGGCTGCAGCCGCGTTCCGAGCCGGTCTCCTCGGTCCGACGGTACATGATGTCGCTGCCCGAGGGCGAAGAGATTGGCGGGTGGTTCACGCGGCTGGCGCTTTCACCCGACGGATCACGACTGGTCTATATCCACGAAGGCGCCGGCGGGGACCGCGAATTACTGATTCGGGATCGGAATCAGCTGCACGCGCGGCGTCTGGCAGGCACCAAGGGTGCGGAGGTTCCTTTCTTCTCGCCCGATGGTGAGTCGGTTGGCTTCGTCAGCCCGCGGGGCACCATCAAGGTCGTCCCGGTGGAGGGCGGCGAGGCCGTTCCCGTCGCGCGCACGCAGGTGGGATACGCGGGTGCGTCATGGGGATCCGACGGGTTTATCTACGCGGACGCGAATGAGGGCGGGGGACTCGTGCGCGTACGAGCGAACGGTGGCACGCCGGAACCGTTCACCCAACTCGACACAGCGCGCGCCGAGCGGGAACACATCTGGCCGCAGGTCTTGCCGGACGGGAACGGCGTGCTGTTCGTCATCAAGTATCAGGATGACCAGGACCTGACGGACATCGCGGTCGCCGATGTCGCCACCGGCCGTCACACGGTGCTCGTGCCCGGACTCTATGCTCGGTACGCCGCGTCGGGACATCTTGTCTACGTCACCTGGCCCGATAGGACGGTCAGGTTCCAACCGTTCGATCCACAGGAGATGACCCTGCACGGTGAAGCTGGGATCCTCCCCGAGGAGGTCTGGCTGGGGGCGGTTGGCGCGCCGCACTTCGTGCCTGACCTGACGATCTCACTGACCGGGACCCTGATGAGCACAAGCGGGGGCGGTCAGCGTGTCACCACCGACGTGGTCTGGGTATCGCGCGACGGTACGGTCCGGCAAGTCGATCCCGCCTGGACCGACCAGCTGGGAGGCGGTGGCGGCGGGCGCGTGATGCTATCCCCGGATGGCACGCAGCTGGCGGTCACGCTGGGAGCCGAGGTCTGGATCAAGCAGCTCGACCGCGGTTCCCTGACCAAGCTGACGTTCGAGGGTGGGTTTCGTCCCGAGTGGTCACCGGATGGTCGATTCGTCGCGTTCATCTCCGGCCGCGACGGTCGTCGCAAGGCATACCAGCGCCGGGCGGATGGGACCGGATCGGCCGAGCTAATGCTCGAGCACAACTGGCAGGTGCACGAGGTCGTGTACTCACCAGACGGCGAGTGGCTGGTACATCGGATCGGCGGGGGTGGCGAGGGCGACCTGTATGCGGTCCACACGAACGGTGAAGGCGACCCGGTGCCCCTGGTCGTTTCCCACGCTCAAGAGAGCCATCCCGCCCTGTCCCCGAACGGCCGCTGGTTGGCGTACATGTCCCTAGAGACTGGGCGGCCGGAAATCTGGGTCCGCCCGTTCCCGAACGCCCAGGACGGCAGCTGGATGGTCTCGCCCAACGGCGGCAGCGAGCCGGCGTGGGCGCACAGTGGCAAGGAACTCTTCTATCGCGACGGCAACGACGATCTCGTGAGTGTGGCGATCACCGAGGGGTCGACCTTCATCTACGGGGAGCCCCGCGTCCTTTTCTCGGTCCGAGACTATGTCTCGAGCATGTACCGCCAGGAGTACACCGTGGCTCCGGACGACCAACGGTTCATCTTCGTGCGCCGACTCAACGAGACCAGGCCTCACCGCGTGCTCGTGATTGACAATCTGTTCGCAGACTTGAACGCGAGAGGCGGGCGATGAACGCTGGCGTTGAGCGGCTGAAGGCGGCCCTGGGCGACCGCTACCTGATCGAGCGCGAGCTGGGCGCCGGCGGCATGGCCACCGTCTATTTGGCCGAGGACCTCAAGCACGACCGCAAGGTCGCCCTCAAGGTCTTGAAGCCCGAGCTCGCCGCCGTCCTCGGCGCCGAGCGCTTCGTTCAGGAGATCAAGACCACGGCAAGCCTCCAGCATCCGCACATCCTGCCGCTGTTCGATTCGGGTCAGGCCGACGGCTTCCTCTACTACGTCATGCCCTACATCGAGGGCGAGACGCTGCGCGACAAGCTGGACCGCGAGACGCAATTCAGCATCGACGAAGCGGTGCGGGTCGCGACCGAAGTCGCCGACGCTCTCGATTACGCGCACCGCAACAACATCATCCACCGCGACATCAAGCCCGAGAACATCTTGCTGCACGATGGCCGGCCGATGGTGGCGGACTTCGGAATCGCATTGGCGGTGAGCGCCGCCGCCGGCGGCAGGATGACGGAGACGGGGCTTTCGCTCGGCACGCCGCACTACATGTCGCCCGAACAGGCGACGGCCGAGAAGGATATCACGAACCGGTCGGACATCTACTCGTTGGCGTGTGTAACCTACGAGATGTTGACGGGGGATCCGCCGCACACCGGCGCATCGGCGCAGCAGATAATCATGAAGATCGTGACCGAGGGAGCAGCGCCGGTCACGAAGGTGCGGAAGAGCGTGCCGCCCAACGTGACGGCCGCCGTGTCGAAGGCGCTGGAGAAGCTGCCGGCGGACCGTTTCGAGAGTGCAGCCAGGTTCGCGGAGGCACTGGCCAATCCGGCGTTCACGCTGGCCACCATGCAGGCCACCGCCGTCAGCGCGCCACCCGCGGATTGGCGACGACGATTGGCGCTGCCGGCAGCCGCACTCGCGACGCTGTTCCTTATCACGACGCTGTGGGGCTGGTTGAGGCAACCGCCGGATGCGCCCGTCACCCGGCTCGATCTCAGTCTCGGCCCGCTCTCACCGGCGGGGGGCTCCGAGCACGTGGTGATCTCCCCCGACGGGTCCACGCTCGCGTTCGCCGGGACGGTCGACGGAACGCAAGCGATCTATGTCCGACGGCTAGACGAGGCCAACTTCCGCATGGTGCCCGGCACCGAGAGCGGGCGCAGTCCCAGCTTTTCCCCCGATGGTCAGTGGCTCGTGTTCAGCCGGGATTCCGACGACGCGCTCGTGAAGGTGGCGGTGTCCGGTGGCGGCTCGCTCACCCTGGTGGACGATGACGCGCTCGACCCAGGTTTCGCTCATTGGGGGGAAGACGGAACGATCGTGTTCCTCTCGTGGCCAGACAACCACCGCATTCCCAGCGCGGGCGGCCCCCTTGAAGCAGTCAACGGTCCGTCGGGCCGCCCCCACATGTTGCCGGACGGTTCGGGCGTTCTCGTGAGCAGGTTTAGCGGCGGCATCCACTTCGTAGACGTCGCCGCCGATACTTCCTGGTTGGTCGTGCCCGAGGGGCGTCATCCCGCGTACGTCGACCCCGGCATCCTGCTGTACGTAGCCGAGGGTGGAGGACTGTTTGCAGCACCGTTTGACGACGAGAAGCATACGGTCACCGGCCCTCCGATGCGCGTACTCGACCGTGTGGCTGCCACGAGTTTCCGTCGAGGGTACTCCCTGTCGAGAAACGGTACGCTCGTGCACTTCGAGGGTGAGGCGTTCGGTGCGGGAAATGATCAATTGCTGCTGATCATGAACATGGATGGAGGAGCGGACACGCTTCGCCTCCCACCAGGATCGATGCGCAGCCCCCGCTTTTCACCTGATGGACGCACCATAGCCTTCGAAGTTCAAAGCAGCGACGGCCACGACATCTATACGTTTGACCTCGTGACGAATGCGAGAACGCAGATCACGTTCGAGGAAGACAACGATGATCCCGTGTGGTCACCAGACGGGAAGAGGATCCTCTTCAATAACGAGGGGGAAAGCGGCGATGCGGAGGATCTATGGGTCAAGCCTGCCGACAACAGCGGTCCCGCCGAGCTCGTATTGAGCCGGCCCGGGAACCAATGGCCCGTGGCCTGGCTCGAAGGCGACCGGATTGTGTTCGTCTCGGACGAAGCGGGGAACGACGACCTGTTGATGTACTCCCTCTCGGGTGACTCCGAACCCGAACCGTACCTCCAGGCACCATGGGAGGAAGACGAATTCGCGCTTTCCCCTGAAGGAACCATCGCCGCCCATACGTCCAGCAAGACCGGGGACCCGGAGGTATGGCTGAGGGATTTTCCGAGACCTGAAGGCGAGTGGCGTGCCTCGTTCGGTGGCGGGGAATATCCCAAGTGGTCACCCGACGGAAGGACGCTGTACTTCTGGCGGAGGGCCCCAGGGGTCGACACGCTCTTCGCCGCGGAAGTGATCCGAGATCCAGGCATGCGGGTCCATGATCCGGAAGCCGTGCTCGCTCTCGAAACGGGACAGGGGTGGGACCTTCACCCGGACGGTGACCGCTTCATCGTCGTTGTGCCCAACGCGGGTGCGACGCCCGCGGGCGCTGCCGAGTCCGCGGCAGGACCGCGGTACCTGGTGGTGTTGAACTGGTTCGAGGAGTTGAGGGAGAGGATGGGGAATTGACCGGGATCATTTCGCGACTTTCGACCGCGCTCGCCGACCGCTACACGATCGAGCGCGAGCTGGGCGCCGGCGGCATGGCCACCGTCTACCTGGCCCACGACCTGAGACACGACCGCAAGGTCGCGCTCAAGGTCCTGCGTCCGGAGCTGGCCGCCGTCATCGGCGCCGACCGCTTCCTGCAGGAGATCCGGGTCACAGCCAATTTGCAGCACCCTCACATCCTGCCCCTGTTCGACTCCGGCGAAGCGGACACGTTCCTTTATTACGTGATGCCCTACGTGGAGGGCGAGGCGTTGCGCGACCGGATGGATCGCGAGAAGCAGCTGCCCACATCGGAAGCGGTTCGCATCGCCGCCGAGGCGGCAAGCGCTCTCGACTACGCCCATCGCCGCAACGTCGTCCACCGTGACATCAAGCCGGAGAACATCCTGCTGCACGACGACCGGGCGCTGGTCGCCGACTTCGGAATCGCGCTGGCGCTACGCGCGGCGGGCGGCGACCGGTTGACGGAGACCGGGCTGTCGCTGGGGACCCCGCAATACATGAGCCCCGAGCAGGCGATGGCCGACCGCGACATCGATGGCCGTACCGACATCTATTCCCTCGGTTGCGTGCTCTACGAGATGCTGGCCGGCGAGCCGCCGTACACCGGCGCCACGGCGCAGGCGATCATCGGCCGGCTGCTCACCGAGGAGCCGC
Organism: Gemmatimonadota bacterium; assembly: GCA_039588075.1. Lineage (GTDB taxonomy): Bacteria > Gemmatimonadota > Gemmatimonadetes > Palauibacterales > KS3-K002 > JBDHAL01. Next base: position 5,876 of record JBDHAL010000054.1, on the reverse strand, counting down.
GTCAGCTGAGCGGAGTCCGCCGAACCGTTCCGGCACACGTCGACGCGGCGGTCCACAAGGCGTTGGAGAAGCTGCCCGCCGATCGCTTCGCCGACGCCGCCGACTTCGCCGAGGCGCTGACCAACCCCGAGAGCGCCATCTCCCGGCAGATCACGACGTCGACGGTGCGCGCCGAGGAAGCGACGCGAGGACCGGCCCGCCCGTCGTTTCTGATCGGTGCCGCGCTCGCCACGGCGGCGCTGCTGACGGGGATCGCCATCGGCTGGTTCGCTCGCCCGGCGCCTGCCCCTGATAGGCTCGAGACGCGCTTCTACCACGAGCCCGATTCGACGCAGCAGCTGATCACCTGGTGCTGCGGTGGCGTGCTCGCCGCCTCCCGCGACGGGCGCCGCATCGCCTACATCGGCGCCGAGCGTGGCTCGACGCCGCAGCTCTTCGTCCGAGATCTGGACGACCTGCAGGCGCGGCCCCTGCCGGGAACCGAAGGCGCCCGTAGCATGGCCTTCTCACCCGACGGCGAGTGGATCGTGTACGCCGATCGGACCGACTGGAAGAAGGTTGCCGTGTCGGGCGGCGCGCCCATCGCCCTCGCCGAGCTCGACGGCCTCCCGTTTGGCTCGACCTGGACCGACGACAACACCATCGTCATCGCCACCAATGAAAGCAGCGGCCTGTTGCGCTTCTCCGCCGACGGCGGCCTACCGCAGCGTCTGACGGGAGCAGACAGTGTTGGCGGCACGCTGTTTCACTCGACTCCGCATCACGTGGCGGGCACCGATATCGTTCTCTTCAGCGAGGTCCCACCGAACTTCAACGAGAGCGAGATGCGTATCGCTTCCGTTTCCCTGAAGACCGGAGAGCTGAAGGTCGTCGGTCGCGGTCTCAACCCTCACTACACCCGCTCCGGCCACCTGGTCAACGCGCTGGCCGGTGGCGCGGTCGTCGCCCAGCCGCTCGACCTGAACTCGCTCCAGACCTCCGGCCCGCTGACGTACATCGCGGAGGGCATCTTCACGTCCCAGACGGGGGTGGCGGATTTCGACGTGTCGGAGTCCGGGACGTTGGTCTACATGGGCGGTATCCCGGAACCGGTGGCCGAGTTGGTCGATCGGACGGGGGCGGCACGGTCTCTGCCGGTTCAGGTGGAGGGCGCGCTTCACTTCGATAACCCTCGCTTCTCGCCCGACGGCAGGCGGCTGGCCCTGTCGGCATCGGCGGAGGGAGTGCATCTGGTCAACGTCTTCGACGTAGACCGCGGCACTGCGCTGCGACTCACCTTCGGAGGCAACAGCGAGCACGTCGAGTGGACACCCGGAGGCGACAGCCTCATCTATGCCCGCGACTACGCTGGTTTCTCTATTCGCGCGGCTGACCGCAGCGGCGGGGAACAGGTCCTGACGCCGCCGGGTGAAGACGCCATCGCACGCTTCTCGGTGTCGCGCCGTTACGTCGCCTGGGCCTCGGACCGCGATGCGACCGGACACGACATCGTGGTGGCGCACCGCGACTCTTTGGCCGCCCCCTGGCCGTACGTCGCTACCCCTTTCGAAGAGACGGCGCCTGCCATCTCACCCGACGAGCGATGGCTCGCCTACGAATCCGACGAGACCGGTGAGGTCGAAGTCTACGTCAGCTCGTTCCCTTCACCCGGCGGCCGGCAGGTCGTCTCCATCGGCGGCGGCAGCGCACCGGTCTGGGGGAGAGACGGCCGGACGCTCTACTACACAGGCCCAGGCGGCGCACTCGTCGCCGCCGGCGTGCGGACCGATCCCAGCTTTGCCGTGCTGGACCGCACGACACTGTTCGTCTCGGATCACGAGAACCAGATCGGATCCGTGGAGTACGACGTTCATCCCGACGGCGAGCACTTCGTCATGCTTCGCTCGCGGACCAGCGGCAGCCAGTTGGTGGTGGTACTGAACGCGACCGCCGGCGGGCAATCAAACGACTGAACGGCATGACAGACGGTCCCAAGCGTTACCAGCTCCTATTCGCCGAACTGAAGCGCCGGCACGTCTTCAAGGTCGCCGTCGTTTACGGCGCCGTCGCCTTCGGCGTGCTGGAGGCGGCGGACATCGTCTTCCCACGCATCGGACTGCCTGAATGGACCGTCACCCTCGTGGTGGCGCTGGCGGCCATCGGGTTGCCCATCGCCATCGTGCTGGCCTGGGCGTTCGAGACGACGCCGGCGGGCGTGAAGCGGACCGACCCGGCGGCGAGCGGCGAGCTGGAAGCGATCGTCGCGCTGCCAGCCGGCCGGCGCTGGCCCATCGGCATCTTCGCGGCCGTTGCTGTGCTGCTGCTGAGCACCAGCGTCTGGTGGGCGTTGCGCGACGGCGGCGCGCCGGCCGCTGAGATCGCCGATCCAATGCTCGCACAATCCGTCGCCGTGCTCCCCTTCGTCGACCTGAGCGGCGGCGAAAACGAGTACCTGGGCGACGGCATGGCTGAGACGCTGATCAACGCTCTCACCCGCATCCAGGGTCTGCAGGTTAGCGCCCGCACCTCGGCCTTCGCCTTCAAGGGAAAGAACGAGGACGTCCGCGTCATCGGCGAGCAACTCGGCGTGGGCGCGGTGCTGGAGGGCAGCGTGCAGCGGGCCGGCGAACGGATCCGCATCACCGCGCAGCTGATCAACACGGCGGACGGGTTCCATCTCTGGTCGGAGAACTTCGACCGCGACGTGAGCGACGTCTTCGCGGTCCAGGACGAGGTGGCCCGGGCCGTGGTCGAAGCCCTCCAGGTCGAGCTGCTCGAGCGAAGTGGCGGCCCCATCGTCGAGCAAGGCACTCGTAGCCTGGTCGCATACAACGCCTACCTGAAGGGTCGCTTCTACTGGAACAAGCGGACCGGTCAGGACCTGATCCGGGCGGCCACGTATTTCGAGGAAGCGATAACCGCCGACTCGGGCTACGCCCTGGCCTGGAGCGGTCTGGCCGATTCGTATTCGCTCTTCGTCCCGTCCGAGTACAACGTGACGATGATCCCCTGGCAGGAGGCGCTGCGCCGCGCCGAGGATGCGGCGCGACAGGCGCTGGCGCTGGACGACAACCTGGCGGAGGCGCATACGTCGCTGGCGGCCATCCTGGAGAAGCAGCACGAATGGGAAGAAGCGGGAGAAGAGTACCGTCGCGCCCTGGCATCGAACCCGCGCTACCCCACGGCGCGCCAGTGGTACGGAACGTACCTGTTAAGCATCGGCCGGGCGGAGGAAGCGCTCGCCCAGCTAAAGCGCGCTGAGGAGCTCGATCCCCTGTCGATGGTGATAAGCGTGGAGGTGGGCGAGTTGCTGGACGCCCTGGGGCGGACGGACGAGGCCACCGCACACTTCGAGAAGCTCATAGCGGCCCACCCGGGCGCCGAGCTGGTAGTGTACTACGCCTTCTTGCACTACCTGCCGCTGGGCGATTACGAGCGAGTCTCTCAACTCGCGGCCACGGCCATGGAACACAATATCTTGTGGGCCGCTGTCATCACGCCGGACGAGGCTCGCCAGCTGGCCGGGCCGACCCAGGACCCGGCGCTCAGGCGCGAGAGTCTCATCGCGCTGGCCGAATCCACCGTGCGCGGCGAGCTGGCGATCGCGATCTACCGCGGGCTGGGCGAAGAGGAGTTGGCGTTGGCGGCCCTCGAGCGCGTGACCAGCGATTCGCTGGCCGTGGCCCAGTACCTCCCCAGTATCTTCATGACATTGGGCCCCGAGTTGGCCCAGCACCCCCGAGCGCAGGCGGCGCTGGTGCGCCTGCGCAGCTAGAGAGCTGACTACGAATGTCCGATCGCCCCAAGTCGTACCAGATCCTCTTCGCCGAGCTGAAACGACGGCAGGTCTTCAAGGTGGCCGCGGTTTACGGCGCCGTAACCTTTGCGGTGCTGCAGGCGGCGGACATCGCCTTCCCGCGCATCGGGTTGCCCGACTGGACGATCACCTTCGTCGTGGCGCTGGCGGCCATCGGTCTGCCCATCGCCGTCGTGCTGGCCTGGGCATACGAGACGACGCCGGAGGGCGTGAAGAAGACCGACCCGGCGGCTAGCGGCGAGCTGGAGGCGATAGTCGCGCAGCCAGCCGGCCGGCGCTGGCCCATCGGCATTGTCGCGCTGGTCGCCACCGCGCTATTGGTCACCAACATCTGGTGGGTCTTCCGCGACGGCGCCGCGCCTGGCGATACGGCGGCCGAAGCCACGCTGGCGCAGTCTATCGCCGTGCTCCCCTTCATCAACATGAGCGGCGACGCCGAGAACGAGTACTTCAGCGACGGGATCACCGAGGAGATCTTGAACGCGCTGGCCCAGGTGCCGGGCCTCAAGGTGGCCGCGCGTACGTCGGCGTTCCAGTTCAAGGGACAACGACTCGACCTGCGGGACGTCGGGCGGCAGCTGAACGTGGCGACGATTCTCGAAGGCAGCGTGCAGCGTTTGGGTGACGACGTCCGCATCACCGCCCAATTGATCGACGCCGAAACCGGTTTCCACCTCTGGTCCGGCAAGTTCGATCGCCGTTTGGAAGACATCTTCGCCGTCGAAGACGAGATCGCCCGCTCGATCGCCGACACGCTGCGCGCACCGCTGGGGCTGGCGCCGGCCGGCCGGCTGGTCAACCGGGCGACGGCTGACCCCGAGGCCTACGAGCTCTACCTGCAGGGACAGTTCGCGCTGGGCCAGCGTGGCAATTCGTTGCTGCGCGGCATCTCGTTCTACGAGCGCGCCCTGGCCCGCGACCCGAACTTCGCCGCCGCCCACGCCGGCCTGGCCGAGGCGTACGCCCTGCTGCCGTACTATGCTCTGGGCGATTGGGAAGCGGACCTGACCCGGGCCGAAGCGTCCGCGCACCGGGCGCTGGCGCTCGACAGCACGATGGCCCGGGCCTATGTGGCGCTGGCCAACGTGCGCCGCGATCGCTGGGACTGGGACACAGCCAGAGAGTACTACGAGCGTGCCATCGCCCTGGCGCCCAACGACGCCGAGGCCCGGCACCAGTACGCCCAATATCTCGGCGTAGACAGTACGCCGGAGGCGGCACTCGCGCAGACGGAGATCTACCTGGAGCTCGACCCGCTGTCGCCGATCCTCAACGCCGGTCGCGGAAACCTCCTGATGCTCGACGGCCGTTACGAGGAGGCGATCCGGGCGCTGAATCGGGGGGCGGAACTGGACCCGAACCTGGGGATCATCCAGCTGTGGCTGATGTGGGCCTACATCATGACCGATCGCTTCGACGACGCCGAGGCGGCGGTCCGGCGTAGCGCCACCCTGGTCGGCATCGACCCGGGGACGGACGCCGCGCTGGTGCGCGCCGTTCAAAATCCGGCGGCGCGTGGCGAAGGACTGAGCATCCTCGCCACGGCCGAGGACGACCAGTGGCTGTCGCCAATTCCGCGAGCCATGTGGTACGTCTTGCTCGGCGAGAACCAGCTGGCCCTGGACGCCCTCGCCCTCCTGCCGGAGCCCGGCCTGGGCAACGTGCTCTCCGTACGTGTCCCGATCCTCGAACCGCTGCACGGCGACCCGCGCTACCAGGCGATTCTCGCCCGCCTGAACCTTACCCCATAGATCGGTGACCGGTAATCGGTAATCGGTAATCGGTAACTGCAACACCGCGTTAGGGAGGGCGCGACCGCCCCCCGCGCCAGCTTCACGGCCTCGACGAGCCCGACGTTGACCAGCAGAATTGCCAGCAGTCGGTGCCGCTCCTCCGGTCTGATATTCGGCGAATCTGAGGGGCCGGGGCTCCAACTCGGGAACCGGCAGGTCGACGTTGGCTTCGTTCATATGCCTAGCGAACGATCTCGAAAGCGCGGCGCCGGTCGCGGCCGAACCGGTAGACGGCGAAGTCATCATCGAAGGTCGCGACGCGGTGAACGCCGAGACGCTGCATAACC
>JBDHAL010000053.1:0-15725 GCA_039588075.1 Gemmatimonadota bacterium | reverse complement strand
CTGCGCTCCGGGCAGGTACGCGGCAGCGCCACCGACCGGGCCAAAGAGGTCGATCTCACCGATCGGCTGATCGATCTGGTGCTGCATCGGTATAGCGGGTTGAGCTCCGACGAGGTCGAGCGCGTCGAGGCGACCCGCAACTAGGCTCCGCACATACATACAAAAGACAACCTGACAAGATCTACGTAGCGATGAACATCATAGTGTGTGTCAAGCGTGTGCCCGACTCCGAGAGTCGTATCGCTAAAGCCGCCGACAACGCGTCGATCGACACGCAGGGGGCGAAATTCGTTCTCAACCCCTACGACGAATACGCCGTCGAGGAAGCGCTGAAGCTCAAAGAGGGCGCCGGGGCAGGCTCCGTAACCGTGATGACGCTGGGCGGAGATGAGTCGAAGGAGACTCTGCGCACGGCTCTAGCGATGGGGGCTGACCAGGCCGTATTGCTCAAGGGAGAGCCTTCCGTCGACGGGCTTGGGACGGCCGAGAAGCTGGCCGAGGCGATCAAGGGTCGAGAGTACGATCTCATCGTCTTCGGCAAGCAGGCGATCGATAACGACAACCTCCAGGTGCCGGTGATGGTCGCCGAATTGCTGGGCGTTCCGTGCGCCAACGTCGTCGTGCAGCTCGAGATCGATGGTAGAACGGCGACGGCGCACCGCGAGGTGGAAGGCGGCCACGAGATACTGGAGTTCGGGTTGCCGGCGGTGGTCGCCGCTCAGAAGGGCCTGAACGAACCGCGGTACGCGAGCCTCAAGGGGATCATGCAGGCCAAGAAGAAGCCGCTGGAGGAGATCGAAGTGGGCGACGCCGAGTCGCGGTTGGAGATACTGGAAGTCACGTACCCGCCGGAGCCAACGGCCGGCGAGATAGTCGGCGAGGGGGCCGACGCGGTCCCCGAGTTGGTGCGGAAGCTCCGCGAGGAAGCCAAGGTCATCTGATCGAAACTACGAGATGAGCGTTCTTGCATTTGCAGAGCAGAGAGGCGGTGCGGTCCGCCAAGTCGCGTTCGAGACGTTGACGGCCGGACGCGGGCTCGCCGACTCGCTCGGAGTCGAGTTGGTGGCAGTTCTGGTTGGACCGCCCGCGCTATCGAGCGAGGCGGCCGGCCTCGGCAAGTACGGCGCCGACCGGGTGATCTTCGCCGGCTCCGAATCGTTCGAGGAGTACGCGCCGGAAGGCTATACGGATGCGGTCGCCAAGGCGGCCGGGCAGACTGGCGCGAAGGCCATACTGTTCCCGGCCAGCGCCCAGGGAAGAGACCTTTCGCCCCGCGTCGCCGCGCGACTCGGGGCGGGTCTGGCAACCGACGTGACGCAGGTCAGCGTCGAGAACGGACGCATCGTCGCCGTGCGTCCGGCCTACGGGGGCAAGGTGCTGTTCAAAGTCGGCTTCAAGGCCGAGCCGGCGTTGCTCAGCCTGCGGCCCAGAGCCGTCGCGGCGGCCGAGAGTCCGCGTGACGCCCAGGTCACGACGTTGGAGCTCGACCAGCCGAGAGAGCTGACGAAAGTGAGCACGGCAACCGGCGAGCAGAAAGAACGCCCCGATGTCGCTGAGGCGGAGATCATCGTGGCCGGCGGCCGCGGTGTGGGTGGGCCGGAGCATTGGGCGCTGCTCGAAGAACTCGCCGACGCGTTGGGTCCCGGCACGGCGCTGGGTGCAAGCCGGGCCGTGGTGGATGCCGGCTGGCGACCGCACGGGGAGCAGGTGGGCCAGACGGGTAAAGTCGTCGCGCCGCCATTGTACTTCGCCGTTGGGATCAGCGGCGCCATCCAACACCTGGCCGGCATGCGGACCGCCAGGTGTATCGTGGCCGTGAACAAGGACGCCGAAGCTCCGATCTTCAAGGTCGCGGACTACGGTATCGTCGGCGACCTGTTCGAGGTCGTCCCGCGCTTGTCCGAAGAGATCCGCAAGCTTCGCTCTCAGGAGTAGAACGTGAACAGAAAACTTGGCCGTGCCCTTTTAGCCCTGGCGCTCTCGCTGCTCCTCGCCACCCCGGCCGTTGCCCAGTTCGAGGAGCCGGATACCGTGCCCAAGTTCAGCGTCGGCATATTCGCCAATCTCAACTTCCGCGGCAGCCGCGGCCAAACCACATCCGGTGTCGACGTATCGCTCTCGAACGGGTTCGACGCCGGCGCACGAATCGATTATCGGATCGCTCGGACGGTAACGTTCGGCCTTTCCGCCAGCTACGCCCCTACAAAAGAGAAGCTGACGGACAAGCGTTCGGACACAGTCGTGATCGGGCTGGATGGAATAGTCCAACTGCAGTTCGCCGGTGAATTGTTGATCCGCGTCAAGCCGCAGATCCCGGGGTACTTCATCGTCGGCGGTGGCGCCCGCGTGGTGAATTCGAGCGCAGTCGAAGGCGGCCAGCTGACCTCGCTCGAGACGTTCACGGACCCGTTCGGCGAAATCGGCGCCGGCCTGGAATTCGCCTCGACCAGCAAGCGGGCCTTCAGGTTCGACATGCGGCTTTACCTCGTCATGCCGTCAGACCAGACGAGCTACGAGGTGAAGACGATCTCTACCGAGTTCTCCTTCGGGTTCACCGGCCTCTACAGACCGTAGAGAAAGCGGACTTAGAGCGCACGCAAGAAGATTGCGTCGACCTCCGTGCCGGCGGGCAGTTCGCTGTTCGCCGGCACTCTTATGAGTGCGTCCGCCAGCGACATGGAGGTGAGAATACCGGAGCCCTGGGGCCCGGTGAGCCGCGCCGACCAGCCGCCTCCGGAGCGAGCCTCGACTGTGGCGCGGTAGAAGTGAGTGAGCCGGCCCCGCGTCCTCACCGGCTCGGCCAACTCCACACGCCGGGCCGGGTGATCGTATCGCACCAGTCCCGTCATCTTGCGCAGCGCCGGGCGTACGAGCACTTCGAACGTAACCATCGCGGAGACGGGGTTGCCAGGTAGCGCGAAGACCGGAGTCGTACCCAGCATCCCGAAGACGAACGGGCTTCCGGGCCGCATCTCTACCCGGTAGAAGAGGAAGTCCATCTCGAGCTCGTCGAGAATCTCTTTGACGTAATCGTGATCTCCCACCGCCAGCCCGCCCGAAGTGATGAGCGCGTCACAACCGGCGGCCGACTTCAGGCGGTTCCTGAGACTCTCTCTGTCGTCGCGGGCGATGCCCAGCTGGACGGGTTCGCCGCCGGCCTCCTGCACCTGGGCGGCCAGGGCGTACGAGTTCGAGTTCATGATGCGCCGGCCCGCGTGCACCAGCTCCAGCTCGTCAAAATCGGCCAGCTCGTTTCCCGTCGAGAGGATGGCCACCCGCGGCTGGCGATAGACCGGAACCGTGGGCTGGCCCAGCATGGCCAGGACGCCGATCTCGGCGGGCCGCAGCAGCGTCCCGGCCTCGAGCGGGCGGGCGCCGACCTCGAGGTCCTCACCGGCACGCCGGATGTTGCGCCCCGCATCGCTCCCGTCGAACACCCGGATCGTGTCCGGCTCCGGACCGGGCTCGGTGTACTCGATCCGGGTGACGCTGTCGGCGCCCGGCGGCACCGGCGCACCGGTCATGACGCGGGCGGCTTCGCCGGGACTCACGTTCCCGGTCGGGAACTCTCCGGCCGCTATGTTCTCTACCACTTTGAGCACGACGGGTCGCTCACGGGTCGCGCCGGCCACATCCCTCGATAGCACCGCGAACCCGTCCATCGCGCTGTTGTCCCAGGCGGGGTGCATGATGGCGGACTCGACATCCGATGCCAGCACGCGGTCGAGGGCTGCTCGCAGAGGGACCGCTTCGCTGTCCAGCACGGTGACTCGCGAGAGGATGACTTCCCGGGCTTCGTCCACTGGTAGCCAGTCGGGCGATCGGTTCTGGCGTGCCGTAGGCTTCGTCATCGCGTATCGTCCGCGTTGTCCCGGCGCGCGGCCGCTTCGGCCCGCTCCCGATCTTCCGGCGTGTTGACGTTGAGGAAAAGCTGTTGTGGATCGCCGAAAGCGGCGACCTCGTCGCGAGGAAGCAGCCGCAAGCGCACGTTGGGGAAGAACGAGATGACGTGCCGGTCGCCCCGGTCCAAGGCGCCCTCGATCGCATCGGAACAGGCCGCACCGTAGAAGGCGCACAGCGGCTCGAGACCGCGGCGCGACTCGCTCTCCGGCGCCACGACTTCGCCTTCGTCCGAGTCTGCGGCGAGACGCTTCAACAAGGCGGAGGATAGAAACGGCATGTCGCAGGCGGCCACCAGTGCGCCGCGGTACCCGGCTTCTCGTGCCCAGCTGACCGCCGTGTGGATGCCTCCCAAGGCGCCGAGTCCGGGCCTCAGGTCGGGCCGCATCTCCAGGCCCAGCGGCCCGTAGGTCTCGGGGTCGTTGGCCACGATGACCACTCGATCCGCGGCCTCGCTCATCGCTTGGATCGCTCGCAGCGCGATGAGCTGGCCGCCCACCGACTCCAGCGCCTTTGGCCGGCCGTCATAACGTCGGTTCTGACCGCCCGCCAGGATGACGCCGAGTACGAGCCGCTCCCGGTCCTCGATTCGCGAGTCGCTCACAGCAGCCGCTGGCGCCTGAGCTCCTTGTGCTGGGTTCTCAGGCACTGATCCATCACCACGGTGATGCCGGCGCCGCGGGCCTCGAGGGCGGCGTCCTCGTTGACGACGCCGAGTTGCATCCAGATCAGGCGCGTGGCGATCTGGACGGCCTCCTCGACGTGTCGCAACACGTGCTCCGGAGCGCGAAAGACATTTACGATATCGATCGATCCCTCAGCTTCACGCGCCTCCAGCAGGTCGGGGTAGGATCTGACATCGAGGATCATGTCGTGCTTCGGGTTTACCGGCACGACGGTATAACCTTGCTCCATCAGGTAGCGGGCCACGGCGTTGCTATCGCGGTACGGCTTGGGCGAACAGCCAACCACGGCGATGGTCTTCGCTCCCTTGATGATTTCGATTGTTTCGGCGTCCAGCAGCATATCAGTTAGTAGCGATTCATCAGGTCCAGTCCGGGTAATCCGAACTTCGGGTCGACGGCTCTCTGCAACGGCTCCGGCGCAACGTGGAGCGTGACTTCCAGGGTGGGACGTACTATGCCCCGCCGGAGGTGGCCGCCGAGCACCGAGTAGTCGCGGCGGCCCAACACGATGTGCGCGTGGACCAGCGGCTCCCCTTCGTACTGCGCCACGTTACCTACTAGAGAAAGTACCTCCACCTGTTCTTCGATGTCCCGGTCCAAGTACTCCTTCGCGTCCGTATCGAAATAGGAGATCCGCGTCCGCAGCATCGCTCCGATGCCCGTGAAGCTGCCACCTGCGATCGACTCGGACGACAAGAACTCGACGAAGCGGTCTGGGAAGGCCTCCTCGTCCTCGAAACGGACTACATAGGTGTCGCCGTGACGAACGTATCGCATCGCTGCGCCTGTTCTCGCTAGGGCAGTAACGTCGGCGTGATCCCGAGCAGCAACTCGATCAACAGCTTCGCCAGCATGTACGGCACGAAGCCGGCCAGCGCCGTGGCCAGGGCCCTGCCGCTCGAAAAGTCTAGCGCCTGCCGGATCGCCACCAGGACCGTCCCGATCATCCACGCCAGAACCGCCAGGTACAGCGGGAGCCCCGCTCCCGGTAGAATCCGCAAGGCCAGCAGGATGCCGGGCGCCTGGGCGAAGCCGACCGTTCTCAACAGCTCGCCCCAATCGGCGGTTCCATCGAACAGCTGCACGCCGACCACGTAGCAGGTGCCTGACCAGAGAGCCCAGCCGAGGTAGGAGCTCACGATGCCGGCGATCAGACCGCCAGGCCCCAGCGGCAGGCCCCCCACCGCCGCCGCCAGCGCGACCAGCCCAACCACTATCGCCGCCTGGGCGATGGCGCTCTGGTCGTGCTCCACCTCTTCGTAGACGGCGACCCTGAACGTGGCCGCTCCCACGACCCGTTTCGCGAACGGCGTACGCTCGCCCTGCGCCGGCTCCTGGTTCTCCATCGACGGCCTCCAAGTGCTAAAGCTAAATCTTTGCAGCAATATAGTTCCTCGCAGCCTGAATGCGGTAGGAGGGATGGACCCGTTGGGTCTATATTGATTACGACAACGACAATGACAACGACAAAGAGAAACGAGAATCCTGCGGTCCCGTCTTCTCGCTTCTCGCTGTCGTTGTCATTGTCGTTATCGTTGTCGACACAGACCCATTCCGATTCACCGAAACCGCATCCTAAGGCCTGCGTAGTAATTCCGCCCCGGCGCCGGCTCGTAGAAATTGCCCCTCGAGGCATTGACGACCACCGAGGAGTTATAGCGGGCGTCGAAGAGGTTGTTGATGCCGATCAGCGGGAGAATCTCGATCCTTCCCACGGAGGCGTCATAGCCCAGGCGGAGATCGAGAGCAGCGAACCCATCGTTTCGATTGGTGTTCGCGTTGTCGACGAAGTAGCGGTCGACGGCCGTCAGCCGCAGCGAGCCGGACAGGCCGCCCGGCCTTCCGTAGCTGAGCCGGAGGTGGAGCTGGTGGGGCGGGATGCCCGGCACTTTGTTGCCCGAGAAATCGCCGGCGTCCGTCTCGAACTCATCGTAGCGGAAATCGGAGTAAGTGTAGGCGGCCGAGAACGTCAGCCACTCCGCGGCCAGCGCGCTGACGGCGGCCTCGATCCCGGTGTAGTCGCTGGAGCCGGCGTTGCGGAAGAAGGTGCGCCCGATGTCGGTTAGCTCGAAGCCGATCAGCTGGTCGACGATGTCCTCGTGGAAGAGGGCCAGGCTGTAGCTCAACCGGCCTGCCGCGGCCCCTTTGGCGCCGAGCTCGTAGTTCGTCGCCCGCTCCGGCACGAGATCCTGGTTGAAACCGCCGTCCGCGTCGGTGAGCTCGGTCGTCGTCGGCGTCTCGAAAGAGCGCCCGACGTTGGCGTAGAGGTTGACCCACGGCTCGGGCGTGTAGCGAACGCCGACCATGGGGCTCAGCTGGTCCATCGTCCGGGTACCCGAATCGTCCGGGTCGTCCGGCGTCACGAGCCGGTCGTCGGCTTCGAAGCGGACGAGATCGTAGCGGGCGCTGGCCGTCAGCTGGAGCTGCGGGGACGCCAGCCAACCGGCGTAGGCGAAGACCCCGAACGCGGTGACCAGTTCCAGTTGGTCGAGGCTGAGCGGCCCGACGCCCTGGTCGTCGCGAAGATACTCGAGCCGATCGTCGTGCTGGTGGTCGAGGTCGATGCCGGCTGTCAGGCCGGTGAGGCGACTCTCCAGCGGCGCGTACCGGTATTCCGCCCGGACGCCGCCGGCCCGGCGGTCGAGCTCGATCAGGGTAAACGGGATCCGGTTGTCCAACTTCCGGAACAGGCCGTACCCCATGATCGAGGTTTCATGTTCCTCGCTCAGCCGCCGCCGGTACGTGATTCCCGCCTGCCCCTGCTTCGACTCCTCGCCCAGGTCCTGGCAGCCGCCGAACCCGGGGTCGGGCGGGCACTGGTCGGGCGCCAGCACGATGTCGCGGGCGGTGTCGGGCACGGCTCGAGCGAGGGAATCGCCCAGGCTGCTGGGATTGTCGGCCCGCGGCGTGTTCGCGTAGTTGATCACCGCGGTCAACTCGGATCGCGCATTCGGCCGGTAGTGGAAGACCGTGTTGACGAGCGCGTAGTTCGACTCGCTGTGCAGTCGGTATCCGTCCGTTTGGAATAGGCTGACGTGGCCCGTGTAGTCGAAGACGCTCGTCGCGCCCGCCGCCTTGATGTCGTACTTCTGGTAGTACTGACCGTTGTCGAACCGGCCGCCCAGCAGCCACAGCTCCGGCCGCAGCGGAACGGGTGGCGGCAACTCGGTCAGCACGCTGATCACACCGCCCGACGCGTTCCCGTACAGCGAGGAAGCCGGACCGCGGATCACCTCGATCCGGCCGGCCGAGGCCAGATCGAGGTTGTTCAGTTGGGACTGGCCGTCGGGAAGCGTCAGCGGGATCCCGTCCTGGATGATACGGATACCTCGCACGCCGAACTGGGAGCGAACCCCGAAGCCGCGGATCGAGATCCGGTTCCCCAGCGCGAAGTTGTAGCGGTTGTTGACAATCACTCCGGGGATCTCGATCAGCGACTCATCCAGGGTGATCGTCGGCTCCAGTCCTCGGATCTGAGCCGCGCTCAACAGGCTCACCGCGTACGGGAGGCGCAGCAGGTCCTCCCGGGTGCGGGTCACCGTCACGGTGACCTCCTCCATTTTGTAGAGCGGCACATCTTTGGCCGAGTCGGCGCTGGCGCTGTCCCGTTGTTGGGCGGCGACCCCCGTAGGCATCCCGATGATGACGAGTGCAACGAGAAGGTCGAGCTTGGCACAGATCCAGGATCTGGCTGAAGGCTCGGGAGCGATGAAGCGCTCTGCTATTCGAGTCGTGAGTCGTGGCACGCGCGTTTTGGGTCATCCAGGTTGGGCAGAATGAGAATGTGCTACGGGCCGGCTGTCGCCGGCCCGCGCTCAGTTCCTTTGGCCGGTTTGGGACTAGTTCACGACTACAGCCATGCTGAAGGACAGGTGGATTTCACTAATCTCGAAGTCGAACCAGCGGCGATAGCCGATCTCGGCGGCGAAAGCCATGAATTCGTGGGGCAGGAACCGATAACCCAGAGCGGCGCCGAGGGCGAAGTCGCTGTCGCTCTCACCATCGAGATCGACGTGCTGCCACGCGCCGTTGATTCCGATGTAGGGTGAGTTCGCCTGTACCGTCGAAAGGTGGTATTCCGCCTGCAGGTTCACGACGAGGCTCCAGAGTGACGCGTCCCCGAAGCCATCAATCGAAATGTCGGTCAGGGCGAAGCCCACTTCGGGTAGAAGCGCGATGTTTATGCTGGGGAAGAAACCGAAAAAGACCGACGGGCTCCCAGAGAGCAAACCGGTAAGTGTGAACGGACCGCCACCCGGCACTCCGGCGGAGATGATGTCCACTCCGTCCGCCATCGCGTAGGTGACACCCAACTTCGTGCCGAGCTCCCATTTCGGCGTCTGCGCCGACAGGACCGCCGGCGTCATGACCAATAGGGCCGCTACTACTAAGGCTTTGCGCATGCTACGCCTCCGTGTTTTGCCGGCTCTCCCACTCCACCGGCCGGTGAGTACAGTGCAGCAGAATGACTGCAGCACCCGAGCAGCGTGGTGCCTCCGCTACCGATGGATTGCTAACTTTGGTGACTTCTCCCGGGCCGCCCCCGAAGGTCTTGGGCAAAGAAAGGCAGCATTAAACGTGGTCAATTTGTGAGGTTGCCTGCTAATTACGCAAGCATTACGCAAGGGAATCCTCGGGACGGAAAAAGCTCGGATTCCCTAGAACCAGTACGACACGATCAGGCTGATCTCGATGTTATTGGTCCACTGCGTCGGGGGCGGGATTGGGTTGAGCTTGATGTCGGGGGTGAAGTAGTACCCGTCCGGCGTCTTCAGGCGCCAGATGTCGTCCTGGACGATCAGCCGGGCCCCTATCTTGTCGCGTGGCGCCCAGGCCACGCCGATGCCGAGCTGACCGACGAAGCTGGTGCCGAAGTTGAATCGCTCGGTGGGGAAGATCTGGCACTGGGGTCGAGTGCTGCCGAAGGGGCAGGCGATCGTGCCCTGCGTGTCGAAGGCGATGCCCATCCCACCGATGATGTAGGGGATGAGGTTGTTCCAGGATCGCGAGCCGGTGAGCTGCAAGTGCAGCCTCCCCGCCAGGATCACCAGGTTGATCGGCTCCTGCCCGACGACCCGCGGCGCGTCATCGCCCGTGGCGTCGATGACGTCTCGGGTGGACGGGAAGTAGCCCGCGTAGATGCCCAGGTTGATTGGGTCGCTGAGCCGCACGTTGCCCTGGACGCCGAAGGCAGGGCCGGGCTTGGGTCCCAGGTCCGCCTGACCCGGGTCGGCGAAGATGTAGCCGACAAAAGGCCCGAGGTCCCGTATCTTGTTGACGAAGCGGTACGGCGAAGCGACAGTTTGCGCCTCCGCATCGAGAGCCACTCCGAAAAGCAGAGCCAGCGCCGTCATGCAGTAACCTGCCTTGAATCCTCGCATGGGGGGGAGTTTACACGACCGCGCCCGGTGCGCAACAGATCGTGCGATTGACAACGGCGCGCCGGGGCGTTACGCGTGGAGGTACGCGGGGGTGATGGCCACCCTCGCGTGGGGAGGGGTGAAGATGAGAGCTGGGTTGATACGGTCGGTCTGCCGTTCGCTGTTCGCGCTGTTCCTGACGTTTTCCGCTGGGTCCGAGCTCGCGGCCCAGGCGACGGCCCGGGTCCGGGCCGCCGAGGAGAACTTCCGCAGAGAACCCAACGGGACCCCTGTGGCGACGGTGCTGCGGGGAGCCGAGTTCCCGTTGCTCGCCGAGCAGGGCGGCTGGGCGCAGGTCGAGCTTCAGGGTTGGGTCTGGGCTCCGTCGCTGGCGGCCACGACTCGGGAGGGCTTCAACTTGCGCGTGGCGGCAACCGCAGGTGAGAACCTGCGGGTATCGCCGCAGGGAGACGTACGGGCGCGGCTGCTCGAGGGCTGTCTGCTGGACCGCGTGGGCTCCAGCGGCAATTGGGTGCAGGTCAGGCGAACGGGCTGGCTCTGGAAGGCGTCGCTCGAGATCAGTGGCTCCGCTGCGGCAGCCGCCGCGGACGCCAGCGCTCCGCCGTCGCTGGCCGGAGGTGAGCCGGATCCCCGGCCGCCGCCCGTCATCACGGCGACGACGCCGCTGGTGGTTTACGCCACACCGGACGGCGACACGGTGGCGACGTTCGAGTCAGGCGCGCAGGCCCAGGTCCTGGGTCGGACCGGCGACTGGGTCCGTATCCGGGTCGACGGCTGGGTCTATGGGCCGGCGGCCCTCGACTCGGCCCTGACCTTCGACGATACCGGCGACCTTTCGCCGGCCCAGCTTCGCGCCGACCCCGCCCGTTACAGGGGCGCCCTGGTGCGCTGGCGCGTGCAGTTCATCTCGCTGCGCAGCGCCGAACGGACCCGCACCGACTTTGCGGAGGGCGAGCCTTTCATTCATGCCCGGGGGCCGGCGGGAGACGCCGGCTTTGTTTACCTGGCGGTGCCGGAGGAGTTGCTGTCGGTGGCCGAAGCGCTGCAACCGCTGGATTACGTTACGGTGGTCGGCCGGGTACGGACCGGTCGCTCGTCCATGCTTGGCAGCCCCGTCATCGATTTAACGGATATCGAGACGGAGGAGTCTCAAGACTGAGGGGCCCTTCGCCGGGCCCTTTTAGGAACTTGATGATGGTTCAGGGGTTCACAGAAGGGCGGTGGCAGGATTAATTGGTGTAGCCGCGTTTCTACCCCCGCTGGCTGTGGTTGAGCGCTCCAACCTCTTGCGGCGCACTGCCATACGATATCGTCCGGTTCTTTCCCGTGGCTACTGGCTCTTCGGGCTCCGAGCGCTCGATAGGCAGAAGAATAGATCGGACCGCGTGCCGCAGAGGCCGAGCGGTCCCAGAACAGTGAGAAACAGTATGACACGCCGTCGGATCTTCGCTAAACCGTTGCTGTTGGTGTTGGCCGTCACTTTCGCTGCCGCCTGTAGCGACGACGACGGCCCAACGGGGCTCGACCCAGCCGTCTTCGAACTCATCCTGGTGTCCGGCAGCGCCCAGAGCGGACTGGCCGGAACCGTGCTCGATGAGCCGCTGGTGGTCAACGTCCGCGCGAAGACGGGCGGTGCCCCGGAGGAAGGTGTGACCGTTCGCTGGCGAGTGGTCAGCGGCAGCGGCGAGCCGACCCGGACGACTTCGGTTACGGACGAGCTGGGCGCCGCTTCCACCCGCGTCGCCCTCGGCAGCACGGCGGGCGATGTGCGGGTCGAGGCGTCCGTCATCGGACTGCCCTCGGTCACGTTTGGGCCGATGACGGTCCTCAACGCGCCGACCCTCGTGTCGGTGTCGCCTACCGCGGCGGACCCTGGTGACACCGTCCAGGTCTCGGTCAACAACTTGCCCGCCGCCCCGGCGACGGTCCAGGTCCTGTTCGACGGCGTCGCCGGCGAAATCACCGACCAGACGCCGGGGTCGCCGAGCCTCATCGACGTGGTGGTTCCGGTACCCGTCGGCGTCTGTTCCGACAGCACGCAGGCGGTGGACGTTCGCCTGCGGGTCGATGGCGTCACGACGGCGGCCGTCAGCCTCGACGTCACGGTTCCGGCCGACCCGTTCCGAGTCGGCCAGGTCCTGGTAATCGAGGGGACGAGCGACGTTCAGTGCGCTCAGCTGCCGGCTGACGGCGGTAGCGCCAGGTACCTGGTGGTCGCGCTCAGCGCCGAGTTCGAGACCGACGGCCTATTCCAAGTGACTCTCGGCGCCGGTAACGTGGCGGTGAACGCCGTCGACGACCCCCGGCCCAGCGCCAACGCCGGGTTCCACAATCGGCTGCGCGCCGTCGAAGCGCGATTGGCGCGTCGGGGCCTCCCGGCGGCGGAGCCGGCCGCCGGCCCGCAGTTGCTGGCCGGCCCCTCGCTGGGCGATACGCGCAGCTTCTGGGTCGTCAACGACATCGACGCCATCAACCAGGGGATCTTCACCGACGAGACCTTCGACCGGGTCACGGCGACGCTCGAGTTCATCGGTGGACACACTCTCCTGTATATGGACAACAACGCGCCGGTGCCGGGGCTCACCGCCTCCGACATCCAGGCGATCGGCACGGCCTACGATCGTAGCCTCTACGACGCCGACGTCGATTTCTTCGGCGAGCCGACCGACGTGGACGGCAACGATAAGGTCGTCGTACTTCTCTCGCCCGTCGTCAACGGCCTCACGGACCGTGATGCGGAGGGCGTGGTCATCGGCTTCTTCTTCGGCCTCGACCTCTTCCCCCCGAATGCCGCCGGTTGTCCCGAGTGCCGCTTCTCCAACGGTAGCGAGATCTTATACGGGCTCGTTCCCGACGAGAACGGCATCCACAGCGACCCGCGGACCAAAGAGCGCGTCCTCGAGTTGCTGCCCGGCGTCATGGCGCACGAGACCCAGCACATGATCAGCTTCCGCTACAAGGTCTTCGAGTCGCCGCTCCCGGCGCTCGAGACGTTGTGGCTCAGCGAGGGTATGGCCCACGCCGCGGAAGAGAAGGGCGGCGATATCGTCGACCTCGCCGGCGACGGCCCGCTGGCCGACGACCTGTACGAAGCCAATTTCGGTCGCGCGCTACGTTACCTGCTCGCGCCAGATTCCGCGTCCCTCACCTCCGTAGAGGGGTCCGGGACACTCGGCGAGCGCGGCGCCGGGTGGCTCTTCCTGCGCTGGATCGCCGATCAGTATGGTGACTTCATCTTCCGCGACCTGACGCAGTCTCCCAACAACGGCGTCAGCAACATAGAAGGCAGAACCGGCGAGTCCTTCTTCCGCCTCTTCGCCGATTGGGCCGTTGCGCTCTACGCCGACGACCTGGTGATCGACGGCCTGGCGGACCGCTACCAGGTTCCCAAGTGGCAACTGCGTAGCATCGTGAAGGTGGATCCGCCCGGCGGTGGCGACCCGGTGTATGCTCTGCAGCCGGAGCAGCAGACGTTCACCAGCTTCAGGGGCAGCCAGATCTCGCAGTTCATGGCAGGCGCGAGCCCGTTCTACGTCGAGCTCGATGCCGACGGCGACATGGGCGACCTGCAGCTCACGCTCACGGCCGGGTTCAGCGCCGGTCTGGCTATTCTGAGGATTGAATAGCGAGAGCTCATCCAGCAGTTCGCGGATCTTCCAGAACTGCTTCTCGATTTCGGGCTTCAGATCCTGGCGGCGTATCCCGAACGCCGGATGGAACAGCGGCAGGAAGGTGATCTCACCGGCACCGATCGCCTTCCTGCGTGGCTTCGCGGCCGCCTCCGAGATCTTCTCCTTTGGAAAGAATCGCTCCAGGGCGACCCGGCCCAGCAACACCACCAGATCGGGCTTGATCAAGGCAAGCTGTCGCTCCAAGTAGGGCGCGCAGTTGTCCATCTCCGGCGTCTTCGGATTGCGATTGTCCGGCGGCCGGCACTTCACGATGTTGCTGATGAACACTTCCGAACGGCCCAGCCCGATCTTCTCCAATAGCTCCGTCAGGTAGGCGCCCGCATCGCCGACGAACGGCTCGCCCTTCTTGTCCTCGAAGCGGCCCGGCGCTTCGCCGATGAAGAACACCCGCGCGTTTTCCGGGCCGACACCGGGAACCGCCTGGCTTCGGTACTCGACCAGTTCCTCGCACTTGGTGCAGCCTCGTACCAATTCGTGCAGCTCGTGAAGATTCTGGCACGTTATGACCGGATCCGGCGGCGAAAACAGGTCGCCCTGAGACAGGTCGGTCGTCTGGCTCATCTTTGTCGTCCTGCTGAATGTCGAGCACCGCACATCGAACACTGCCCGATGAAGGTGGCACTACAAGCCCTCCGCCAGCAAGCCCGAAACTCACCCCGGCCCAGATTCGTAGGGTTCCCTGAACGGTGACATACGTGGCCGGCGGCGGGCGTTCGCCGTATGTTGGCTACCGGCACCGATCACCGATTACCGATTACTGATTACCGATCACAATGCCAAACCGTCAGACCCAGTTTGCCGTCGCCCTGGCGACTGTTTGCGCCTTCGCGTGCTCCTATGATACCGGTGGCCAGATGACTGATTTTCAGAATTTCGCCGTCTACAACCAGAGCCCGAGCCAGGTCGTGGACGCGCTGACCGGCGCGCTGGTCGGGCAGGGCGCGCTCTCCGCCGATCTGGCCGAACAACTGGAATCGAGCGTGATCGACGCCTTCAACACCCGCAGTACGGCGTTCCTGAGCAGCGAATCGGTTGGTCTGGGCAGCGCCGATCTGGCCAGGCTGGTCCCCGACGAGTTCCGGCACTTCATCGGGGACGAGGGCGGCCGCTATGTTCTGGAGTTCTCCCTCGAGCCGGCGGCCGACGGCGGTCTCCGGATCACCGTCACGCCAACGATCATCGCCACCGTCCGCGGCGGCGAAGGCCCGCTCGGCGGCCGGCCGCTCCCCTCTAACGGGATGCTGGAGAATACGATCCTGCAGGCAGTCTCCGAACAGCTGGGCGGCTGATCGCCATGTTGAAGCCCGCGCTTCGTATCGCCCCGATCCTCTTTGTTACGCTGCTGACGACCTGCGGCGAGGTCGGCGAGGAGGTTCCCTCCGACGACGTGCTCGTCAACGACCCATCCGTCGATCGCGGTAACGCCACAACGCAGAGCGAGACGGCGGTCATCCGCTACGAAGACATCGTGGTGGTGGGCTACAACGACTCCGGCGAGTTCACTCGATCGCGAAGCATGACGGGCTATGCCTACTCCCTTGATGGAGGCGTCAGCTTCACCGATGCCGGTGTGCTGGAACCGGCCGCAGGCGGCCAGAACCTCGGCGACGCGGCGCTCGCCGTGGACCGGGAAGGGAACTTCTACTTCGCTACCCTGGCCTTGGACGCGCGCGCTCGGTCTTACGTCGGTGTTGCGAAATCGAGGAAGACGGAAGGAGAAGTACTGTTCGACGAGCCCGTCCTGGTCCCGGGCCTCGAAGCCGACGCGTTCCAGGACAAGGAGCTCATCGCCGTAGATGCCACGGGCGGCCGGCACGACGGGAACGTCTATCTCGTGTGGACCGAGTTTCCGCCGCGCGGCGCCTCGCGCATCCTCTTTTCTCGCTCCACCGATGGTGGCGCGACGTACTCGGACGCGGTCCGTCTCTCCGACTCGGGCAGCGGCGTGCAGGGCGCCATGCCTGTCGTGGGTAAGCGCGGTGAGCTGTACGTCGCCTGGGAAGACCGTTCCGGCGAAACCACCGGCTACATCCGGTTCCGGCGTTCCGACGACGGCGGCCTAACCT
>JBDHAL010000052.1:0-22261 GCA_039588075.1 Gemmatimonadota bacterium | reverse complement strand
TAGAACTGTGGCGGACAGAGCGGTACGCCCAATATGCGGACCAGGCCCGCCTCGCCGCGAGGTGGGCCTGGTCTGCGACCCAAAGGGAGATGTCCGCCATCGCGGGCAAGCGTTTCGGCTAGTCGCCTCAGATGCTCACCCGCCTCAAACGGTTTGCGTTCGTCACCACGTTGATCGAGCTCATCGCCATCGCTACCTCGGCGATTGCGGGGTGCAGCAAACCGAGGATCGCGACCGGGATGGCGATGACATTATAGAAGTAGGCCCAGAACAGGTTCTGGCGGATCTTCCGGAAGGTGGCGCGGGAGAGCCGTATCGCCCTCACCACCGCGCTCAGGTCTCCCTGAACCAGCGTGACGTCGGCGGCCTCGATGGCGATGTCGGTGCCCGTGCCGATGGCGATTCCCACGTTCGCCTGCTTGAGAGCGGGCGCATCGTTGATCCCGTCTCCCACCATGGCGACGTTGCGGCTCTCACCCTGTAAGCGGCGCACCTCGTTCACTTTCTGATCCGGCAACACTTCGGCGATGACTCGATCTACTCCGACCTCTTTAGCGATAGCCGACGCTGTGCGCTGGTTGTCGCCGGTCAGCATGACGGTCTCGAGGCCGAAGCTCTTCAACTCGGCGATGGCCGCTCGCGAGTCATCCTTGAGCGTGTCGGCGACGGCGATGACGCCGGCGAGCCGGCCGCCGACGGCGACGAACATGGCGGTCTTCGCCTCGTCCTCGAGCCGCGTCAGCTCTCCGGTCAGAGCTTCGGCCGCGATGTTCTCGCCTTCCATCAGTCGCGCGTTGCCGACGAGAACAACCTGGCCGTCGACACGGGCCAGCACGCCTCGGCCGACCGCCGCCTCGAAGCGGGTCGCCTCGATCATCGTGAGGCCGCGGCGCACGGCTTCGCCGACGATGGCGGAGCCCAGCGGATGCTCCGAGCCGGACTCGGCGCTCGCCGCGTAGCGAAGCATCTCGTCCTCGCGCCAGCCGGGCGCCGGCAACACGTCGGTGACTCCCGGCTCGCCTTTCGTGATCGTTCCCGTCTTGTCGAGGAGGATCGTGTCGACCTCCTTGAGCGTCTGGATGGCGGCGCCGCTACGGAACAGCACGCCGCTCTCGGCGCCCATGCCGGTGCCCACCATGAGGGCGGTGGGCGTGGCGAGCCCGAGAGCGCACGGGCAGGCGATGACCAACACGGCCACTCCCGCGAAGATGGCGAGCGAAACTCTACCGAGGCTCGGATCGACCCAGGGCAAAAAGGCGGCCGCCCATTCCGCGACGCCGCGGAAGACCGAAGGGAACAGCATCCAGGCGAGGAACGTCGCGATGGCGACGGCCAGCACGGCCGGAACGAACACGGCGGTGACCCGATCGGCGAACTGCTGGATCGGCACCTTGGTCCCCTGCGCCTCCTCCACCATGCGGATCACGTTGGCGAGGAAGGTATCTTCGCCCACGCCGGTGGCGCGGACGCGGAGCAGGCCCTCTTTGTTGATCGTCGCTCCGATCACCCTGTCGCCTTCGCGCTTCTCGACCGGCATCGACTCGCCGGTGGCGAGCGACTCATCTACGGAGCTGTGGCCGCCCACCACCTCACCGTCGGTGGGAATCTTTTCGCCGGGGCGGACGACAAAGACGTCGCCGACCTCGACTTCCTCGATCGGAACCTCGACCTCAGCGCCGTCGCGTTCCACACGGGCCGTCTTCGCCTCGAGCGACAGCAGCTTCTGGATCGCGGCCGACGTGCGACCGCGGGCTTTCGTCTCCACGTAGCGGCCGGTGAGGTGGATGGCCATGATCATGCCACCGACGCCGGCATAGTTGAGCAGCTTGGGCGCAAACCCGAGGTTGTGAGCCACCGTGACGAAGCCGGTGGCGAAGGCGACGGTCGAGCCGATGGCGATGAGCGTGTCCATGGTCGGCGTGCCGTGCAACAGGCTACGGTAGCCGGCCGAGATCGTCTCCCAGCCCCAGATGAACAAGACGGGAGCCGCCAGCAGGATCATCCCCGTGTTGAAGGCGATCGCCGACGGCCACATCACGCCGAAGACCATCTCCGGAATCATCCAGGCGATGATCGGAGCGGTGAAAGCCCAGGCCTAGGTCATGCGGTGCTTCGCCGCTTCCACCTTGTGCTGGTCTTCCTCCAGCCGTTCACGCTCGCGCGCCAGGCTTCGCTCGGCGCCGGCACGCTCCACCGCCGCTACGCCATAGCCGGCCTTCTCCACCGCGCTCTTGAGGTCCTGGACCCGGGCTCCGCCGGGCGCGATTCCGACCGTCGCTTTCTCCGTTGCGATGTTCACGGTGGCGGACTGCACACCCTCCAGTTGGGCGAGGGCTTTCTCCACGGCCTGCGCGCAGGAAGCGCAATGCATACCGGTTATCTCGAGCACGACTTGCTGCGGTCGAGCCTTCACCTGGTATCCCGCCGCCTCCACCGCCTGCTTCAGGTCATCGACTCCGGCTCGGCCGCTGTCGTACTCCACCGTCGCACGCTCCGTCGCCAGGTTCACGCTCGCCGTGGCGACGCCGGGAACCCCTTGCAGCGCTTTCTCCACGTGCTGAACGCACGAGGCGCAGTGCATGCCGTCGATATCCAGGGTTTCCTGCGCCGTCCCTAGCGTGTCGTCGCTTCCACTCACGGCTCTCCTTCGCTCCTATCTAATAGACGTGAATCCCAAAAAGATGCCGGGCGCCGGATTCACCCCACCGAAGGGGGCTTCCAGCGCCCGGGCCCAGGAATGTTAGACTCGAACTTCGGTCGCAGCTAACCCTGCGAAGCCGTGTCCGGTGGCGCCGCGTGGCGATGCATCCGCATGCCGCGGCCCCTCATCCCCTGGCCCTGCATCCTCTGATGTCTCCGCATCTCCATCCCCTGGCGCAGCATCAACCGCGCTCCCTCCCGCCAGGTATCGAGCTTCTCTCGCTGCGCGTCGGTCAGCACGCCGAGGGCGTCACGCTGTACGCCCAGCTGGCTCTTGGCCATCGCCGCGTGAAGGCTAGTCAGCTCGTCGATCCCTGCCTCGATCGCTTCCCAGTCCTCCGCTTCGTGCGCCTCCTTCATCGCTTCCTGCGCCGCCGTCACCCTCTCATGCGTCGCCTCCGTCAGTGCCTGGTGATCCTGATGGATCTTCTCCAGGCCGGCAACCTGCTCGTCCGTCAGCTCCAGCTCCGTCTTCAGTCCCAGCAGCATGCCGACGCCCGCGTGGCCGCCCATTCGGCCCATCCGACGACCCTGCATCATGTGGCCGCGCATCATCCCGTGCTGCATGCGGGACCCGCTCATCATCTGCCGATGCATTTGCCCCATCTGCGTCGTGTCCTGCTGCTCCATGCCGGCGTGTCCCTGCCCCATCTGGGCCGAGGCGCTATCGGCGCTCGACAGCAGTAACGGTACGGCGAGAATCGTTATCAATCCTGGTAGTCTCGTACTCATTTTATGACCGCTCCTAAATAGGTTCCCAGTGTACGTCCACGTCACTATACAAGACACTTGACCGCCGCGAAACGTTATCCGGGAACCCGCCCCGCCGGGCGCCCCCTCCTCAGCGCACGTACCGATACAGCAAATCCACTATCTCGCGCCGCACCTCGTCCGCCGTTTCTCCGCCTTCCAGCATCGCGTGCGTCGCGCAGCGCTCCAGGTGGTTCGCCAATAGCTCCCGCTCCGCCGCCCGTAGCGCCGAGTGAACCGCCGCGAACTGCTGCAGGATGTCCGGGCAGTAGCGCTCGTCTTCTACCATGCGCAGGATCCCCTCGACCTGGCCGCGGACCCGGGAGAGGCGTTTTTGTAGGTCGGTTTTGGTGCTGTCGGCTATGCCCATCGCGTGGGCCGGCGTTTTGGCCATGGCTCTCCTGCTCCCATATGCTATACTGGGGTATAGTATACTAGGCCTTTACAGCCCTGTCAACATCGGGCGGCGGAAACTCGGAATTTGATCACCTTCCGAGATCCCGCCCCTGCCTTGCTCCGCGGCCACACCCACCCTAGAGTGCCGGCCATGAACGGAAGACAAAGAGCAGCTCTAATCGCAGGCCTCCTAGGTCTGGGCGCCGCGCTCCCCTGCCCCGCCACCGCCCAAGCCACCGACCCGCAGATCCGCATGCGGTCCTGGGCCGAGCACGTGCGGCTCGAGCGAGAGTCGCCGTTCGACAGCCTGCAGTGGCGAGCGGTGGGCCCGAAGCAGGCGGGCGCTCGCATCGAAGCGATCGCGGTTCCGCCCGGTAACCATGGGACCATTTACGTCGGTGTGGGCTCCGGTAACGTCTGGAAGACGGAGAACAACGGGCTGACGTGGCGTCCCATCTTCGAGAAGGAGTCGACGTTCAGCGTCGGGGACGTGGCCGTGTCGAGCGCGGACCCAAGCATCGTCTGGGTGGGGACGGGCGAGACGCAGCCGCGGCACAGTGGGTACTCGTATGCCGGCACCGGCGTGTTCAAGTCGACCGACGCCGGGGACAGCTGGCGCAACATGGGCCTGCCCGACACCCACCATATCGGCAAGATCCTCATCCACCCTGGTGACCCCGACGTGGTTTACGTGGCGGCCATCGGTCACTTCTGGTCGCGCAACGAGGAGCGAGGCGTCTTCCGAACCGCCGACGGCGGCGCGAGCTGGCAGAAGGTGCTGTACATCAACGACCGGACCGGAGCGGTGGACCTGGCCATGGACCCATCGGACCCGGGAATCCTCTACGCGGCGCTCTGGGAAACGGTGGGCGGCGAGCCCACGGTCAGCGGCGCCGAGAGCGGTATCTACAAGAGCAGCGACGGAGGCGACCATTGGACCCGGCTCGCCGCGGGGCTGCCGTCGGGTCCGCTGGGCCGCATCGGTCTGGACGTCGCTCCCGGCAAACCGAACGTGGTCTACGCCTTCATCGACAACTGGGCCGAATACACGGGCGAGCAGGACCCGGACAGGCCGCGCGAGATTGTCGGCGGCGAGGTGTACCGGTCCGACGACCGGGGCGAGAGCTGGCGGAAGGTGAGCGGGGACGACGCGTACACGGTGTTCCGGATTTACGGGTGGAAGTTCACCGACATCCGCGTGGCCCCCGACGACGAGGACGAGATCTTCATCCTCGGCATGCGCGGATTCCACTCGACCGACGGCGGCCGGACATACGAGCGCATCGGGGAGCAGATCATCCGGATGCACGATACGCGGGGACTGATAATGCACCTGGACCAGCACGAGATTTGGCTCGATCCGTTGAACCCCGACCGGGTGCTGCTGGGCAACGACGGCGGCCTGTTCCAGTCGTACGACCGCGGTCAGAGCTGGCTACACATCAACAACATTCCCGCGGCCGAGTTCTACTCCATCTCGACGGACATGGCCGTGCCGTACCGGATCTACGGCGGCACGCAGGACAACGCGGCGCTTTACGGCCCAAGCGACGCGGCGATCGCGGACGCGACGGACGATCCTTGGGAGAACGTCTACCTGGACTGGTGGACGGGAGGAGACTCCTTCGACACGTATCTGGACCCGACCGACAGCACGATCGTCTACTACGAGCACCAGCACGCGGGCATGCGGCGGATGGATATCACGGGCGACTCCGTGCTCACCAACGGGCCCGACTCCGAGGGTATCAGGCCGCATGCGCCGGAAGGGGAAGAATCCTGGCGCTTCGGATGGTACACGCCGTTCGTCATCTCCCATCACGATCCGCACACGCTGTAAGCGGGAGGCAACCGCCTTCTCAAGTCGACGAACCGCGGGTACGATTGGCAACCGGTCAGCCCCGACCTCTCCGATAGCGCCGGCGGCCAGCGCGCCGTCGTGCCCTTCGGCACCATCACGATGATCTCGGAGTCGAGGTTCGAGCCCGGCCTTCTCTACGCGGGCACCGAAGGAGGAAGCGTCTGGCTGACCCGGGACGATGGTGCGAACTGGGCCAAGCTGAGCGAGGATCTTCCCGTGAAGAAATGGGTCAGTCGTGTCATCGCGTCCGAGCACGAGATCGGCACGGTGTACGTGTCGATGACCGGATTCCGGGAGGACGACTTTGGGGTGTACGTGTACGCGTCGAACGACTTCGGCGCGACCTGGCGGTCGATCGCCGCTAATCTCCCCGGCGAATCGGTCAACGTCATCCGGGAAGATCCCCGCGACGCCGACGTGCTTTACGTTGGAACCGATCTGGGCGTCTATGTCTCGCTGGACCGCGGCGGCACCTGGCACTCGCTATGTACGAATCTCCCCACCACGCCCGTGCACGATCTACAGATTCACCGCCGCGACGACGAGATCATCATTGGCACGCATGGAAGAAGCATTTTCGTCGCAGATTTGGGGGAGGTTCGACGTTCGACGTTCGACTCCCGGTGAACAGCCTACAGCCTACAGCCGACAGCCGACGTTTAAGTATTGTTGGACTCTCGACGCCCCACTCAGGGCTCGCGATGTTCAGCTTAGCGCGCGGCTGGCCGTGTTGGACGTCGGAATTCGGGGGTCGGGAATGGGGCGTCCAACACGTCGGAATTCGGGGGTCGGGAATGGGGCGTCCAACAATACTTAAACGTCGGTTGTCGGCTGTAGGCTGTCGGCTGTGGCGTTACCGGCGACGAAGTCGCAACGATCGATCTCGAGGTGGAAGCGCTGGCGATCGAGAATGCCGAACCGGCCGGCGTGCAAGAAATGGCAAGCCCCAGGGCCGACGAAATGATCATTGAGCGGGACCGGTCCGGTATAGAGTGGCTAGTGATCGGAGTATTGCTAGGCGGCGCGTCCGGCGGCGGGGCGGCGTTGTTCTGGAAGCCCGTTGAAGAAGACTGATTCAACAGCCACCAGCCGACAACCGACAGCCGACCCTAAAGTATTATTGGACTCTCTATTCTCGACTCCCGAATCCCGACGTTCAACCTAGCTGTCGCGGCTCTGAGCTGAGCCTCGGGGTTCGGAAGTCGAACATCGAGAGTCCAACAAAACTTAAAAGTCGGCTGTCGGTTGTCGGCTGTTGGCTGTCGAATCTGTCTCTCTATTGTGCGGCTCGCTCCCTCAGGTACTCCGCGACCGAGTCTACCTGCCGATCCGTCAGCGGCTCCACATCCATCATTCTCATTGTCGCCTGCATCCGCTGAACAACCCGGTCCCAGCCGGCGGCGGTGTGTGCGGACGGCGAGGGTGCCTCGTGGCAAATCGCGCACTGCTCGAGGAACAGCGCGCGGCCGGGGCCGTCTGTGAGCTCGCCAGGCAGCGCCCCGGGTAGAGCGTTTCTCTGCATGTAGGCGAGGATGGAGTCCTGGTGCTCTGGCGAGGGGACCTCGACCGAGGTCAGCCCGGCCATCACCACATCGCCGACCATTCCGGTGGTCAGCGGACCGCCCATCCGGTCGCCGAGGGTCCGGGAGCGCAGGTACATGCGCGGGAGGAGAATTCTCCACTCCTCGGCCGTGTGCATCCGCGGCGTGGGCAGCCAGTGACACTGGATGCAGTAGACCTGAAGCAGACCGGCGCCGCGGGCGGCCGGTTCCGGGAGGTCGTCGGCCAAGAAGTTGGAGGCCGGCAGGCCGGCGGCCACGGAACTGATCATCCGCCAGCGCTGGCCGCGCTCGAGCTGTGCGGTAGTGGTGCCGCCGAGCTCCGAGAGCACGCTGTCGATGACGGCGAGGTCAACGGCCTGTTCGGACGCCCGCTGATCACATGCGGTAGCGACCAGGGCGGCGAAAAGAGCCGCAAAAACGCTGACGCGCTTGGCCCGGGCTATCGTGTGCATTCTCTCTCCCTTGGTTTCATACGGGTACTCTGTCTGGCTCCCCTAGGCTTCCCTCGAGCTTTCGCGAAGGCTGATTACCCCGGCAACGGTGTAGTCTACGATGGCGATCAAGGATGCGACGGCCACCAAGACGATGAAGATACCGACCTGATCCGGCGCAAAAAGCAGAACGAACAGGGTCACGACCTGGAGGACCGTGACGAGCTTTCCGCCGGGCCGGGCCCTGGCAAAAATATCGACCCTCAGCAGCTTCGCCAAAAGGAACCCGAAGCCCACGTAAAGATCGCGGGACACGAGGATCGCGAATCCCCACCACCCTAGATACGGTCCTGATAGGAAGGCCGCTAGAGCGATCAGGACGAACAGCTTGTCGAACAGCGGATCGACCAGCGCGCCGGTTTTGCTCTCCAGGCCCAGCTTCCGTGCAGTCCAGCCATCGAGGACATCGGTCAGCGCGCCGAGGAACAGCAGGGCGGCGCGCCAGAGCAGCCCGTCGATGGCCAAAAACGCCGCCGCGATGGGCAGACGCAGCGCCGAAATCAAGCTGGGCACGTAGATCGCCGCCGAGCGGCGGCCCGCCGTGGCCTGGGTCTGGCTCATAATGTCCAGAAGAATACCCAACGGCCCAGCCAGCCGCGAGGCCCCTCAGTCGCGGTCACCGCCGGGGGCCCCGGGAAAGCGCTGCAGTACCGAACGGAACGTATTGGGGCCAAGTCCGAACACATCGCGGAGCACGTTATCGTCGCCGGGCACGATGCTCTCGTCGAAGAGCATGTCCAGCTCGTCGGCGTTGATCGGCGTCGGCAATCGCCAGTTGGAGGCGAGCTCGACGAACGGTCTTACGAGTCCGACCGGCAAGTGCATCTGCTTTCGTCGCAGGCGGAACTCCTCGCAGACGATCTCCAGGATTCGATTGTACGTGAGCTTGTGCGGCCCGGCGATATCGAAGCACTGACCGTCGAGCCCGGGTCGATCGACGGCCTGGGCGAAAGCGGAGGCGACATCCTCGACATCCACCGGTTGCAGGCGGTAACGCCCATCACCGATCACCGGCGTCACGGGCAGGTAGCGGACCAGGCGCAGCAACAGGTCCATGAACTCGCCGCCGGGACCGACGATGATGGACGGCCTGAAGATCACGTACGCGAGATCCGACCGGCGTACCAACTCCTCGGCCTCGTACTTGGTTCTCTGGTAGGCGGTGCCGTCGGGTCTGGCGCCCAGGGCGCTCATGTGGACGAACCTCCGGACCCCGGCGCGCCGGGCCGCTTCCATCACGCGCCGGGTACCGCGGGTGTGCACGTTCTCGAAGGTTGAATTCTGCTCGCGGATGATGCCCGCCAGGTGCGCGACGGCATCGCATCCGGCGAAGGAGTCATCGAGGCCGGCGTCCTGGGCGATGTCGCCGGCGACGAGCTCGACGCCCAGCTCGCGCAATGCGGCGGCCGTCTCCGGGTCGCGGACAAGCGCGCGGACGCTGTGTCCGCGCTCCAACAACCGGCGGACGACGTGACCGCCGACGAACCCCGTCGCCCCGGTCACGAGCACCCTGAGCGCTTCGGCTGCCCGGTTCATCGCTCCACGGCCCGGCGCAGCACCTGCCGGGCGTTCTCGTAGGTCACCTGGTTCAACGCTTCCCCCGGACTCATCCAGCGGCAGGCCTGAATACCCTCCGCGCGCTGAGGGCTCGTCCGCTCGTCGGGATCCGCTTTCAGCGCGAAATAGTCGCAGTACTTGTGGACGAGCGCGGAGCCGGCGCGGAAATACCAGTCTGTGATGCCGATGAAAGCGATCGTCTGCAGCCGCTCGAGGCCGGTCTCCTCCCGACACTCCCGCAGCGCGGCCTGCTCGGCGCTCTCGCCGCTCTCGACGTGGCCCTTGGGGAATCCCCAATTCCCGTAACTGTCCCGGATCAGCAGTACCTCCAGCACATCGCTCGAGGGCTCGCGACAGATCACGCCGCCCGCGCTCAGCTCGATTCTCGCGCTCTTCACTCGGAAGCCTCCAAGAAGACCGGACGCGGCGGCGCTTCGATCTCACCCGACTCGGCGGCGCGCCTGTAGAACTCGTCCAGGCCGCGGGCCAGGTTCTCGTCCCAGCCAAAATCCAGGCTCCGCCAGTAACCGACCAGGTCCTCCACGCTCCAACCGAACTCGCCGGAGTAGCGCTCCGCGAGTCGCGGGAGGCGCTCGGCCGACCAATCGCGGGAGGCGGCCAGTGCGCCGGCCAGCGTTCCCAGCTCGACGTCGCAATCGGGCCCGGCACAAGTTTGCCACAGCGCGAACACGAACGGAAGTCCGGTCCATTCGTTCCACAGCGCCGCCAGGTCGCGCGCCTGCAGACCGGCCTTCTGACGCTTGCGGTACGCGATATCGCCGATGAACAGAGCGGCCTGCGCGCCGTTCCTCAACGGCTCCTCCGACTCCTGCTCGAACCAGAAATAGTCGGGATGGATGCCGATCCGCTGGCTCATGATTATCTTGAGCAGGGTCACTGAAGTGGCCGACGCCGTGGGCACGCCGATGCGGGCGCCGTCGCCGAGGTCCTCGAGCGGGACCCGGCTGAGCAGCTGTATCGTCTGGACCGCTCCCGGCGCCGAAATGGAGAGGCCGGGCAGAATCCTGTAGCGGTCCGGGTGCCGGGCATACTCGATGCTCGAAGCCGGGGCCACATCGATGGCGCCGCTCTCCAGCAGACGGTTCAGCTGGCCGGGCACGCCGTGTACGAGGGTGACCGACTCTGGCGGCCCACACTCGAGAAAGCGCCCGTGGACCGGCACACAATTGCTGTAGCTGATATGACCGAGCTTGAGCATGTTGGGCAACCTAAGGTGAGGCTGATGGAGGCGGCAACGCCGCGGAACGGTCCGTCCGGGGGAGCGCCAAGATGAGCCCCCGGCGCGGGGTCTCCTGGTCACAACTGAGGATCGGTCTGTTCGTGACGGTCTCCGTCACGGTCACCGCCCTGGCCGTGTTCTTCATCGACAACGTGCGGCAGGCGTTCGAGGACCGCTACACCCTCCACTTCCATACGATAACGACCCAGGCCCTGCGGCCCCGTGCCGCCGTCTGGCTGGCCGGCCAGGCTGTGGGCCAGGTCGACGGGCTCTTCTTCGAGCCGCCGACCGAGGACGCCGAAGGTCGCCTCCGCGTCCGACTCAGCATCGACGTGGCCGTCCAGCACCTGATCACCGAGGGAGCGGTGGCACAGGTCACCACGGCCGGTCTGCTGGGAGAAGCGGTCGTCAACATTCTGCCCGCCGATGAGCCCGGGCCGCCGCTCGTCGAAGGAGCCGCGCTGCCGGCGGCATCGGAGCTCGCCGACCCGTCAGAAGTGGGCCGGCGCCTCAGCACCGTCTTCGACTCGGTCAAGCCGGTCGCCGACCGCTGGGGCGAGGTCTTCGATCAGGCCCTATACGGACCGGGCAGCCTGCGGCGAATGATGGAAAGACCGCAGGAACTACGGGATCTGCAAACGAACCTTCGCCATATGGCCGCGACCTTCGATACGTTGAGCTCGGCCGCCGGCGGCCTGGCGGAGCTCGTGTCCGACGACGAGGTCCGCGCTTCGCTCGGCCGCCTCGGCCCCCGCGTCAAAACCCTGGCCGAGGACTGGGGCCACAGCGAGGGGACCCTCGGCGCGCTTGTCAGCGACTCGACCCTCGTGCAGCGCCTCCGGAGCATCCAGGGCAACATCGACCGGATATCGGTGCGGGTCGAAACCGGGCGTGGGACGCTCGGCCGGCTGATCAACGACCAGGCTCTGGCCCTCGAACTAGCTGAGACTCGGGAGATGTTGGAGGAGTTGAAAGCCGATCTCAGGGCCTTCGCTTCAGGCGAACGACAGCCGCCGCCCTAGCGGCCGCGGCGCCGGCCACGACGCGCCTTGCCGAGATCGCCCCGCTTCGGCAGCGAGCCGTCGATGGTGAAGATCACGTCGCCCTTCCCGTCCGACGCCCTGGAAGTCACCACTATCTGATCCACCTGGCTCGCCTTGTCCATCACCGTGACCTCGAAATCCAGCTTCCCGTCCTTCGAAGTCACCCGCGTACGCACCCGGTCGCCCGGCGAGCGTTCCGCGCAGACCGCCGGATTGCGGAACAGCGTCTTCGTGGACTGGCGGCTGCTCCCAGACAGGGTTCTCGAGATCTTGATCTGGCGAAGCCAGTCCGGCTGGTAGCTGATTATGTAGCGGCTACCGTGCTGATCGGTGCCTTCGCCATCGCGATTGTGCCGGGCCATGCGGCTCAGTTCCCTCCCACTGTGCGCGGAAGTGTGAGCGTACTTATTTGTCGAAAAGAGGAAGATCAATCTCTCTTGTGAAGATGGGCCCGTCAAGTCATGCCCCGGAGGCCGCCGGGTGGCCCTCAAAGCCGGAAGGGGATCGGCACGAAACAGAGGGCGAAGATGACCGCCGTCGCCGCACCAAGCACAACTCGCGCCCGCGTCAGCCGCTCCTCCGGGTTGAATAGCGGAGGATGAGCGATTCGGCCGCGTCCGATCGCGAACACCAAGACCGCCCACGCCCACCAACCACCCCACAGGAAGCCCAACGGGATCAGCGTCGCGAAGAAAAGCCAGGCGGCCAACCTCTGCCGGCTCCCCAACAACGAATACAGGATGTGTCCTCCGTCCAATTGCGAGATCGGCAGCAGGTTCAACGCCGTGACGAACAGCCCCAGCCAACCGGCAAAAGCGACGGGATGCAGCTCGATCACCTGGCCGGGGCCCGAGAGGCCGCTCACCAAACGGGCCAGGCCGGAAAACGCCAGCGATCCGCCCAGCCAGAAACGCTCCTCCGCGAATCGCACCAGGTACGTGCCCGGCGCCTCCGATGCCACCGTCAGCACGCGGCTATGCGCCAGACCCCACCACAACACCGGTAGCGACGCCGCGAAGCTCACCAGCGGGCCCGCCGCACCTACGTCGAGCAGCTGGCGACGGCTCAGAACCGGAGAGCGCAATCTGATGAAGGCTCCCAACGTTCCGATCACCGACACGTAGGGAGGAAACGGGATGAAGTACGGCGGCGTTACGCTGATCCCGTGATGCTTGGCCGCGAAGTAGTGGCCGGCCTCATGCAGCGCGAGGATCCCCACAAGCGCCAGACCGAAAGGAAGGCCGGCCGGTAGAGCCCCAGTATCGATGGCCGCCGGTACCGGTAACCACCACCCCTGGAACAGTGGCAACACCAGAAAACCGATCGGCACCCGCCCCGCCAGCAGGCTCCCGGCTACCACGGTACTGAACACCGTTAGGGCGAGCAGCATCGCGTGCAGCCACCAGCGCTCGCGTTGCGGGCTCGGCTCATAGAGCAGCAGCTCCCAACCGTACGGACTCTTTCGAGCCGTATGGGAACCCGGCCAGCGTCTCAGAAAGTCCCGCACCTCGCTGGAATCGGGCTGCAAACCGGGCAGAAGCCGCCCCGTCACGACCCGCCCCGCACGCACCGCCTCCACGCGGTACAAGGCGAAAATCGAGCCCGGATCCGCTAGCCCTTGACCGGGATATGCCAGAACATTACTATTTTGTGTCACCGATCAGTACTCCGCGCCTCCGCGCCGCGACTTTTCACTGCCCCAATTAGAGCGAACTGAAACACCGGCTAGGAACGTAAGTCCGAGGATTTTAACAACATACTGCGCTTCCGCCCTGCGCGCCTCCAGGCGGATAGACATAGCGGCCTAACCCCGTCGAAATCACATTCCCCACAACAGAACCGGTAATCAACACCACCGTAAAAACAAATGAGTACCACATCCCTAGACATTGCGGAGCTCAAGGCAAAGTCCGTCGCTGACCTGCACGAGATGGCCGAAGAGCTCAACATCCAGAACTACTCATCGCTTCGCAAACAAGACCTGATCTTCCGGATCGAACAGAACCTGCTCGATTCCGAGGTGATCCTCCGGGCGGAAGGCGTCCTGGAGATCCTTCCGGAAGGCTACGGCTTCCTGCGAAGTCAGGATTGGAACTACCTCTACGGTCCGGACGACATCTACGTGTCGCCGTCCCAAATCAAGCGGTTCGATCTGCGAACCGGCGACACCGTGCTCGGCCAGGTCCGTCCGCCGAAGGAAGGCGAGCGGTACCTTGCGTTGCTCAAGGTGGAGCAGGTGAACCAGGAGGATCCGGAGGAGTCGAAGCACCGGATCAGCTTCGACAACCTGCGTCCGCGCTATCCGGAGGATCGGCTCAAGCTCGAGCGTGACAACGGCGACATCGCCAACCGCATCCTCGACATGATCACCCCCACCGGTAAGGGCCAGCGCGGCTTGATCGTCTCACCGCCCAAGGCCGGTAAGACCATCCTCTTGCAGAAGATCGCCAACGCAATCACCGAAAACGAGCCCGAGGTCCACCTGATCGTCCTGCTCATCGACGAGCGGCCGGAAGAGGTGACCGACATGGAGGAGCACGTCGAAGCCGAGGTGATCTCCTCGACTTTCGACGAGCCCGCCGACCGCCACACGCAGGTCGCGGAGATGGTGATCGAGAAGGCAAAACGCCTGGTCGAACACAAGCGCGACGTGGTTATCCTGCTCGACTCGATCACGCGTCTCGCCCGCGCCTACAACGTCGTCGTCCCCCACTCGGGCAAGATCCTCTCCGGTGGTGTCGACGCCAACGCCCTTCACAAACCGAAGCGATTCTTCGGTTCGGCCCGTAACCTCGAGGAAGGCGGCAGCCTCACGATCATCGCCACCGCGCTGATCGAGACCGGCTCGCGCATGGACGAGGTCATCTTCGAGGAGTTCAAGGGCACCGGCAACATGGAGATCGTGCTCGACCGGCACATCGCCGACAAGCGGATCTTCCCGGCCATCGACATCAACCGCTCCGGCACGCGCCGCGAGGAATTGCTGCCCCCGGAGATGGAACTCAACCGGATGTACCTGATCCGGAACTTCCTGGCCGACATGCCGCCGGCCGAATCGATCGAGTTCCTGATCCAGCGGATGAAGCGCACGAAGGACAACGAGGAGTTCCTCAACAGTATGCAGGAGGGCTAATACTTCTGGGAATCAGGGAATTTGATTACGTGATTATGGAGCACGGAGCTCGGAGTTAGGAAGTAATCTCGAACTTCCAGGCTCCCCTGTTCCGTGCTCACGTGATCAAATTCGAGATTCCTAGTCGATCTCTTCTTCGTACTCCGGATTCACAACCAGCCGCCCGTCTTCCACAACTTCCCTATCCCACGGAAACACGACAACGCCGTCGGTAGCCAACGCGTAGTAGTCCGGCTCGTAGCCTCCCTCGTGAATCAGCGACGTGGCGGTCCGGATCTCCGCCGGACCCACGTCGCGCACCGCGGCGAGCGCCAGGCGCATCGTGTCGCCGCTGTCGCAGATCTCGTCCACCAGCAGCACCCGGCGGCCGGCGAGCTGCGGCGGAGCCGCGGATAGTATCTCGGGCCGGCTCCTCACTCCGTCCTGATCCTCGCGGCGCGTGATCTTTATGGTGTGGAACTCCCTCTGGAGCATCGCCGAGATGACGGCGCCGGGGATCACGCCTGCCGCCGCGATCCCGACCACGATTTCGGGATCGTAGTCTTCGGCCACGCGCAGGGCGAGGGCGCGGCAAAGCTCTCCGAAGAGCTCCCAGGAGAGCTCTAGCAGGGTATCCTCGGGTGGATTGGGAAAAACCGGCTCTATCGGCATGGCTGTGGCCTCAGCGGGATGTCATGTGAACATCGAGCATCGCACATTGTTCATCGAACGTCGAGAATACGGCCCGATGTTGAACGTTGAACATCGGTCCTCGAACGTTGTACTTCGAAGATATTGGGGGTGGGCGGCTGGCAGCAACCAGGCGGCTCTAGTTGGGCTGCCCATCTACCAACGCTTGAGTGGGGCAAGGCGACAGATTAACTTGCACGTGGGTTCGGTGTATCTTCGCACCGACTACCGTGGGAAGAGGAGAGGGGTTGTGGTCAAGGTAGAGAATCCACGCCGCGAACGTATCGTTCAGCGATTCCTGGAAGAAGAGTTGCGCGAGTCGTTCATCGACTACTCGATGAGCGTGATCGTGCAGCGCGCGCTCCCCGACGCGCGGGACGGGTTGAAGCCCGTTCAGCGGCGCATCCTGTACGCGATGCACGAGTTGGGCCTGTCACCGGAGCGCTCGCACAAGAAGTGTGCGACGGTGGTGGGTGATGTTCTGGGCAAGTACCACCCGCACGGTGACGTGACCGTTTACGACACGCTGGTACGGATGGCCCAGGCGTTCTCGATGCGCTACCCGCTGGTCGACGGGCAGGGCAACTTCGGGTCGATCGACGGCGACCCCGCGGCGGCGTACCGCTATACCGAAGCCCGGCTTGCGCCGATAGCCGGCGACTTGCTTCGCGACCTGGAGAAGGACACGGTCAATTTCCGGCCCAACTTCGACGGGCGCCTGAACGAGCCGGAAGTACTGCCCGCCGCGTTCCCCCAACTGCTGCTCTGCGGCACCGATGGTATCGCCGTCGGCATGGCGACGAAAATTCCGCCGCACAACCTGCGCGAGTTGGCGCTGGCGGCCTCGCAGTTGCTCGGCCGGCCCAACACGTCGATGAACAAGCTGCTGGAGATCGTCAGCGGTCCCGACTTTCCCACCGGCGGTTACATCTGGGGAGAGGAAGGGATCGAGGACGCGTACCGCACGGGTCGCGGCCGCATCGTGATGCGCGCGCGGGCGCACGTCGAGCAAGGCGCTTACGGCAAGCCCTCCCTGGTTGTCACCGAGATTCCCTACCAAGTCAGCAAGCAGCGCGTGATCGAGAGCATCGTACAGCTATCGCGGCGCGGCAAGCTGGAAGGACTCACCGACCTGCGGGACGAGAGCGACCGTGACGGCGTGCGCGTCGTGCTGGAGCTGAAGCGCGATGCCAATCCGCGGAAGTTGCTCGAGAAGCTCTTCCTCAAGACCCAGCTGCAGTACACGTTCGGCGTCATAGCGCTGGCATTGGTGGACGGCGTGCCGAGGCAACTCAACCTGAAGGAGTTACTGGAGGTCTGGATCGATCACCGCCTCGTGGTGATCGTCCGCCGGGCGCGGTTCAACCTGGAGAAGGCGGAGGAGCGGGCCCACATCCTGAAGGGCTTGCTGGTCGCCCTCGACCAGATCGACGAGGTAGTATACATCATCCGCACGAGTCGAACGCCTGAAACGGCGGCAAACAACCTGCGGGCGGCGCTGAAGATCACGGCCAAGCAAGCGGCGGCGATCCTGGCGATGCGGCTGAGCCAGCTGACCAACCTGGAGAGCCGCAAGCTGCGAGAAGAGCTGACCCAGGTGACGAAGCGAATCAAGACGCTGAAGGTGCTGCTCTCCGACGAGAAGAAGCGCCGTGACCTGGTGCGGCGCGAGTTGGCGACGATCGCCGAGCGCTACGGCGACGGCCGGCGCACCGAGATACTCGATGACGAGGGTCGTTACCCGCTGCCGAGTGGCGATGCCGAGAAGGAGATGCACGTCTTCCTGACGCACCACGGCTACTTGAAGACGCTTCCGGCGCGCAGCGCCAACAACGACGGCGGCCTGGCCGCGGCGGAGACGCTCGAGACCCAGAGCGGTGACTTCGTCACGCGACTCTGGCTCTGCAAATCGGAAGAACAGGTGCTGGCCTTCACCGGCGACGGGCAGGTGCACGCCGTGAAAGTGGGCGACCTTCCGCAGGGCACGCGCTCGTCGCGCGGGAACAAGGTGACGGACCTGCTCGAGCTCGACGAGTCGGTCGCCGCCGTTCACACAGTGCGCGACTTCGTCGACGACCGCTTCGTAGTCATGGTCACGCGCAACGGCAGGATCAAGCGAAGCGCGCTATCGGAGTACAGCAACATCCGAAGTGGCGGCATCATCGCCGCCGGCGTCGAGGACGAGGACGAGATCGTCGACGTCCACGTCACCGGCGGCCGGGACCAGCTGGTCATCGCGACGCGGACGGGACAGGTCATCCGCTTCGAAGAGTCGGCGATACGGTCGATGGGGCGCGCCGCGGCCGGCGTCAAAGGGATAGAGCTGGCAAAAGGCGATAGCGTGGTGACGCTCGTGGTCCCGCGTCAGGGGGCGATGCTGCTTGGCGTCACCGCGGAGGGCTACGCCAGGCTGCTCGAGCTGGACGAGTTGCGCGTCCAGTCACGCGGTGGCAAGGGCGTTCGCCTGCTTCCCGGTCGCCTGAAGGCCGGCGACGTCGTGGGCTTGCTCGACCTGCTGCCGGAGGACACGGTGGTCGCGCTCACGCAGTCGGGCGACGTGATGGGCCTCGACCTGCTGGACCGTGAGGGCAACGGGCGCCGGCCGCGGAAGCCGGCCATGCTTCCGCTGCGCGGCCGCAAGCTCGCCGGGGTCGCCCGCGCACCGTTCCGGCGCACGGGCCCGACCCCCGGCATCGTCCAGATGAGCCTGCAGATTTGACCTGGGCCGCACACACTCGAGACCACCACGGGAGACCCCGATGAGGAGAACCCCGCTGCTCCTGCTGTCTATACTCGCACTTTCCATCACCGCCTGCGGCCAGCGGGGCGCCGGCTCCAACGATCCCGTCGACGCCTGGAACGATTCGATCATGGCTGCGTTGGGTGGAGAGAGGGCGTGGGATAAGACCCGCTACCTGCAGTTCCGCTGGGTCGCCCTCCGCGGCGGCCAAGTGACCTCGGATCGCATGCACTACTGGGACCGCAAGGAGGGCCGTTCACGCCTGGAGATGATCATTCGGGGGCCCGGGACTGTCATGGGGAGGGACCAGTCGCTGACGGCGCTGCTCGACACCAACACCGGTGAGGGCCGGGTTTGGATCGACGAGCAAGAGTTCGAAGGCGCGATGGGGCAGCAGCTGCTGGAACGCGCCCACGCCTGGTTCGTCAACGACAGCTACTGGCTGCTGATGCCGTACAGGTGGCGGGAGCCGGGGGTCAAGCTCGAGCATCAGGGGCCGCTGACCGATGACGACGGGGACTGGCAGGTTTTTCAAGTGGCGTTCGATGAGGATGGGCTGGAAACCATGCGTGCCGATCAATACTGGGTGTACGTGTCGGCGCAGGCGCCGCACTTGATTGGGAAGTGGCAGTACCACTTGAAGGGCCGCGACGGGAATAGCGCGGTCATTCGGTGGGAGGACTGGCAGGAGTTCGGCAACATTCTGCTGGCGACGAGCCGGCAGTCGGTCGAGAGGGGGCTTCGGATCGAGTTCAGGGATATTCTCGTATCCGACGCCGCGCCGGAAGACGTCTTTCAGGCGCCTGGTTCAATTGTTGGTAATCGGTGAGACGATAACGACAACGACAACGACAGCGAGAAGCGAGAAGCGAGCGGTCAACGGCTGCTGCTCCAATTCTCGTTTCTCGCTGTCGTTGTCGTTATCGTTGTCGATCCGATGAATCGCCACGCAAAACGGTAGGGAGCGCTATGCAGTACCGGCAACTTGGAAGCGCGGGTGTCCGAGTCAGCACGATTTCGTTGGGCAGCTGGCTGACCTTCGGACACAAGACGGACGAAGATGTCGCGCGGGTGTGCGTGCGGCGGGCCTTCGAGCTGGGCATCAACCTGTTCGACACGGCAAACGTTTATGCCCAGGGTCGCGCGGAGGAGGTGCTGGGCGCGGCGCTGGAGCCGTTACCGCGCCACGAGTACGTGCTGGCGACGAAGGCCTACTTCCCGGTCGGGCCGGGCCCAAACGATCGCGGTCTGTCGCGCAAGCACATACTCGAGCAGGTGCACATGAGCCTGCGGCGGCTTCGCACCGACTACATCGACCTGTTCCAGTGCCACAGATACGACGAGGAGACGCCGCTGGATGAGACGTTGCGGGCGATCGATGACCTGATCGCCTGGGGCGATGTCCTCTACGGCGGCGTCAGCATGTGGTCGAGGGACAACATCGCCGACGCGGTGAAGCAGAGCCGCGCGCTGGGGCTACGCCGGCTCGTGTCGAACCAACCGCAGTACCACCTGCTACAACGAGAGATCGAGAGCAACGGCGTGATGGAGATCTGCGCCGCAGAGGGGCTGGGCCTGCTGGTCTACTCGCCGTTGGCCCGCGGGGTGCTGAGTGGCAAGTACCGTTCGGTGGACGACGTGCCGCCGGACTCCCGGGCCGCCGACGAGGTCGGTAAGACGTTCATGGGCCCCTGGTTCACCGAGGACACGCTAAAGCGGGTCGGCCAACTGGAAGCGATCGCGAAAGAAGCCGGCCTCTCGCTCGCCCAGATCTCTCTCGCCTGGTGCCTCCACCGCCCCGAGATCACGTCGGCGATCATCGGCGCCACCAAGTTGCAGCAGTTGGAAGAGAACGCAGCGGCCGCAGACGTGGAGCTCCCCGAGCACGTCGTAGCCGCGATCGAGCGGATATTTCCTTCCAAGCCTTCCAATTAGTCGCGCGGGGGGACGGGGTGCGGCAGGGGTCGTTCCGCTTCATGTCGCGCCGGACGGGCTGAAAGACGGGACGGGCTGGGGCGCTCCAAATAACGCTTCACGACCCCTGCCGCACCCCTTGTAGCGTCCGCGCGGACTGTAAGTTCGAACTTGGAGTACCGCGAAAAGGAGGGCGCGGTGGGGGACCTCGAACGGATATTTGGAGCGCCCCGGCCCGTCATATCCCTCAGCCCATCCCCCGCGCGACATGGAGAGAGAGGTCCCCCATCGTGCCCGACCGCCGCCGCGACATGGAGAGAGAGGTCCCCCATCGTGCCCGACCGCCGCCGCGACATGGAGCGAAGGCTCCCCGTCGCGCCCGACCGCTACACGCGCTCTACGAACACGTCCATCACACCGCCGCACACCGCGGGACTCCAGGACAGGTAGTCGTCGGTGAGATCGACCCGGACGACTCTCGGGACGCCGGTCTCGATCACCCCTGCCGCCGCTTCCAAGACTTCGGCTTCACCGCAACCGCCACCGATCGTGCCGACCTGCGCGCCGCCGAGCCCGATCAACATCTTGCTCCCGACGTCACGGGGCGTGGAGCCTTTCACGCGAATCACGGTGGCCAGAGCCACGGGCCGGTTCTCCTCGGCGGCCGCCAGGACGGCGGTGTAAATCTCGCGATCGTCCATCACGCGCCTCCCGGTTCCCGCGCCACGCGACCGAGCACGTTCTCATGGTGGCTCAAGCGACCGCCGGCGCCGCCTCTCCGCGTCGCGACGAGCTCCGCGGCTATGGAGAGGGCGATCTCCTCCGGTCTTTCTGCGCCGATATCGAGGCCGATCGGTGCGTGGACGCTCTCGAGTCGCGCCGGGTCGATGCCGTCCCGGACCAGCGCCTCGAACGCGGCGCGCACGCGGCGCCGGCTGCCGATCATTCCCAGGTAGGCGGGCCGCGCATCGAGAGCCAGCAACTGCTGGATACAGTCGTAGTCGTACTTGTGACCCCGGGTCACCAGGACGACATAGGAATCGGGTCCGACCGTCACGTCTTTGAAGGGCTCGTCGAAGCCCACCACCTGGACGCGCGAAGCTTCCGGGAACCAGTCGCGGTTCGCGTACTCGGGTCGATCATCGATCACGGTCACGTTGAACCCGATCAGCGCTCCAATTCGGCAGAGCGGCCGGGCGATGTGGCCGGCGCCGACGATCAGCAGTTCCGGACGCGCGCGCTGCGGCTCGACATAAACCTCGAAGCGTTCGCCGCCCTCCTCGATGTCGTGCAGGCCCCGCTCGTCGCTCGCCAGCGCCGCACGGGCCAGCTCCACCGCCCGTTCGTCCAGCGCCGCCGCGCCCAGCGTTCCCGTCACGGAATCCGTAGAGACGACGAGGCGCCGGCCAACGACCTCGGGGTCCGGAGCGCCGACGAGCATCACCAGGGCAAGCGGGGCGCCGCCTCGCTGCGCCGCCAGAGCC
This sequence comes from Gemmatimonadota bacterium, assembly GCA_039588075.1. Taxonomy (GTDB): domain Bacteria; phylum Gemmatimonadota; class Gemmatimonadetes; order Palauibacterales; family KS3-K002; genus JBDHAL01. The sequence goes on along the minus strand of JBDHAL010000052.1, from coordinate 721 downwards.
CGCCGCACCGACTCCGCCGTCGTCACCAACTCACGCGCCTCCGGTTTCACGACCCTTCCTCACGTGCTCTTCATAGTCCTCGGGCGTGTCCACATCGATGAGCACCCCGCGATCGTCGACCTCTACTTCGCCGGTCGACCCGGCGTGAGCGCGTACGAGCGTGCGCGCGCCGTCCGGCAGGGCGCCGTGAAGCAGGTCATCGAAGACGACCGCACCGAACAGCGCCGGATGCCCGTGCCGGCCCTCGTAGACCGGTCGAACGATCGGCGCCGCGCCGGCTCGAAACGCTTCGACGATCTGTCGAACCGTGGACGGTTCGACCAGCGGATGATCCACCGGCAGCACCACGACCGCTTCCAACTCAGGCGGCAGAGCCTGAAGCCCGGCGCGCAGCGAATCGATCTGCTCGCTGCCGGCGCCCGCCCCGTGTGTGATGCGCGCTCCCAACTGCTCGGCCAGGTCGGCTAGGGTGGGGTCATCCGAATTCACGACAACCACGACCTCCTCACAGCCACCCGCCGCCAGGACCCGAACGGCCCGCTCGAGGAAAGTCGACCCTCCCGATCCCAAGAGCGCTTTCGGCCGGCCCATCCGTTTCGAGCGGCCACCAGCTAGCACGATTCCGCCGATCATGGATGCAAGATGAGACGCCGCCCGACCCGCGTCAAAAGCGGGCCGGGCGGGCTCACCCAGTCCATGTCGGGCGGCTCAGTCCACAGGC
>JBDHAL010000051.1:0-15890 GCA_039588075.1 Gemmatimonadota bacterium | reverse complement strand
GACGGGCCTGACCCCCGGGACCGCGACGGTGAGCGCCGGCGCTGATACGATCACCGGCACGGCACCGTTACTCGTTTCGCCGCCCCCAATCGCCATCGCCGTCTTGCAGGTGCCCGATACCGTGTTGACGGGAGATGTGCTGTCCGTCGAAGTCGTCTTCGAGACGTGGAACATCCCTCACGACGCGGGCGCGATCGTGCTCACGTTGCGGTTCAACTCCTCTCAGCTTCTGGTCGATGATGCAAGCTACCGAGACATCGGCTTCGTCACCGGGTCCATCGCCGCAGATGAGGTCAAGCTCGTCTTGAGTGAGCCGCTGGGCATCGGCGTCGCCTTCACCGCCGTGGCGGTCCGATTCACCGTGCTTGCGGCCGCGGGCACGGACGTAGCGCTCGATCTCGAGGTGGATCAACTCATCTCCGCCCGAACCTTCCAGGACATCACGTCCAGCGTCCTGACGCAGGACCTCACCTTCACCGTGAGATAGGGGGTCGCGAGATGAGACTGTTACGATTCGTCGTCCCGACCCTCGTGGCCCTCGCCGGCCTCATGCTGGCTGTTTGTAGCGCTGCCGCGCAGGATGCCGATGCCTTCGAGTTCCGGAGAGCCTGGCGCCAAAAGGTGCAGAGGATTCGCCAGGCGCGGACCAACGTTGGACCCGCGCTCGGGCCTTCATACAGCTCAGGCCAGCTGGCTTCGCAGGGTGCGGCTTTGACCGGTACGCTGAGCATACCCGTGATCAACGCGTTGTTCAGCGACTACAGCGCTCCCTACACGCAGGCGGAGTACCAGGAGCGATTGTTCGGCAGTGGGTCCGGCACGGTCTCCTTGAGCGAGTACTGGGATGAGGTGTCGGGCAGCGCTTTCCAGGTGACGGGGCTTGTTTCCGATTGGGCGCCGCTCCCGATGCCGGTTTCGTACTACGAGCCCAGCGACTCGACCAACTACAAATTCGGGCGCTCCTTCGAGTTCATCCATGACGCGCTCACCGCGGCCGATCCCGGCATGGACTTCGCCCCGTTCGATAATGACGGTCCCGACGGCATCCCGAATTCCGGTGACGACGACGGTTACGTTGACGTGGTCGCCTTCATCTATCCGGAAAGGACACTAGGCTGCGGAGGACGTGGAATCTGGGGGCACAGGTCAAGGTACGACAACCATTCCGGGTCCGGTGGCCAACCGTTCGTCACGGATGACCCCTCGGCCCTCGGCGGTTACATCTTAATCTCGGATTATACGCTTCAGTCGGGTCTCGATTGCCGCTCCACCGCCATCATGGGCACCGGCACCATGGCGCACGAGCTCGGTCACGCCCTTCGCCTTCCCGACCTCTACGACAGGTCCCCGTACGACGGAACCGAGTCCGAGGGCATCGGCGTCTGGGGCCTTATGGGCTCCGGAAACTACAACGTCCTGACTTCGCCGGCCCACCTGTCCGCCTGGTCCAAGGACTACCTGGGTTGGCTGAATGTCGTGTCGACTTCCGTGAGTGTTCCGGCTTTCTCTCTCCAGCCGGTCCAGAACGCCCGGACCGTCATGCGCATCGATATCCCCGGGAGCAACGAGTACTTCCTGCTCTCGAACCGCCAGGTAATCGGGTCGGACGCCGCCCTGCGTGGGCCGGGTCTCTTGATCTGGCACATCGACGAGGTGCAACTGGCGGCGAACGGCAACAACGACGAGAACCACAAGGGAGTAGATCTCGAGGAAGCCGACGGACTGTACGATCTCGACAACCGGGTCAACAGAGGAGATACCGGAGATCCGTATCCCGGTTCTTCCTGGAATACCCGGTTCGATCACTTCTCCAACCCGAACAGCTTCACCTACGACGGACGGCCATCCGGTGTCGCCGTCACCAACATCTTGGCCATCGGTGACGTCATCCATTTCGACGTTAGCGTCGGTGAAGACGTGCTCGTGCTCTGGGGTGATGTCGACGGTGATTCGACCATCACGACGGCGGACGTGCAGTTGATCTACGATTTCGCCGTCGGATTCATCGGTGACACGACCGGCTTGCTGGGGCTGGGTGACGTCGACGATGATGGTGATGTGGACGTCACGGATGGCTTGATAACCCACAGCTTCATCGCCGGCGTCGCAACGTGGCAGTACCGAGTCGGCTCTTGGGACCTCGTTTCCGGCGTTCCTCGGCCTACCTCAATGCACACGGGGCCCGGCCGTACCAGGATTGGGCCGGCGGGGAGACGCGTTCGAATCAGGTAATTTGGAGGGCTCGTCCTCGTGTTTTTCGCGGGCGCGGGGCGCGGGGCGCGGGCGCGGGCGGGGCGACGACGAAGACGATTTGGGTGCTGGCTGGCATGGCTGGGTCGGGTCCATTAGCTTGTAGGTGCCAAACGTTACCTTAGACAACTCGTGCTTCGCGCCTCACGCCTTCTTCGTGATTGGTAGGTCGGTAACCCTTATGGGGGGAGTGATGTCAGACGATTGGAGCTATGCGCACGACCTGGTGAACATGTACCTGGGGATCGCCCAGCTGGCCGATAACGAGCTGGATCCGCAGGAGCAGAAGGTCCTGCTCGAGAAGTTCCGGGAGTGGATGCCACACCTCAAGACCGACCAGTTCGAGGACATTTGGGGCGAGGTGAGGCGGATGTACGACTCGCTGGAATCGCGGGAGAACCGCCATTCCCTCTTCCTTCAGTCGACTCTCAACGTCGCCCAGTTGATGGGCGGTGACAGAGAGCAACTGGAGTGCATCCTCAAAGACCTGGTGGACATCGCCGCGGCCGACGGGGAAATACGCGACAGCGAAGTGACGATGATCAAGGCGGCCGCCTACGCCTACGGTTTCTACATGGATGTCCAGATCGATCAAGGGTCGGGGCAGGCGAGCGTGGCGCTCCAGACCTTTCACTAGACCGGCATTCGGCGGGCAGGCGCCTTTCGGGGCGCCGGCTCGTTTCCTACCTTAGCAGCGCCGCCGGGCTGCGGCGGCCTCCTCGTCCCCAAGTCTCGACCTCTCACACCGAGGGAAACGGTGATGCGCAAAGTCATCGCGTTCGTGCTACTCCTACTGCTCTTCGCCATGGTACCGGAAGCTCAAAGCCAGGACCGTCGGCCCACGACCGTCGCCGGACGGTCAACCGTGTACGCGCCGAACGGCGCCATCGCCACCAGTCAGCCTCTGGCGAGCGCCGTCGGGCTCGCCGTGATGGCACGGGGCGGCAACGCGATCGATGCGGCGGTGGCCGCGGCGGCCGTGCTCAACCTGGTCGAGCCCCACATGACCGGCATCGGCGGCGACATGTTCGCCATCCTCTGGTCGGCGGAGGAAGGGAAGCTGGTCGGCCTGAACGCCAGCGGCCGTTCTGGCGCCCTGATGACGCGAGAGGCGTTGATCGACCGGGGCCGCAGCAGCGTGCCGCTGCACGGGGCCGAGCCGATTACCGTGCCCGGTGCGCTGTCGGGCTGGGCGGCGCTGCTCGAGCGTTACGGAACGATCAGCCTGGCCGAGGCGCTTGGGCCCGCCATCGCGCTGGCCGAGGAAGGTTTTCCGGTGTCGCCGATCATCGCGAGCCAGTGGGCGCTCGAGGTAGAGAAGTTGAAGCGCGACGAAGGCGCCCGGGCGACCTACCTGGTGGACGGCGAGCGAGCGCCCGTCAACGGGGAGTGGTTCCGCAACCCGGATTTCGCGGCGACGCTGCGTCGGATCGCCGACGAGGGGCCGGGCGTGCTGTACGGTGGAGAGCTGGGGCGCGAGATCGTCGATCGCGTTCGCGAGTTGGGCGGCTTTCTGACCCTCGATGACATGAGATCGCATGAGGCGGTTTGGGTCGATCCCGTGTCGGTGGACTACAAGGGCTATCGCGTGTGGGAGCTGCCGCCCAACGGGCAGGGGATCGCGGCGTTGGAGATGCTCAGGATCATCGAGCCGTACGACCTGGCCGCCATGGGACACAACTCGCCCGAGTACCTTCACCTGCTCATCGAGACGAAGAAGCTCGCGTTCGCCGACCTGGCTCGCTGGATAGGGGATCCGGATTACATGACCGCCAGGCCCGAGGATCTGCTGACCGACGAGTTCATAGCGCAGCGTCGTTCGCGGATCGACCCGAACCAGGCGGCCGAGCGCGTCGGGCCCGGCGCGGCGCTGACGGCGAGCGAGACGATCTATCTGAGCGCTTCGGACCGACACGGCAACATGATCTCGTTCATCAACAGCATCTACTGGGAGTTCGGCTCCGGCGTCGTCGTGCCTGGAACCGGCTTCGCGCTTCAGAACCGCGGCGCCGGTTTCACGCTCTTGCCCGACCTGCCCAACACGGTGGGACCTGCGAAGCGTCCGTTCCATACGATCATCCCCGCATTCGTCACGCGAGTCTCTGCCGGCGGCGCCGAAGAGCCGTGGCTCAGCTTTGGCGTGATGGGTGGCTCGATCCAGCCGCAGGGGCACGTTCAGGTTCTGTTGAATCTGCTGGTCTTCGACATGGACCTTCAGGAGGCCATCGACGCGCCGCGCTTTCGACACCTCTCGGCTCTCGAGGTCGCCCTCGAGGAACCCATACCGGATGACGTGCGCCGGGCGCTGGAGGCGATGGGGCACGTGATCCTACCCGAGTTCACGTACTTCGGCGGTGCCCAGGCCGTCATGCGGCTCGAGCGCGGATGGGCCGCCGGCTCTGACCCGCGCAAGGACGGCCAGGCCGTCGGCCACTGATTCCGGAGCCCTGAGAACATGACGATCAAAGCGGCGGTGATGACCGGGCCGGGAGAGCCCATCGCGCTCTGGCAACTCGACGACCCGAAGCTCGAGCCGGAGGCCATCCTTCTCGAGACCGTGGCCAGCGAGGTCTGCGGCACCGACGTGCACCTGTACCACGGGCGGCTCGCCGGCGTCCCCTATCCGATCATCCCCGGTCACATCAGCGTCGGCCGCGTTCTGGAAGCCAACGGCGTGAAGACCGACAGCATGGGCACGCCGCTGTCCGAAGGTGACGTCGTGACTTTCTACGACGTCCACGAGACCTGCCACGCGTGCTATTTTTGCACGGTGGCCGGGCAGCCGAACCGCTGCCCCGAGCGGCGTGTCTACGGAATCACCTACTCGGCGAAGGAAGGACCGCTGGGAGGCTGGGCCGAGCGCATTTACCTGAAGCCCGGCGTGCAGGTTTTGAAACTGCCCGACCGCCTGACCGCCGACGACGTGATCGGCGGGGGCTGCGGCCTGTTCACGGGGTTCGCCGCCGTCGAGCGCAGCGACCTGGCCATGGGCGACACGGTGCTGGTGCAGGGAACCGGCCCCGTGGGTCTGTCGGCCATCGCTTTCGCGGCGTTGCGCGGCGCCGGAACCGTCGTGGCGATCGGTGATCCGCAGGCGCGACTCGAGCTGGCCCGATTGCTCGGTGCCGACGTCACGTTGTCGCTGGGTGATGTCGGGCCGGAAGAACGCGAATCGACGATCCGCGAGTTGACTGGAGGACGCGGCGTCGATGTGGCGATCGAGTGTGCCGGGGTGCCGTCCGCCGTGCCGGAGGGCTTCCGCTTGCTGCGGGACGGCGGCACCTACGTCATCGCCGGCCACTATACCGATGTCGGCACTGCGACGATCAACCCGCACATCGACATCAATCGCAAGCACGCCGACGTCCGCGGCCGCTGGGGCCTCGACTTCAATCATTTCTATAGAGCGCTTGCGCTGCTCTCCAAGCATCGCGAGAAGCTGCCGTTCAGCCGCGTGATCGGGCGACGCTACTCGTTGGAAGAGGCCGGCCAGGCGCTGGCCGACGTCGAAGCACTCGAGGTCACCAAGGCGATAATCGCACCCGCATGACGATGCCGTCGTCTCGTAGCCGCCCACCTCGTTTCTCGTTTCTCGTTGTCGTTGTCGTTGTCGTTGACCGTCATCGACAACGACAACGACAACGAGAAACGAGAAGAAGGCGGGCATAGATGCAGGAGGCTGGGGGGGTCAGGTGGAGTGGCGCTCGTCGAGTCGACTGAGACCCAGTTCGGCGGCGAGCTCGTGGGCTCTGCGGTACTCGGCTGAGCTGAGGCGACGGTTGAGCTCGGGGTAACGTTCTCCGCAGACGCGACCGGCGGGCCGGTACTGGTCCATCAGGTTGATATAAGTCTCGGTCCCGAGTTCCGAGGCGAGCCACTCGAGGATCGCGCGCGTCTCGTCGAGGCCGCCGGGCATCACCAGGTGGCGGATCAGCACTCCCCGCGTGGCGAGCCCGTTCGCGTCCGTCTTCAGCGGTCCCACCTGCCGGTGCATCTCGGCGATCGCCGCCCGCGCCGCTTCCGGGTAGTCTTCGGCCTTCAGGTACCTGGCGCTCTTGTCCGCCGACCAGTACTTGAAGTCCGGCATGTAGATGTCGACTATCCCGTCCAGTAGCTCGAGGCTCTCCATCGCGTCGTAGGCGCTGGTGTTGTAGACGATGGGGAGGCTAAGGCCGCCATCCGCCGCGATCGCCAGCGCCTCGAGGACCTGCGGCACCACGTGCTCCGGCGTGACGAAGTTGATGTTGTGGCAACCCAGCTGCTGCAGGCCCAGCATCATCGCTGCGATCTCTTCAGGCTTCGAGCCGGGCTGCGTCGTACCCGGCTTCACCGCCTGGCTGATATCGAAGTTCTGGCAGAAGACGCAGCGCAGGTTGCAGTGAGAGAAGAAGATCGTGCCCGACCCGTTCCAGCCGCGCAGGCAGTCCTCCTCGCCCATGTGGGGAAAGCAACTGCTGACAACGGCGTAACGCCCCGTCTTGCAGGCGGCCCACCTGTCCTCGAGGCGGTCGACGCCGCAGTCGCGGGGACAGGCCCGGCAGTCGGCGAGGCCGGCCAGCGCGGCATGCGCCCGAGCGTGGAGCTCGGTGCTCCCCAGATTCAGATAGGCGGATCGAGGCATGGTGTAAGATACGGACGACTCCCGGCCCGCAACCAGCAATTGCTGGGGCGCTGGCGCGAACCGCCGGTGATTCGACACTATACTGCTGGCCGCGCTGGCGCGGTCGCTGAGAAAGCCCCCAATCGGTTGACAGGAGGACGCTCGTGAACAGGATGAGACCCACGCTTGTTGCCGTGGCCCTCAGTTTGGTCACCACTCTGCCGGCGCCGGCGCAGACTTCCGGGGAGCCGGCAGACGTTGTACGGGACTTCCACGCAGCGCTTATTGCCGGCGACAGCGTCCGCGCCCTCTCGCTCCTTGCGCCCGATGTGATGATCTTCGAGTCAGGCGGCGTCGAGTCCTCGCGCGACGAGTATATGCAGCATCACCTCGGCTCAGATATGTTGTTTGCCGGCTCGGTGGCGCGCGAGGTGATCGAGCAATGGACGGATGAGAGCGGCGATGTCGCGTGGGTGCTGTCGACTTCTACGACAAAGGGGACATTCCGCGACCGTGAGATCGACAGCCGCGGAGTCGAAACGATGCTTCTTAGGCGCACGGCCGACGGCTGGCGCATCGTGCACATTCACTGGTCCTCTCGCAGGGCCGGATAGCGCCACCAGCCGGCCAGGGGTTGCATGGGCTACCTGTTGAGAATTTCGGTCGCCGTGATTGGGGTCCTGCTCATACGCGGGCTCCTCTACCCCCGCGGTTGGGGCAGGCGCTCGATTCCCAGCGCGCTGTTTGCGGTGATCGGCCTCGCTTTGACGCTGCCTCTCGCCAGTTACAGCCGCCTCGGTCTCCTACTAACGCTTGCGGGCGGCGCCGTACTCCTCTTCCCATACCGCAAACTAGCGGTGCGCTATCTGAAAGCGCGCACCCGGGCCGGGCTGCGACAACTCGCGCAACATTGGGGTACCGCGCTGAACGAGGACCCGAAGAGCGGCCGCTGGGATGTCGTTCGCGATGAGGGCGGTAGCAAGGCCTGGGTTGGCAACGTTCTGACCCACAAGGGCCCGATCGACCCCGGCGTCAAGAGGAAGGAAGTCGGATACATGCTTGCCTTCGTCAGAGAGCTGAGTGAAAGACCGTCTTTCCTATGCTCGCTGATGCTGGGATGGGACAAGCCGAGGTACTTCGAGCGGGAGTGGCGTGCGACCAGCGTGATCCACGGCGAGTTCCTCTCGCTCGCGTTCGGAGAATTGGGTTTGGAGAGCGAGAGGGGCCGGGCGACCGGCGGTCTCGCAAACGAGCTGAGGCCCTATGACGATTTTGCCGGCGACTCGGCGACAACACTAGCGGCGATGAGTACCGACCCAGTCGAATTCGCTCGGGTCTTCGGCCCCGAACTGCTGGAAGAGTTGGGCAAGGTCGCTTCGCAGACCTACCCCTACGAGCTCAACGTCACTCCGACCAGCGTCAACGTCTACACGACTTACTGCGGTTGGGATGCGCAGAAAGCCAACCTGGATTTCATCGACAAGCTGGTCGAGCGCCTGGAGACCCATCGATGACGGCGCCTCTCACATCGTTGGCCCTCCTGCTCGGCGCTTCGCTCGCTCTGCCCCAAGATTCCACCGAGACGGCGGGTGCCCTGCTTAGCGCGGACATCCGCATCGTCCTCTATGATTCGTACGCGTCCGTGGCTGCGACCTACGACATCGACCGCTCCGGCGCTCGCCTCGTCTTCGATGCCGTGCGGTTACCCCACCAGGTCGTTCTCCTCGGTGGCGCCTTCGGCCCCGATTTCACCTTCGCGTCTGAGCAGCTGATCGCGGCGCGCCGGCTCACGGCTCCGCCCGCTCAGCCCGGGAACGTCGAAATCCGCATCCGCTACGACATCGAAGGCGAGTTCGGGCGGATTCCCGTCTACGTCCCGAACGCCTCGCTGGAAGATGTTCATAGCGCCGTCGCCATCACGGTGATCGGGGCGGAGGAAACAGCCGATCTCGCCGGTTCCGATCCGGCTTTGCGACGCCTGCCAGACGGAACTCTGGTCGCGGCCGCCAATCAGCTACCGGGTTCCGTTACGCTGCCTTTCCTCCTCCCGGACCCCGCCGGCTGGCCCGCTGGCTTCTGGATTGCCTTATTCTTGGCCGCCGCAGCGGCCGCCGCCCTGGCGGCCCTCGCCGCCCGAACCCGGCTTCGATCCTGAGGGGCCCACACTGAGGCTTGCCGTAAAGGCCTGTTTCTATACATATTAGGGCGCCGTCGGTCAGAGATCCCCGACCGACCGGTCGCTCCCCCCGCGAGCTACCAAACGGAGTAACCCCCATGCAGCGAGCCAGCCTTTTAGTGCTGCTGGGCGCTTTGCTGTTCCTACCGGCGAACGCGTCGGCGCAGTCGGAATGGGAGCAGCAGGTCCGCCAGCAGATCGAAGCCGCCAGCGAGGTATTCTCTCCGGACGGCTACGCACTCGTCGGTGACACCAAGCTCGGGACTCTGGACAAAGAGGACTCCGACGACTTCAACCTGACGCTGGAGTCCGGCGTCTCGTACATCCTTGTCGGGGTTTGCGACAACGATTGTCCCGACATCGATCTCATGCTGCTCGACAACTCGGGTAACGAGATCGACAAGGACTACGAGGACGATGCCGTTCCCATGGTCGAGGTGACACCGCCGCGTACGGCAAAGTATCAGGTCCATGTCTACATGGCAGACTGCACCAGCGAGCCCTGCTGGTACGGAGTCGGCGTTCTGGCCAGCGGCGCCGCCACGAGCTCCGGCGCTGCGGCGACCGCGGGCACTCGGACCTACGATGGCCGGCTCGAGTCGGGTGACTTGCAGCTCGACAGCGACGAGTACTACGACCCGTATACCTTCAAGGGAACGAAAGGTGAAACCGTCGTTGTCGATATGACGTCCATCGATTTCGACCCCTTCCTCGTTTTGCTTTCGCCCTCCAGCGAAGACACACAGAACGACGACTACGAGGGTTCCTCCAGCCAGTCACGCATCGACAAGGTGCTGGACGAGACGGGTGAATGGACGGTCATCGCCACGTCCTACAAGGCCGGCGAAACGGGATCGTACCAGGTCAACATTAGCTCCTCGGACCCCGGCTCCGCCGCCGTTGGCGGCCCGCGTTTCGAGAGCGGCAGCCTGGCCAGCGATGATTGGCTGCTGGACAGCGAAGAGTACTACGATACGTATGTGCTTACCGGTACCGCCGGCGAGTACGTCGTCATCGACCTGCGGTCGCCCGACTTCGATCCCTACCTCATCCTGATCTCGCCGTCGGACGAACAGTTCGAGAACGACGATTACGAAGGCGACCCCAGCCGATCGCAGATCGCCATGGAGCTGCCCGAGTCTGGCGAGTACACCATCGCGGTGACCAGTTACAAGGCGGGCGAGACGGGCAACTATGACGTGAGGATCGACTTGGATTTGGGTGGGGCCGCTACCGCGAGCGCGTCACGTACGGAGAGCGGCGCGCTAGCCAGTGGCGACGAGACGCTGCGCTCTGGTGAGTACGCCGATAGTTACGAGTTCCAGGGGGTACCCGGCCAGCGGGTCCGACTCGACGTCGGCTCGAGCGATTTCGACACCTACCTGATGCTCATCGATCCCAACGACGAGCAAACCGAGAACGATGACGCGGATGAGCTGCCCGGCCACAGCGTGATCGAGGCGGACATCACCGAGGTTGGGACGTACCTCGTGGTGGTCACTTCGTACGAGTCCGGCGAGACCGGGTCGTACGATCTATCGATGGAGTTCGGTGAGGCGCGCGGCACGGAAGACCGGCAGCGTGACGTGGTGGCACTCGACCTGGGTGACAGCACGAACGGGCGTCTCGAAGCAGGCGACGAGCAACTCGGGACCGGCGAATACGGCGACACCTACGTATTCGAAGGCTCGACGGGCCAGAACGTCAGCATAGAGATGACGTCCTCCGATTTCGACACTTATGTGGCGCTCATCATGCCCAGCGGCGAGCAGATCGACAACGACGACTTCGAGGGTTCGGCCAGCCGCTCGCGCATCGATCTCGAACTGCGCGAGACCGGCCGCTACCGCATCCTCACCACGTCGTACGCGGGGGAAGAGACTGGCGGCTATCAGCTCGCGCTGAGCAGTGGCAGCTCCGCCGCTCCGGTGACCACGACCACGACCACCGCCGCAGCGGGATCGGGAGAAGGCCGCATCTATGGCGTCTTCACCGGCATCAGCGACTACCCGGGCCAGGCCAACGACCTGGCTTACACGGCGGAGGACGCGCACCGCGTCCATGACGCCATGACTCGGGCGGGCATGCGGCCCCAAGATGCGATAATACTGACCGACGCCGACGCGACGATCGGTGGTGTGCAGCAGGCGTTCCGAACGCTCTCCAGCCGCATGGGCCCGAACGACACCTTTATCTTCTTCTACTCCGGGCACGGCAATCGCGTACCGCGGGCGGACTTCCAGCCCACCGATCCGGACGCGCTTGACGAGACGATCGAGCTGTACGATGGCCCGGTCATCGATGACGAGATGAGCGCGATGCTGGCAGGCCTGGACGTCGGCACCTCCATTCTAATCCTAGATGCGTGTTTCTCCGGCGGCTTCGCCAAGGACGTCATCTCGGTCCCCGGCCGCATGGGCTTGTTCTCATCCGAAGAGGACGTGACCTCTGCCGTAGCGGCTAAGTTCCGCGCCGGCGGATACCTGGCGGTGTTCCTCGCCGATGCCGTAGGCGACGGCCTCGCCGATGGCGACGACGATGGCGGCGTCTCCGCTCTCGAGCTCAGCCAGTATCTGCACGAGCGCTACCGCGCCGACGTGAAGTCCGTTGGCGCCGATGAATTCGTGCGTGTCGGCGGCCCACAGCTCGGATACCAGCACCTGGTCGTGGATCGCGGCAGCATCAGTCCGTATGACGTGCTGTTCCAGTTGCCCGGAGGACACTGAGACATTGTAGACAAGAATATTGAAGTTTGAGCGTTAGAAGGAGGAATCGAACAACCGACAGCCGACAGCCGACAGCCGACTTTTAAGTTTTGTTGGACTCTCGACCTAGGGCGCTCGACTTGCGACGTTCAACCTCGCTGTTGCGGCACTGAGCTGAACGTCGGAATTCGGGAATCAAAGGTCGACAGTCCAACAATACTTTCATGTCGGCTGTCGGCTGTCGGCTGTCGGCTGTCGAATCCGTCCCCCCAAGACCTGAAACCCATAACCGCTAGCGGTCGAGCCCGGCCTAATGGCACAGGGCTTGCCCCTTGATCTTATGAGCGCGTGCCGGCGCCCGACATCGCGTCGGGCGCGGGCCGCGTGAAGAAGGCTTTCCGTAAGCCTTCTCGCCGTGCGGCCCCAATCGGCTAAATCATCCGGAGTGGCGGAATGAAAGCGTATTGGGACGTTGTGGCGACACTGACCCTGCTAGCAGGTCTCGTACTGGGACACCCGGCCGCCGGGCTGGCGCAGGATAACGCGACCTGTCTCATGTGCCATTCAAACGCGGCGATGTTTCAGAGCCTGGAGGACGGCGACCGGCTGGTAGTCAACCCGGATTCGCTGGCCGCCTCGGTGCACGGGCAGATGGGCTTCTCCTGCGTCATGTGCCACGCGGAGTTGATGGGCTCAGAGATACCACACGCCGAGGAAGTCGCGCCCCCGAACTGCGCGACCTGCCACGCCGGTGTGGAGGCGATCTACGAGGAGAGCGTTCACGGCTACGCGTTGAGCCGCGGTATCCCGGATGCCCCCACCTGCGGCACCTGTCACGGGCACCACGACATCAAGCGCAGCTCCGATCCGCAGTCGCGAACCAGCAAGCAACGGACTCCCGAGACCTGCGCCCAGTGCCACGGTGATGCGGGGCTGCTCACCGACCAGATCGTCCGGCGGCCCGAGATGGTCTCGGCCTACGCACAGTCGGTGCACGGCCAGAGCACCACCAACGGGGACGCGGCGGGCTGCTCCGATTGCCACGGAGTGCACGACCTGAAGGGCCCGAACAATCCGGCCTCTAGCATCAACCCCGCCAATGTTTCTCATACCTGCGGTCAATGCCATGCCGAGATCGCCGAAGAGTACGACGCCTCGATCCATGGGCGGGCCCTGGCGACGGGCGTCAGGGATAGCCCGACCTGTACCGACTGCCACGGCGAGCACCTCATCCTCTCGACGCACGACCCGGATGCCGCAACTTGTGCCGCCCAGCAGGCCCGCCAAACCTGCGGCCCGTGCCACGATGACCCGGTCATCATCGCCAAGTACCACCTGCAGGGTGGTGTGGTCGGCACCTACGTCGACAGCTATCACGGGTGGGCCTCGACTCGCGGTTGTGAGACGGCGGAGACCGCGGCGACCTGTGTCGATTGCCATACGGCGCACTCGGTGCTGCCCGCGGAAGACTCGGCTTCAAGTATCAATCCAGCCAACGTTGTCGCCACCTGCGCTCAGTGCCACGAGGGTGGCAGCCTGCGATTCGCCGATAGCTACACCCACGAGACCACTTCGATCACCGCCAATCCGGTCAACAGGATCATCCGCGCCGTCTATATTGTGATCATCGCCCTCGTCATCGGCGGGATGGTTCTGCATAACCTGCTGATCATCAACTACTTCATCATCGAGCGGCGCAAGCAGGAGAAGCGGTCACCGGAAGTGAAGCGCCTCGACCGATCGCAGGTCCTCCAGCACCTCTTGCTGACCATCTCCTTCACGTTGCTGGTGATCACTGGGTTCGCCCTCCGCTTCCCGGAAGCTTGGTGGGTGGAGATGCTGGCCGCGATCGGGATGACCGAAGAGGTCCGCGGAGACCTCCATCGGATTTTCGCCGCCGTGCTGGTCGCAGCCTCGCTGTACCATCTGTACTACATCGCTCTGGTTAAGCGGGGCAGGGAGGAGTTCCTTGCCATCGTCCCGAACTGGCAGGACGTGAAAGACTTCTTCGCGACCATCCGCTTCTATACCTGGAGGAGTGACGAGCACGTCAAGTACGGGCGCTACGACTACACTCAGAAGGCGGAGTACTGGGCGCTGATCTGGGGGACCGCCCTGATGGCGCTCACCGGTTTCGTGCTCTGGTTCCCGACCCAGGCGGCCAGGATGCTACCGGTGTGGGGAATCCCGGCCGCCCAGACCATTCACTACTACGAGGCCTGGCTGGCGACCCTCGCCATCATCGTCTGGCACTTCTTCTTCGTCATGATCCACCCGGACTTTTACCCGATGAGCTGGACGTGGCTAACCGGGAAGATGACCGAGGATACGGTCAAGCACCATCACGGTCGCTGGTACGAGGAGATGGTCGACAGCGGGGGGCCCGCGAGCACCGATTCGGGGGAGTAGCGGAGAATCTATGTCGACAATGACAACGACAACGAGAAGCGAGAAAAACTAGTCGAACGTGGGATAGCGATACTCTCTCTTCTTCTCGCTTCTCGTTGTCGTTGTCCTTGTCCTTGCTGCGGCCCGGCCAAAAAGTCGCTAAATTGAATTCATGGTCGACCTCAAGGCGCTCGAGTTGCGTCGGGTACTCTGGGTCCCGGTTGCCGGCTGGTTCAGCGCGCATGCGGTCACGCTCCTGCGGTTCACCGCCGTCGTGATCGTCACGGCGGTCACCGTCGTGGGGGGCTTCATGTGCCACAATCGGATCGGGCCACCCGGTTAGGCAGCCCGGCAACGTCCGAACCCCAACACGAACATCTCGCCAGAATCAGGAGGGGCAATGGCGAAATCCGTGGTGACACTCAGCCGACATATCGTCGAGCAGGAACGACTCTATCCCGAGGCGACGGGCGCCTTCTCCAACATTCTTTACGATATCGCGCTCGCCGCGAAGATCATCAGCCGCGAGGTCAACCGCGCCGGCCTGGTCGACATCGTCGGCAGCGCCGGCAGGTTCAACGTCCACGGCGAGGACGTCCGCAAGCTCGACATGTTCGCCAACGACGTGATCTTCGATGCGATGGACCACACGGGCAACCTCTGCGTCATGGCCTCGGAGGAAGTGGACGACCCCATCCCAATCCCTGACAAGTTCCCGTGCGGCAACTACGTCCTGCTCCACGACCCACTCGATGGGTCATCGAACATCGAAGTCAACGTCACGCTGGGTACGATCTTCTCGATCCACAAGAAGATATCGAAGGGCGAGCGCGGCGGAATGGAAGACCTGCTCCAAGTGGGTCGCAAGCAACTGGCCGCCGGCTATGTCGTCTACGGATCGTCGACCATGCTCGTTTACACGACCGGCGCCGGCGTCCACGGTTTCACGCTCGAGCCATCGATCGGCGAGTTCTTGCTGTCACACTCCGACATGAAGATCCCCGAACCCGGGAAGAAGATCTACAGCGTCAACGAGGCTTACTACAAGCGCTGGTCGCCCGGCCAGCAGCTGGCCGTCGATCAGTTGAAGGGCGAGGACTACAGCCTGCGCTACATCGGTTCGCTGGTCGCCGACTTCCACCGCACCCTGCTTTACGGCGGCATCTTCATGTATCCGCTGGACAAGAAGAGCCCCAGGGGCAAGCTGCGCCTTCTCTACGAGGCGTCGCCCGTGGCGATGGTCATGGAAGAGGCCGGTGGCGCATCGTCCGACGGCACGAAATCGATTCTCGACGTCGAGCCGACCGAGCTCCACCAGCGCACTCCGCTCTACCTGGGCAACAAGGGCTTGATCGAGAAGACCGAAGTGGCGTTGAAGTCCAACGGCTGACGTCGGGCGTCGCTACGGTACGCTGGGTACCGCCAGGTACTTCGCGTTTGCCAGCGCGGCGGCCATCTCCGCCCGGGTCGCGTCGTCCTCAGGGCAGAAATGCGCCGGCAAATTGTCGTCGCAGGGCGACATGATTCCGTCCCTAAAGGCCGCTTCTCCCCACTTCGAGCCCCAGTAAGTTGTCGGCAGATCCACGAACACATGCCCGTTGGCCGGCGGCGGCGTGTAGCCGGTGCCGTGTCGTGCCCGGACCATGAACACCGCCAGCTCGGCACGGGTCAGCGACTCGAGCGGGCAGTACAGCGGCGGGTCGCTCACGCAACCGACGGTGTAGCCGTCGAGCCAGGCCTGGTGGACCCACTTCGCGTACCATGCTCCGAT
>JBDHAL010000050.1:0-15940 GCA_039588075.1 Gemmatimonadota bacterium | reverse complement strand
AGTCTTAAGGATTGGCGATTTGTCATTAAGTGATTAGGGGTTGCCGTGCACCCTTCGACAGGCGGTGTTCGGTGTGCGGTGTTCGACATTGCAGTAAGCGCCGATCCTCACCCCTCTGCGGCCCGTGGAGCCCGGGCCGACTCGAGGCTTTCCCGCAGGCGAGCGACCAGGTCGACCACCTCGGTCTCGGCGGCTTCCTCCATTTCGATCCTGGCGATCTCGCGGCCTTCGATCTTGGCGGTGATCCGCTCCATCAGCTTCTCGTTGTACTCATCCTTGTAGCTGTCGGGATCGAATTTGGCGGAGAGCTGCTCGATGAGCTGGAGCGCCATCGCCACCTCCTTGTCGCTCACCGCCTCCTCCTTGGGAGTCTGGATCGCCTCGAGTGGGATGATCTGTTCGTGGAACCGCATGAGGTCGAGGACCAGCGCGTCGCCCACCACCTTGACCGCGGCCAGGTGCTCGCGGTTGCGGAAGACGACCTTGGCGACGGCGATCCTGCCCGTTTCTTTCATCGCCCTGCGCAGCAATGCGTAGGCTTTGTCACCGCCGGGCTGGACCGCCAGGTAGTAAGGTTTCTCGAAGTAACGGGAATCGATCTCCGATTCGTCCACGAAGTCGATGATGTCGATGGTCCGCGTCACCTGCAGCGCGACCTGCTGGAAGTCTTCCTCGTCGAAGATCACGTAGTGGCCCGGCTCGTACTCGTAGCCCTTCACCAGCTCCTTGTACTCCACCGGCTCTTCGTCGCTCTGCCGGACCCTTAGCGTCTTTATCGGCGAGTTATCCCGGCCGTCCAACATGCGAAATTTCGGCGCCGTATCCCGGGTGCCGCTTTCCACACGCACCGGGATGTTCACCAGGCCGAAGCTGATCGCCCCTTTCCAAATCGTGCCCATAGGTTGAGGCCTCCAAAGCGAAATCGTTTGTATGCTGGGAGATACAAGATGAGGGAAACGGCTGTTTCAGGCCAGCCCGAGGACGGGTAGGCCGTGTCGATCCGAGACAGATGTTTTCCACGCGGGCCGCCCAAGTGTGGAAAACTTCGGGGCGGCCCAGTCGAGCCGCCCCTTTTCCGGTGTCCTCGGATACCGATTATTCCACAACAATGCGTGCCCCCTGCATCTGCACGGGGTGGATCTCGCAGAAGTAGACCCACTCACCCCGGGTGTTGGGGATGAAAGTAAACGAGCCCGCCGATCCGAGATTGCCGCTGTCGAACGAGGCGCCGCCGACCGGGGTGGCGTTGGAAGTGACGGTGTGGGTGTTGGAGCCCTGGTTCACCCAACGGACCGTGTCGCCCAACATGATCGTGATGTCGTCGCCACCGCCCGGTGCCGAGAAGAAGTTGTCCCCTATGCTGACGGTCACAACGACAGCCGCAGAGCCCGTGGCATCGAATGAAGCGTTCGAAGCCGTACCGGCGTCGGCCGTGACGGTGTTGGTGCCTGGCACCGAGCCGACCGTGAGGCCGACCGACGCCTGGCCGTTGGTGCCGGTGGTCGAGGACATGCTGGTGAGCGATCCGCCGCCGGCCGTGACCGCCCAGTCCACTGTCGCACCGGGGACGGGGAGATCATCGCTAGCGAGCACGCTCACGATCAGATCGTCCGCCAGTCGTTGCGAGGTACGCGCCTCCTGCCCGTCGCCGCTGACCACGTCGATCGACGCCGGCACGACGGCCGTCGCGGTGAAGGATACGGGCGAGCCGGTGAGGTCCGTCGCGGTTGCGGTTGCCGTGTTGGCACCTTCCGCCGATGTAGTGAAGGTCACCGAGGCCTCGCCGCTGGAATTCGTCATCGTGTTCATACTGGAGGTCGAGCCGCCTCCAGCCGTCACGGCCCAGGTCACAGCCACGCTTGAAACACCGTTCCCCTGGGCATCGCTCACTTTCACCACCAGGGCGGCGGGTGCGGGTTCGCCCGCCAGAACTCGCTGGTTGTCTCCGCTAACCTCGGCGATGCTGGTGGGCGGCCCGACGTTACCGTTGCCGGGGTCGCCGGGGTCGTCGCTGCTGCAGGCCGCGAGCCCGAAGGCGATGGCTGCGACCAGGTATGTAAAGCGAACGGGATTCATGTTGGTCCTCCGGGGGCTATCGGGGGTTAGGCGCTAGCGGTGGCGCTCGGCTTCCACGATGACGACGCCGCGCATGAACGGGTGCGGCGTGCAATGGTAGGCGAACGTCCCCGCCTGGTTGAACGTCTGGGTAAAGCTTTTCCCGGGCTCGATGAGGGGAGATTCCCACTCTCCCTCGTCGGCCGTGCTGGTATGCGGCACCACGTCGCGGTTGGTCCAGCGAACCGAATCACCGGCAACCACGCGAACGGTGTCCGCATTGAACTTGAACTGCTTGATCTCGATCTCGACGGCGGCCTGCGGCCGCGGACTCGAATCGTCAGGCGACTGCGCGCCGATGGCGCCGGCGGCGATGCCGGCGACGAGCAGCAAGACGCCAGAATTCATTGAGAGCTTGCCGTGCATTTGGGTAACACATCCTTCTCTTAGTGGGCCGGCTGCGATGGTCAGCCCCACAGATACCGCAACAGCAAGCGAAGGAGCCTGGTTCCCGGAGCGGGTCAGACGGGCGTGGCGAAGTCGGTGGTGCTGAGGATCAAGGCGAAGACGATAGCGAGGAACATGAAGAAGACAGTGAAAGCGATGAGCGGCATCAGGAAGCCTAGGGCGGCGCGGCTGTTAGTCGTACGCTGCGCTTCGCGTATGGCTATGTACACGACGACCGATCCCCAAACCATGCTGAGGAACGGCCCGAAGAAGGGGAAGATGGCGAAGGCCGCGGGGCCGGACGAGTACGCGATGGCTCGGAAGGTCGCCTGGTAACCCATGCGACCGGCGCCAACGACCATGAAGCCTACGTGGACCGTGGCCACGATGACGTACAGGAGACCGATGTACAGCGCCAGCAGGAAGCCGCCGCCAATCAGCAGCATGACCAGGTTGCCGAATATCAGCACCAGCATGCCCTCTTCCCCGCCGCCGGCCAAAAGGGTCTCGATGGTACTCCAGTAGAAGTTGAAGACGAGGGCGATGGCCGTGAGCAAGACAGAGAACCCGAGCGCCGGTCCGTAGCCGCCCCGCGGTGGCAGGCGTCGGAAGAAGTGGACGGGCCGGAACACGGAATCGCGCCAGGTGAGCCAGAGGGCGGACCAGAAGCCATGGGTCCGCATCGCCTCCCAGGGCGGCGGCTCGGTGCCCGCGGCGGCTACGGCTTCAGCCTGCGCCTCGGGGCTTGGGGCTGCCTCCTGGGGTACTGCCGGCCCGGGGGTCGCTGCGGGCGGCGGCTCGAGGGGCGGGCTGCTGGGTAAAGGCTCCCTCGACGCGGGAGGATCGAGCGGCGGCAGATCGGCCGGAGGCGTCAGCGCGGTGGAGATGCCGCAGACGGGGCAAACGTGATCTCTGAGCCCGAGTGGCGCGCTACAGTGGGGGCATCGGTCGGGCATGGGCTCACCCTTCAGCCTGCGGCCGGGCCGGCTCCGGCTCCTGCAGGTGCTCGCGGGAGATATGCACCCTCGCATCCACGGCCATGGACTTCACACCCGGCTCGTAGGCTGTGAATGGGTTGATATCGAGCTCGACGATCTGTGGAAAGTCACCCACCAGTTGGCTGATCCGCTGGATGACCTCCTGGATCGCGTCGAGGTCGACGCCCTTCTCTCCCCTGACCCCTTTCAGAAGCTTGTAGCCCTTCACCTCGCGGATCATCTCCTCGGCGTCGATGTCGCTTACCGGGTGAACCCTGAAGATCACATCGCCGAGCGCCTCCACGTAGATGCCGCCCAAGCCGAACATGATGAGCGGGCCGAAGCTGGGATCGTAAGCGATGCCAACGATGGTCTCCCGGCCACCGCTCACCATCTTCTGGACGAGGACGCCCTCGACCGAGTCGGTCGCCACCCCATCCTTGGCGAGCCGGTCAAGGATCTCGTAATAGGCGCCCCGGACTTCTCGGGCGGACTGCACGCCGACGATCACGCCGCCGACGTCCGACTTATGCGAGATATCCGGCGCCATCACCTTGAGCGCCACGGGGTAGCCCACCGCCTTTGCCGCCTCGATGGCCTCGTCAGCGCTCCAGGCGGCCCGAGACGGCACGACCGCAATGCCGTAGGCCTCGAGCAACGAAAGGGCATCGAGCTCGCCCAGGCGCTCGCGGCCCGCGCTCTCCGCGGCCTCGAGGATGGCCGCCGCTCGCTCTGCATCGATATCATCGAATTGAACGACGCGGCCGGCGGGCCGCTCCAGCCAGCGCCGGTAGCGGCTCATCCCCACCAGCGCCCGCACCGCCGACTCGGGGAAGATGAAGGCCGGCACGCTGGCCGCGTTGAGCAGCGCCCGACTCTCCTTCAGGCCTTTTCGGCCCATCAGCACGGCAAAGGCCGGCTGCTCGCGATCGGCGGCCTGGTCGGTGATCGCACGGGCGACGTCCGGCGCATGGACGCCGAGCGGTGGCACGAAGGAAGCGATCACCGCATCCACGCCCGGATCCTCCAGCACCGTTTCCAGCACATCACGATAGCTGTCGGCGTCGGCGCTGGCGATCATGTCCACCGGGTTGTTGACCGATGCCTCTTCGGGAAGCGATTTCCGCAGTCGCTCCCGCGTCTCCTCGGTGAACTCCGCCACCTTAAGTTGCTGCGACTCGAGCGCATCGGCGATGATGATGCCCGGACCGCCCGCGTTGGTGACCACCGCGACTCGATCGCCCTTCGGCAACGGCGCGTTGCCGAATCCCATCGCCATGTCGAAGAGACCTTCCACGCTGTCCACCCGGATGACCCCGCACTGCGCGAACAGCGCATCGGTGGCGACGTCCATCCCCACCAGCGCGCCGGTATGACTGCTGGCCGCCCGGGCGCCGGCCAGCGTGCGCGCCGCTTTCACCGCCACCACCGGCTTCACGTGGGTCACCTCACGAGCGATGCGGGTGAAGCGGCGCGGGTTCCCGAAACTCTCCAGGTACATCAGGATGACCGATGTCTGCTCGTCGTCCTTCAAGTACTCCAGCGCATCGTTACCCGAGATATCCGCCTTGTTGCCAAGGCTGATGAACTTGCTCACCCCGATGCCGTACTCGCGGGCATAATCGAGAATCGTCACACCCATGGCGCCCGACTGGCTGAGGAACGACACGTTCCCGACCGGCGGCGTGGTCGGCGCGAACGTCGCGTTCATCGAGACGGCCGGATCCGTGTTCAGCACGCCCATGCAGTTGGGACCCACCATCCGCATTCCGTACTTGCGCGCGACGCAGAGCAACTTTCGTTCGCGCTCGACTCCTTCGCCGCCCACCTCGCGGAAGCCCGCCGAGATGACCACCAGGCCCCGAGCCCCTGCCGCGCCGCACTGCTCGGCGACCTCCAGCACGTACTCCTTCGGCACGACGATCATCGCCAGGTCCACCGCGTCCGGCACGTCACCAACCGAAGGATACGCCCGAATCGAATGGACCACTTCGGCCCGCGGGTTCACCGGATACACCGCACCCGTGTACCCGTCCCGCAGCAAGCTGTCGAGTATCACATAGCCGATCGTGTCCGGGTGCCGGCTGGCGCCGATTACCGCAATGGACCGCGGCTCGAAGATCGATTTCAGAGTGTCGGAGTTTCTCCCATCCATGCCCGGGAATCTATACTGCAATGTCGAACACCGCACACCGAACACCGCCTTTCGAAGGGCGCACGGCAACCCCTAATCACTTGATGACAAATCGCCAATCCTTAAGACCGATGGGCCTTTGGCCTTCGGGCTCAATGATTCAAGCTTGCAGTGCCACCTTCGAAAGGCGGTGTTCGGTGTGCGGTGTTCGACATTGCAGTTTGGGCCGGGACTAACCCTGTCGGGAAAGTCGAGCGGCTGCGCGACGCAGCGACAACACGATCGCCGCGGCGTACAGGGTACCGCCAAGGGCGACCGTCCAGAGAAAGAGTTCGAGCATCAACGCGAGGTTTCGATAGCCGGCGATCGTATAGAGATCGAGGATCAGGATTTGGAGTCCGGGGCCCAGCACGCTGACCTCGGTCAAAAGGCGACGGTCGTCGCGCAGCGTGTCGGCTTCCTCTTCGCGACCGATCCGCGTGAGCGGCCGGACGGCCCAGGCGTCGAGGCGGTGCACGAGAACATCCTGCCAGCCGTAGATCCAGTTGTACGCCTTGATGAGGAACGTGAGCAGCCCCATGGCGAGCGGCCGGTCGGAGTAGTGGACCTGGTCCAGGGTGGTGATGCGCTCTTTGACCAAGCTCGTCTTGTCGCCACCGCTGCGCGCGCGGTAGCGGACGTAGTAGTAGTTGAACAGCGAGCCCTGCAGGAGCCCCAGCAGCAACGCGGCGCCGGCCAGCGCCGCCGCATAAGGAATGGGGCGCTCGCGAGAGACCGCGACGGCCAACGCGACGGCCATCGCCGCCGCGATCGCTGCGTCTCCGATGGAGTCGAGGAAGCGACCCACCCGAGACGGCCGGGCCTGCAGGCGCGCCAGCGAGCCATCGGCGGCGTCCAGGATGTTCTTGACCTGGATCGCGGCGGCGCCGATCAAGGCGGTCTGATAGCCGCCTACCGCGTAACAGAATGCGGCCGCCAGGCCGACGACGCCCCAGGCCACCGTCACATCGGGGGCGCTGACGTTCGTGTCCCTCAGCCGGCGCGCGATCCAGACGGCCAGTGGACGCGCGTAGTCGCTCAGGTCGACGAATTGTGCTGTTTTCGGGACTTTCCGGGCCGTGGCTGCGTGTTGCATGGTTTTCTAACTTAGGGGCGCAAGTGGGACACACCAACTCGGCGGGGAGCATGAGCACAGGATATCTGACCCGGGCGTCCATTTCTCGTCTTCGCACCGTTACCACCGGCCCGAGTGGAGCGAGGAGGACCGAGATCTGTGGTCCGACGTCTACGGGTCAGAGCCGCTCTAACTCTGTCAGCGCTTCCTTGAGGTCCCTGTAGACCAGTCGGTAGCCGGGCACATCCGCAGCCAAGCGGGCCAGGCACTCGAAGTCCCTCGCCGCCTCACCACCCAGACGCGCTACCAACAGACACGTGAGGGTCTCGGCTGCGCTGAGCCGCTCCAGCACGGTCCGATCCGCGCCCTCCAGGAAGACGCAGACGTTCGGCCGGCGCGCCTCGCGTACGCCGGGCCCTCCCGTCGCCGGGCTCACCCACAGATACGGCTCGCACATGCGGCCGCCCTCCACCCGCTCCGGCTCGATACCGAGGGTCTCGAGGCTGGCTCTGTGGACCCGGATCGACCGCTCGAAGGGCTGGACCTCTCCCGTCTCCGGGTCGAGGAGCAGCGCGTCGTCGGCCAACGCCTGCCAACCGCCCCGGCAGAGCCCCAGCGTGAGCGTCGACTTGCCGGCTCCGGACGGCCCGACGAGAAGCAGGCAGCGCCGGTCATCGTATACCGCCGCACCGTGCAGGTGCACGTAGGCGGCGGTGTCCTCCAACAGGGCGCCGGTAAGCTCCGACTCGTAGTAGAGGGCCGCTTCGCCGGGCGTCTCCGCTTCCCAGTCGCCGCTGGGGCCGACCAGCCGGTAGGCCCGGCCTTCGCGACCCAGCGAGATGCAGCGGTCTAGGTTGGCGTCCGCCTCGGGCTCGGAACAGCGATAGGCGGCGTAAAAAGTCTCGAGAAGTGGGACCAGGTCGGGGGCCGAAAGATGCGCACTCAAAGGGCGGCCGCCCTCAGGAAAGCGGTAGTGAAGGATCGGTGTGGCGGGCACTCGTAAAAGCGCTATCCGTTCTTCTTGCTGGGTGGCGGGTGCTTGTCCGACGGCGCCGGCCCGGGTGTTTCGGCCGGCGTGGCCGGCGCTGGCGGCGAATGGGTATGCATATGCCCGGGCAAAGACGTGGCCTGCCCCAGCAGGTCGGGTGCGACGGCGAAGGTCGTGATCACGGGCGCTGCGTAGGCCGCCCCTCTGGCGATCTTCTTCAGGAACTCCCTGCGCGTTGGATCCTGGCTACTCATCATCTCACCTTGGCCGTTGTGTCCCTCTCGCGGGCCGCTGCTGTCCCTTCCTCGGCCTCCAGCTCACGGGCCAGCGCCCGGTAGGCCTCTGATTCGCTACTCAGAAACTGGGGGAAACGTTCCATCAGCTCCCGGGCGATCTCCGCCACCGTGTGCCGCCCATCCATCAGATCCAATGTGGCGCGGCGAACTTGGCCGCGCGGACCGAGGGCGGGCCGGTGGTCCAGGCTCGCCTGGCGCAGCCGCGATAGCGACAGCGGCAGGCCTCGGAACGTGTTCATCTCCTGCTCCGCGCCACCGGCACGAACCCTCCAGCTCCACCACTTGGGCTCCCGTGGAGCCGGCCCCAGCGTCATTACCCGGGCTTCGACCGTCTCCCCGGCCCGAACCTGAACCGGCTCTCCCAGCGGCAGCAACACCTGGTCCCAGCCGGTGGATCGCCCCGACGGTCCGTTCGAGAACGTCACCCCGTCGGCCAGCTCGAGATCGATCCACAGGCCCAACCCATGCAGCTCACAATCACGGCCTACCTGCCAGCTGGCCGCGGCATCGAGACCGAAAGCTTCCGTCGAGAGAGGGTCTGCGCGGCCGATCTCGACCGGCTCCGCGAGCAGAACGTCGCTCCCCCAGCTCGCGTGGTGCAGGTCGTTGAGCATCTGGCCGGAGAATCGGCTGATGTCCAGGCCGTACGCCTGGTCTCCGTTCCAGCGGGCGATCGAGCCATAGGTCTCAGGGCAGCATACGGGGGCCAGGCTCGCGCGAAGGTAGCGCGGGATCGCCCGGGCGGACGGCTCGAGCCAGCGCTCGCGCACGTCATCGAGAAGGCGCGCCGTCTCTTCATGAAACAACGAAGGCGAGTAGTCCTCGAAGACGAGAACGTGGGCCCGCTCGGGTGGCTCCAGGTCTTGCAGCCGGCCCTTCAAGAACGTGATTCGGTCGGCGAGTCCGTTGTCGACCGCCAGCTCCCTTGCGATCTCGACCACCGGTTCCGCTTCAACCGCCAGGACTCGAGCGCCGGCCTGCGCCGCGAACATGGCGTAGGTCCCGATGCCGGTGCCAAGGTCGAGAACGACCTGGCCGGGCGAGGCCGCCCGCTCTATCGCCCGGCGGAACGCTTCGACGCGGGGAGCGTCGGCCAGGAAGTTCAGGTAGTCGAGAACGCTCATCTGCGTATCGGGGCCGTCACGGCGAACTAGTCGCCGGCCAGCAGGCCAGCATCGCGAAACCGCTCGAGCGTCTCCTCGACGTCCTCTTGCGCGCGCTCCGACTCGACCCCGTAGGTCTCCTGCAGCGCGCCCGCGATATCCTGCATCGACTGGTCGCCCGTGCAGTGACTCCAGATGAGCGCGGCGCTCAGGTTGAGGACGTGGAGCTCGTTCGCGGCGGGATCGAACACGACCCACTCGTCGTCCACCTGCCGAAACAGTACATCCTCTCGGGCCCGGGGGTGGCCTGCGGGCTGGATCGCCATATCCTTCAAGCTAGATGTTTCCAAAATGGGTGCAACCTGGAGTCGGCCGCCCGGGCCCAACGCTCGGGCGATTTCAGGTGTTTAGTCTTTCGGAGAGCGATGGCTGCCGATATCGAAGGCGCTAACCCGGTCAACGACGAACCGCAGCTCGTCGAGCGCGCGCGGAGCGGTGACCGCGAGGCCTTCGGCATCCTCGTAAGCCGGTACGCCGATCAGGCGTTCGCCGTCGCCTACGGGTTCTTGCAGCACGCTCAGGACTCCGAGGACCTGGTCCAGGATGCCTTCATCCGCGCCCTGGAGCGGATCGACTCGCTCGGGCGCGGCAGCGCCTTCGGGCCCTGGTTCTACAGGCTGCTGGTCAACGCCGCTCTCAACCGCCGCAAGTACCTGGCGCGGCGGCGCACCGAGGACGTTCCGGCCACAGCCCGGAGTCAAGACAGCCCGGCGGCCGATTCTGACCGGGCGGACTTGCGCCGGCGACTCGCGGGAGCCCTGGGCTCCCTACCCGGCGACCTGGAGACCGTGGTGATCCTCCACGACCTGGAGGGGTTCACCCACCCGGAGATCGCCGGGATTCTCGGGATCCCCGAGGGCACCTGCCGCTCTCACCTGTCCCGGGCACGGCGGATGCTCCGCGAGACGTTGAAGGAGTACCGCCACCAGTAACACACGAGGTGGATTGATGACCGACCGACACGACGACCGGCCACTGGCAGAGCTCGAAGCCTTGAAGGCCCCGCCACGGTCCGACATGGAGCGGCGACGAGCGCAGAAGCGCATCCTAGCCGCGGCGGAGCCGTTGTTGGCACGCCGCGGTCGGCCAAGTTCCTCCTTCGACGTTTTGGCCGCGTGGGCCCGGCCCGGCCTGGTCGCCGCGAGCATCGTGCTGGCCGTCGTCGCCGCGGCGTTGAAGCTCGGCGCCAGCGGCGAGGCCGTCGAGGCCGTGGCGCTCGATGACGTGCTGGCGAGCGGCTCGGGCGGTCAGGTCCCGGCGCTGCTGGTGGCCGGAAGCGAGCCCGATGCCGAAGCGTTCTTCGAGGTGGCTTTGCTGGAAAGGAATGGTAACGGGACCCCGCCCCCGGAAGAGACTCCAAACGGCGGTGAGAGGCAACGATGAACGGTAAGTCGAAGACGTGGGCGCTGATATTGTTGGCGGTCGTATTCCTGCTGGGCGGCGTCGCGGGGGCGGCGACCGACCGCATGCTCGGCAAAGAGTCGGCAGCGGCGACCGATAGCCGGCGCGGCAGCGACCGCGACCGGCGCGGCAGCTATCTCGATTGGCTGGCGGCCGAACTGGACCTGAGCGATGGACAGCGGGCCCAGATCGCGGCGATCGTCGAGCAACAGCGCGAGCAGGTGTCCGGCCTGTGGCGCGAGATGCGACCGCGCTACGAGGAAGTGAAGCAACAGGCACGGCAGGAAATACAGGAAGTACTCAACGAAGAGCAGCGCGTCGCGTACCAGGCGCTCCTGGACAGGGAGGCGGAACGCCGGCGGCGCAGACACAATGAAGGGAATAGATAGAACGCATGAGCATTCGAACGCATTTAGCTCTCGGCTCCGTGTTGGTGGCGCTCAGCGTGGCGGGCTGCGAGGAGACCCAAGAGACCCGTCCATTCCAAGTGGTCGCGGCGCGCCGTCAGAACCTGGCGATCTCCGCTGAGGCCGCCGGCATCCTGGAACCGGTGCGCACGGTGGAAGTCAAGTCGAAGGCGTCCGGCGAGATCCTCTCGCTGCCGGTCGAGACCGGAGACGTGGTCGAGCAGGGCCAGCTCCTGGTTCAGGTCGAGCAGAAAGATGCTCGCCAGACCCTCAACCAGACGGCGGCCGACCTGGACGTGGCCCGGGCGCGGCTCAGGGTCGCCAATTCCCAGCTAGAACGAGCCCGGCAGATGCAGGAGTCGGAGATCATCAGCGCTCAGGAGTTCGAGCAGGCGGAGCTCGAGTACGCCAACGCTCAGGCTCAGTTGGTGCGCGCCGAGTCGATGCTCGAGGTTGCCCGGGAGCGCATGTCCGAGACCACGATCCGGGCGCCGATCACCGGCACGATCATCACGAAGACGATCGAGGTCGGCCAGGTCATCTCGTCGGCCACGCAGGTCGTGGGCGGCACGATTCTGATGACCATGGCTGACCTGGAGGAGGTCCAGGTTCGCACGCTGGTCGACGAGACCGACATCGGCCGCGTCGCGCCCGAGCTCCTGGCCGAGATCAAGGTCGAGGCCTACCGGGACCGCGCCTTCAGCGGCCGCGTCCTCAAGATCGAGCCCCAGGCCACGGTCACGCAGAACGTCACCATGTTCCCGGTGATCATCCGGATCGACAACCGAGATGGCCTACTGAAGCCGGGAATGAGCGCCGAGGTCACGATCCAGGTGGCACAGACCCAGAACGCGGTCACCGTTCCATCACAGGCGGTTCACCCGGCCGACGACGCCCGGGAGGTTGCCGAGCTCGCCCTGGGAATGGACGCGGAGACCTTTCAGGCGCTGATCGAGGAGAACACACCGCAGGAGGCCAGCGCCCGGCCGGGCGGCCCCGGCGCCCGGGGCAGCAACGGCCAGGGCGGCATGGGCCGCATGACGCAGGCGCAGCGGGACTCGGTCCGGCAGCGCTTTCAGAGCGGGGAGATGTCGCCCCAGGAGATGCAGCAAATGCGCGAGCAGTTTCAGCGCATGCGTGAGGGCCGAGAGCAGCAGCAGCGAGACGGCGGCCCCATGGCGGGCGTCATCTTCGCGTGGCGCGACGGTGCGATCACCCCGGTGCCCGTGAGCGTCGGCGTGACGGATTGGGAGAACATCGAGGTAGTATCGGGACTGCAGGAAGGCGATTCTGTGGCGCTTCTGCCCACGGCTTCCTTGTTGAGGGACCAGGCCCAGCTGCTCGAGCGTTACCAGCGTTTCCGGGGCGGTGGCGTCCCGGGTATGCGCAGCCAGTAGCCAAGGAGCCAATACATGATCTGGGAAACCATTAAGGTCGCCGCGCAGGCGTTGAGGGCCAACAAGCTGCGCTCCTTCCTTACCATGCTGGGCATCATCATCGGCGTGGGCGCGGTCATCACGGTGGTGGCCATGGGCGAGGGCGCCCAGCGGGCCGTCCAGGAGCAAATCGAGTCCCTCGGTACGAACCAGCTGACCATCTCTTCCGGTCACCGTTGGTGGCGAGGCGTCGGCTCGGCAGGCGGCACTTTTCTGGGAATGGACGACTACGATGCTCTTGTGGCCGACGCGACCTACCTGGCGGCCGTGGTCCCGGAAGCGTCGAGCCAGCTGCAGGTCGAACTGCTGAACCGGAACGTCAACGCCCAGACAATCGGCACCGTGCCCGAGTATGCCGATGTCCGATCGCTCGAGGTCGAGTACGGCCGCTTCATCAACCAGTCCGACATGGTCGCTCGCAAGACCGTCGTCGTGGTTGGGTCCGAGCTGCCGTCGCGCTTGGGGACAACGCCCGACCTGCTCATCGGGCAGACGGTCCGTATCCGTGCGATCCCATTCGAGGTGATCGGCGTATTGGTTCCGTCCGGCCAACAGGGCATGTACAGCGTGGATGACCGCACGATGATACCACTCTCCACGGCGCGGTACAGGATCAGCGGAAGCGATCGGCTGAATTCCCTCACGCTTCAAGTGTCCGAGGCCGAGGCGATGGAAGCGGCCATGGTGGAGATCGAGCAGATCCTGCGGCGCGAGCATCGTCTGCGTCCAGGGGACGACAACGACTTCTCGATCCGAAACCGCACCGACCTGATGTCGACCTTCCAGGAGACGACCCGGACGTTCTCGATTCTCCTAGCCGGCATCGCTCTCGTGAGCCTCCTGGTGGGCGGCATCGGAATCATGAATATCATGCTGGTCTCGGTTACCGAGCGAACCCGGGAGATTGGCGTACGCAAGGCCATGGGGGCTACGAGGAGGAACATCCTTTACCAGTTCCTGGTCGAGGCGCTTACCCTCTGCATGATTGGCGGTCTACTCGGTCTGGCTGCGGGCGCGGGGTCTGCCGTGGCGCTGTCGCGGCTGGCTAACTGGAACACGGCGATCGCTCCTGCGGCTGTGCTTCTGGCGGTGGGATTCTCCGCGGCGGTAGGACTGTTCTTTGGCATCTACCCGGCGCGCCGCGCAGCTAGCCTGGACCCAATCGTCGCGTTGCGGTATGAATAACGTCGCTTAATCGGAAACGGAAAAATACACGAAGGGCGGGGTGTAATTACCCCGCCCTTTTTTGTGCGCTGGGTATGGCGCGCAGGAGATCTTTTTCGACATCGGACAGCGGTCAGCCGTCGCTCGACGGCCGATCCTCAACATGCAACCGCGATAAGCTTCACCTAAGTCGTCTGCAACAACCCCAGCCTACCTGATCTTATCCAGCAAACTGGGTCGCGCTTTTCAGCGCTCTACTCCATCAAGCGCAGTGGCATGACCAGGCAGATATAGTCACCCTCGCCGCCAACGGGCTCCAGTGTAGCAGGGCGCTCGGGGGCACTCAGGCTGACTTTGACGTCGTCGGTACTCATGTACCTGAGCACTTCCAACAGGTAGTTCGCGTTGAAGCCAATCTCGATCGGTGTGCCGTTGAACTCCACCGGCAGTTCGTCCTCAGCCTCGCCCAAGTCCGGGGTCTGTACTCCCAGAGAGAGCTTTTCGGGCGCAAAGCTCAGTCGTACACGGTGGGTTTGATCTGAGGCAACGATCGCCACGCGGCGTATCGCTGCTGTCAGTTCACTGCGGTTTGCCACACACTCCTTGTCGTTGTCCTTCGGCAGCACCTGGTCGTAGTTGGGGTAGGGACCCTCGATAAGCCGCGTGTACACCTCAATTCTGTCGGTGCGGAAGCCAAGGTGGCTCTCGGACCGTGCGATCTGGAGCTGGTCTTCACCGTCAAACAGTTTTTCAACCTGTTGTAGAGCCTTCGGCGGTACGATGAGGTCCTGCTCATCCGATGCGGCCGCCTCCAGTACCACCGTCATCTTAGCCAGGCGGTGGCCGTTTGTCGCGACCATCGTCATGTCTTTGCCACGGATCTGCCAGAGGACGCCATTCAGAACCGGTCGTGTCTCCTCACTGGATACAGCAAAGCTCGTATGAGCGCTCAGCCGTTGCAGCTCACCGCTCTTCAGAGTCCACCCCTCGTCGAAAGGTACATCCGGGAACGACGGGTACTCATCACTGGGCAGGCTGTTGAGCTTGAACTTCGCCTTTCCACAGACAAGCGATACACGACCCCCTTCCGACTGGAGCTCTACAGGCGCATCCGGTAGCTCCCGAGCGATCTCCGCCACTTTCTTGGCCGGCACAGTAATCGCCCCCGGTCTATCCACCTCCGCGGGTGTCTGGACGCTTACTGAAATATCCAGATCGGTCCCGCGAACCCGGAGCCTGTCCTCGAGTGTTTCCACTAAGATGTTGGAAAGCACCGGCAACGTGGTGCGAGTCGGTATCGTGGCCGCCACTGCGGACAGCCCCCTCTGGAAGTTCTCACGCGTTATCGTGACCTTCATTTCATACTACCCTGTTTCTTTGTTTGGAATTCTCCCGGAATCCACGATTAGAGTATTTTATGACTATCTAGAGATATAAAACAGTAGTAGTAGTAGTCGTGTGGATTTGTGGATAAGCAGCGTCGAAGCAGGGGCCTCCAGCCTGGCAGAACGAGTCTGGGTGATGGAACTCTGTGGATACTGAGCGGTGAAAGGGGTGGCTGTTCCGGTAGAGATGTGGGTAGTTGCCCGCCCGGGCCATCTTCCCACAACCTCTCCACAGGCTCTCCACATGATCATCCACAGTGGCCAGGCTACGTGTTCTCTGACCGGCCAGTCAGCTGTTTACGGAGCCCATCGATCTTGCGGCGAAACTCAGGGTCACGCACCAAGAGTTCCTTGACCTTTTGAATGGAGTGGATCACCGTTGAGTGGTCGCGCCCACCGAAACGCGCGCCGATTCTCGTGTAAGGTAAGCCGAGTATCGTCTTCTCGAGGTACATGGCAACCTGCCTTGGATCCGTAACCCTTCGTTGCCGGGCCTTCGACTGTAGGTCACTGACCGCAACTCCGAACGCCTCCGCTACCGCAGTCTCGATCTGGTCAGGCCCAACTTCTTTGACAGGCCCCATAGCGCCACCGAGGACCTCCGCCGCCAGGTCAGCGGACATCTCCCGGCGCGTGAGAGACGCGTACGCCAGCAGTTTGATGACCGCTCCTTCAAGCTCCCGGACAGAAGAGCGGCACTGCTGGGCGATGAAAGTCAGTACCTCATCCGGAATGGCGAGCCCGTCATGCTGGGCCTTCGTCTGCAGGATGGCGACGCGCGTCTCGAAATCCGGGACCCTGATGTCCGAGACCAGCCCCCACTCGAACCGTGAGACCAGCCGTTCCTGCAGCCCGGGTATCTCCTTTGGCGGGCGGTCGCTGGTAAGGACGATCTGCCGCTGGGCATCGTGCAGGGCGTTGAAAGTGTGGAAGAACTCCTCCTGCGTGCCCTCCTTGCCGGCCAAGAAATGGG